>CAZFRV010000364.1:0-10707 GCA_964521445.1 uncultured Acidobacteriaceae bacterium
AACACCAGCTGCGTGTACGGGTTCCTCTGCTCCAGCACCGACGGCCGCCTGCCGTACGCGCGCGGCCAGCGGACCATCGTCAAGATCGATCCGGCGTCGAAACGGCCGTCGCCCTGGACCGAGACGTTCCGCAATGCGCACAAAGAACTGGTGAAGGATCTCCACGCGTACGCATGAAGGGCGCAGAGACACGACAGCACATCCTCGAGCGCGCGGTGAACATCGCGTCGCTCGAAGGCCTCGAAGGCCTGACCATCGGCCGCCTCGCCGACGAGTTAAAAATGAGCAAGAGTGGCCTGTTCGCGCATTTCGGCTCCAAGGAGGAGCTCCAATTGGCCACCGTGGACATGGCGCGTGAGATTTTCGTAGAGCACGTGGTACGCCCCGGATTGGCCAAGCCTCCGGGCATGCCGCGTTTGTGGGCGCTTTGCGAACGCTGGCTGGAACACGTGGAGACCCGCGTGTTTGAGGGCGGCTGTTTCTTCACCGCGGCGTCTTTCGAATTCGATAGCCGGCCCGGTCCAGTGCGGGAGAGCATTGTCACCGCCATGCGCGAATGGCTACGTACCCTCAGCCGTGCGGTGGAGGAGGCCAGAAAGGCCGGGCACCTTAACGCGTTTGTGCATCCGCAGCAATTGGCGTTTGAGGTCTACTCACTGGCGATCGGCGCACACTGGGGACATCAATTGTTGGGCGATAAGAAAGCCCTGAGCCAAGTACGCTCCACGATTCTCGAACGTATTCGGGGCTTGTCCACTCCGACCTGCCCTCCGATTCGGCGCTCAGGCTGAGCCTTCCTTTTCACTTGGGTAAGTATCCTCTTCTCCGCGCTGCGACTCTCGGGCCACTGCTACACTAGACCGCCAGTGACACGGAGGACCCTTATGAATCGTTTTGCGATCGCGATTGGCCTTGTCTTGGCCGTGTTCGGCTTGGCCGTGGCCGCCGATAGTGCCCGAAAATACATCGTGCTCCCGCGGCCGGGTGGTAGCACGGCGCCATTCAGTGAAGCAGTACGCTCGGGTAATACCTTGTACGTGGCCGGACACATTGGCCTCGATCCCCAGACCGGCAAGCCGGGCGCCACTGCGGAAGAAGAGGCCCGGCTGGTGATGGAATCTTTCAAGCGCACGGTGGAAGCGGGCGGGATGACCATGGATGACCTGGTCACGGTAACCGTTTACTGCTCCGATGTCGGCGACTATGCCGCTTTCAACGGAGTCTACCGCCCCTACTTTCACGGCAACTATCCGGCGCGTGCTTTCATCGGCTCGGGAAAACTCCTGTTCGGCGCCCGGTTTGAGGTGCAGGGAATCGCTGTGAAGCGCTGATGCGGTGGGCATTCCCGCCGCGCCCGGCTCATTCAGCCGTCGTCGGATCGATCACTTCCCGTACCTGGGAGATTTTATTGGCCGGGAACCCACCCAGTCGCGCATGCTCGCGAAGCGCGTTTTCGTCGGGGGCGATATAGACACAATAAATCTTGTCCTGGGTCACGTAGCTGTGTATCCATTGCACCTGGGGGCCCAGGGTCCTGAGAACTCCGCAGGACTTCTGAGAAATGGCTTGCAGCTCTTGGGGCTTGAGATTTCCAGCGCCTGGAATCTCCCGCTCGATGACGTATTTGGGCATGAACTCTCCCTATTTTTTTTGATCGTGATTCTGATGCAACACTCTACCATTGACCTGCGCTGCAAGGAAATCCATCCGCGAGGATCACTCCGGCGATTTGAGTAAGAAATCCGACAAACTAAGATTCAGCAGGTCGCCAATGCGCTCCACGCTGAGGTCGGCCGGAGGATAGGTGGCCAGCGTCTGCGGGTCATGAGCGTAATGCCCTTGCCTGGGAAAGACGGTGGTGACCTTCGCGCCCCAGATCTTCTTGACTGCGGTGAGGATGCGCAGCTTATCGTCAATCAGAACGTAGTGTTGGGCAGGGAAGCGGCGCTCCACGTCCGCCAACTCCTGTTCTTTGTGGATGTAGATCAGGACGTTACCGGAGAACGCTTCGTAGATGCCGGAGCGCTCGATCTTGAGGGGCTGGAAGACCACGTCGCCGTCGGAGAGGACCACGGGCGTGCCCCAGGGCTTCACGTGCTCCACCACGTCCAGCGAATCCGCGTAAAGCCGGGTGGCAAAAGGATAGTTGACGAGAAAGTGAGAAACCGTCAGCAATCCGGGATCACGCGGATATTCCAGCCGATAACGCTGCAGCGCGCCCAGATAGTCGGCATACCCCAGCTCAGTGCGCAACTGTTCAAAGAAGTCCCAATAGTGCTGCTGGCGCTCCGGACCGACCGTCGCTTCCAAATGTTTCTTCAGATCGGCGGTAACGCGATCGTTGTCGAGGAGCGTGTTATCGACGTCGAAAAGGAAGACCAGGCTGTTGTCGGTTGGCATGGGCTGGCGTGGCGGTCTGCGAAAGCCCGAGGAAAGAGCTCACGCAGACGCAATTGTACCCGCGCAGGTCAGGCCGATGCCAGTTGCGCTTAAACGGCGCGGAACAGCCGCTCGCGGCGCTGTTCCCATTCGTCGGTGGAGAACATCTTGGGACCCACCTCGATCAGGCGCGGGAGCATGTTGAAGACGTGCACTGGGTTCCAGGGCGAGCCTCGCCGCGTCCGCAGCCCTTTGCGGTTGAGCTCGCTGGCGACCTCGGAGACGGAAAGGTCCTGTACGATCAGCTCCATCATCTGCATGAGAACGTTTCTTTCGTCCGGATCCTCTTCCAGACGGGTGCAGTCGGAAGCCACGCGAAGCCCGTAAGGCACTTCTTCCATGATGATGGTGTGTTCCCGCTCCTCGCCTTCGATCTCGCGACGCCACTCCAGCGCCACCAACTGCCAGCCGGCGTCGGTTTTCTGCTTCCACTGGTCCATGTCTAGCGGCCCGCTCACTACCTCACGAATCCGCTCAATGCGCGCCATTGCGCCTCCGTCTCTGCTGGTCATGCCCTGCCAGCCCGGGAAAGACTGATTCTCATGCTCGCGCAATTAAACTGTGAAGCACGAATGCTGCCAAGCGTTTCCGAATGCTAAGTGCTTGAGAAAACACAGAAAAAGAGGAGGCAGGAAGCGGAAGACCGGGGTCGGACATGCGCGCTTTTGGGATAGTCCCGTTCGGAAACGAACATACGATCGCGTGTCCGACTTGGACAGAAAATACAAGAGCCCGCCGTTCGGCGGGCTCTTGGTTGAATATGAGACTACCGGTTTGACGGTTGTGCCGCAGCGTGCTGCGCCAGGACCTTCTTGGCGTTGTCCGCCAGTTCCTTGGCTTTGGGCAGAAGGTTGAGCGCCGAGAGAATCTGGGGGTCGCTTTCCGCGCGCACTCGCAGCCCCTCTTCCTGGCCGAACTCGGCGATGAAGATTTCAGACTTGATGCTGGCTTTGATCCAGTCCTGGCCTTCGTTGAGTTCAGCCTCGGTATAGGGGATTTTCTGGGCATCCAGGAACTTGTGGAATTCCTGCATCACCGCGTCATTCACTTCAAAATTCTTGTCCACGTGACGGTTGGTCAAGTAGTGCTGGGCGAAATTGAAGAACGCGTACTTGAGCAGCAGTGAATCTTCAAAGCGAGTGGGCTTGAAGGTGGGAACTTTTACATCGGGAGTAATGCCACCTCCGCCGTACATGGCCCGGCCGCTATCGGTGAGCTTCACTTCCTTGGAGGTGTTGTTGGACGGAGCGCTGTTCGAGTCAGCGTCATCCTCGCGGGCGTAGTAATAGTCATACAACGAAACACCGTTGTAGTCACGCTGAATGAGGCGTCCGCTAGGGGTGTAGTATTTGGCCGTCGTCAGGGCCAAACCGGTGTTTTCCGAAAGCGGATAAACGGTCTGCACCAGACCCTTGCCGAAGGTTACTTCGCCCACGATCAAGCCGCGGTCGTGGTCTTGGATCGCGCCGGAAACAATCTCCGCCGCGGATGCCGTTCCGCGATTGACGAGAACCACCAGAGGATAATCTTTGCCGCCGTTGCCATGGGCTGCGCGGTAGACCTTCTCCGGAGAACTGCGTCCGCGGTGGGAGACGATGACCTGGCCCCGCTTAAGGAACTTGTCGGCTACGCCTACACCTTCGTTCAACAGGCCGCCAGGATTGCCGCGCAAATCCAAGACCAGCCCTTTGAGATCGCCGAAGTCAGCCAAGGCGTCTTCCACTTCCTGTTCGGTGGTTTCGTTAAAGGCGCTGACGTGCATGTAACCGATTCCAGGTTTGATCAGAAACTTCAGGTCCACGCTGTAGCGGGGAATCTCCGCGCGAACCACGTTGAATTCCAGGGGCTTGTCGGCGCCTTCGCGCAGGATCGTAATATGGACGTTGGTGCCTTTGGGGCCCTTGAGCAAATCGGCCACATCACTCACGCTCATGTTGTCTGTAGTTTTACCGTCGACAGCCAGGATGGCGTCACCCGGACGCAAGCCGACTTTATACGCGGGTGTGCCGACAAACGGAGCGACCACGATGATCTTGTTGTTGCGCGGGGCAATCTGCATGCCCACGCCGTAATACTTGCCGCTCTGCTCCTCCCGCATCAGGGAGTACGACTTAGGATCAAAGAAGTTGGAATGCGGATCGAGCACATGGAGCATTCCCGGGATAGCGCCGTTGTAAATGGCTTTGTCGGCGTTCACGGGTTCGGCATAGTTCTGCTCGATGATGCTGTACACCTGAGCGAACTGGCTGAGACTATCGCGGACATCTGTGTCCGCCGTGGGCCCTTGAGAAGTTCCATTACGCTGGGCGCCAGCGCCGAGAAAACCGCAAGTGATGATGACTAAGAGGACGAATAAGAGCGAACGATCTGTACGACGAGGCATGAATCTTCCTTCACCGCTGAGCTTTGTGCCCGGTTGCCGGGACCCTATCCGTGAGTATAACACCTCTCAGGCCCTCTTCTGACCCAGTCTTCTCGGACTCAATAGAGTAAAATGCTGGCCTGCTTCCCTGCCGGGTCAGTCTGTGTTCCCGCATGTAAGATGCTTGTTTTTCGAGGGATGGACGTCACCAGTTCTTATGGTTTTCTG
The DNA here is from genome assembly GCA_964521445.1 of uncultured Acidobacteriaceae bacterium. Lineage (GTDB taxonomy): Bacteria > Acidobacteriota > Terriglobia > Terriglobales > Acidobacteriaceae > Angelobacter. The sequence goes on from CAZFRV010000364.1 coordinate 5,030, forward strand.
ACTTTGGAAAACTTTAATGGGGAAAGGGCCGTTTTTGGAGAAATGGAGTATCATGACGTTGTTCCCCAGGGAATATGGGCTTCTCAACCGAAATCGTCTTTATTTTGATTCTGGCTCTCATCCTCTTTGGACCGAGGCGGTTGCCGGAGATCGCCCGCCAAATGGGCAAGTTCATGGCTGAGTTCCGGAAGGCCAGCAGTGATTTTCAGGCCCAGATCCAGGATGAAATCCGCAAGCTGGAGTTGGAGGAGGCCGATCCCAGGAAGCATCTTGAGCCGGCCGTGGGAGAGGTGAAGAAGCTCGTGGATGACGCCGACGACGTTTCCATTTCGGGCGCCCTGAACCGGCTGAGCGAGCGCATCAAGAACAGCGTCCCTCAGGATTACGATGCCTAATCTCGTGGCTGAACCGGAAGAACAGCAGGAAGAACGCCAGTTGGGCTCGATGAGCTTGCTTCAGCACCTGGAGGAGCTGCGCAAACGGATTGTCTATTCTCTGGCTGCGGTGGCCATCGGTTTTGGGTTAGGCATATTCAAGTGGGAAGCGATCTATCACCTGATGCAGAAGCCCATCGCTCAGGCACTGGCCGCTCACAATCTGCCCACCGATCTCAACTTCCTCAATCCCACCGATCCCTTCAACATGGAACTCAAGATCGCGCTGATCGCCGGCATTTTCATCGCGTCTCCGTTCCTTCTGTACCAGGTCTGGATGTTCATCTCTCCCGGCTTGTACCGGAATGAAAAGAAGTTCATCCTGCCGTTCTTGTTTCTTTCGGTGGGGCTCTTCCTCGCTGGCGGCTTCTTCGGTTACAGGGTCGTGTTCCCGGTGGCGCTCGAGTTTTTGATCGGCACCGGGACCAACGCTGGTCTGAGGCCGGTGATCACGATCACCGAATACACCAACCTGTTCCTGACCATCATTCTGGGCCTTTCCTTCATTTTTGAGCTGCCCATTATTATTGGCTTTGCCGCGGCCATGGGAGTGGTCAACGCCAAGTTTCTGTTCGTACACATTCGCGGAGCGGTGCTGATTATCGTCATCATTGCGGCGGTTCTCTCTCCCACCACCGACATGATGAACCTGGCCATTTATGCCAGCCCTATGATCCTGCTCTATATCGGGAGTATCGGCATCGCCTGGGTGGTCCACCCGCGCCAGCGGCGCAAGCGCAGGGAAAAGCGCGAAAGGGACGAGAGGCAAGGCCCGATAAACTAGACTGGTAGCCGTGCGCCAGGTTGAAAAGATGTTCCCGACTACGAACTGGCCAGGAGAGCAGGATTGATGCTTTATCGTCTTTGCCGCGGGTTTTTGTTGCTTGCGATTCCGGTGGTGGTCTTTCTTGTAGGCTGTAATCGCGAGATCGTCGTTGCCGACAAGCCCGTGCCGGCCCAGGCTGCCGCGCCAAAATCATCGCCGACTCCATCCGTGAAGCCTGCCGGGCCGCCCATGCACATTGATTCTGCGCGCGCCTGGCAGTACGTAAAAGAGATCATCGCCATTGGCCCGCGCTGGGACGGGAGCAAAGGCCAGCAGCGCATGGGTGAGTACATCCACGCCAAGCTGAAGAATGACCAGGTAGAGGAAGACGCGTTCGTGGCGGAAACTCCGGCCGGCAAGATTCCCATGCGCAACATCATCGCCAAGTTTCCCGGAACGAAGGACGGACTCATCGTTCTGGGTTCGCACATTGACACCAACTACCCGTTGCGCAAGACCAGCTTCGTCGGGGCGAATGATGGGGCCTCCACTACTGCTTTGCTCCTGGCCATCGCCGACCAGTTGCGTGGCAAAAAGCTCGAGGGTCCCAGCGTATGGCTGGCCTTCCTGGATGGCGAAGAGTCGATTCCTTCCGCGACCCCCGGTGACCTGAAATGGGTGAGCGACCAGGCCCTGTACGGCAGCCGGCATCTTGCCGCGAAGTGGCAGCAGGACGGCACGGCGCCTAAAATCAAAGCCTTTCTCCTGGCCGACATGCTTGGCGACAAGGACCTCGACATTCAGCGCGACGATGGATCGGCAGCCTGGCTCGAAGACCTGATCTTGCAAGCTGCGCAGAGTTTGGGCTACCAGTCATACTTCTTCGCGCAAACGCTGAATGGCCTTGAAGACGATCACGTCTCCTTCGCCCGTGTCGGCATCCCTGTGGCCGATATCATCGACATCAATTACGGCTACAACAACGCCTACCACCACACCACAGAAGACACCTTGGACAAACTGAGCCCCAAGAGCCTGCAGATTGCAGGCGACGTAATACTGGAGACGATCCGCCTGATCAACGGCGGGGCCGGGCCCGCGCCGAAGCCCTGAGCTCCAACTGGCAGACTTCCTCCGACGGATTCAGCCCGGTCCGAGCTGTCGTGCCCGTCCGTGGGAAACCCCTCTGGGTTGCAATGGATGAAACCGCCGCCACACCTTCTAAACCCGATGGCTTGCCTGGTTTTATGCATTTTCTTGAATCTCAATTATTCATAAATTTTCTTGGATTTCTGGCTTGCTTTCTGGTTTAATTCCGCGCATCGAAAACTCAGCCCGGTATTGGGCGGGCGCAATCCTCTAATGGATTTTTGATTCTGCTGTGTGGCTCTAATTTGCGGATCAAAGATTTTCACATGCAGTAGCAGTCTTCAACTCTTGAGAGAGAGAGAGGGGTTTGTATGACACTGCTTAGAGGATCGTGGAGTTTCCTACCTTCTTTTTGTCGAAACATCGACCACAAACATCTTCACCAACAGCCGGCAACAACTGGGTCTTCACTCACTTTGCTGCTGCAACTTGTCTGCCTGGCGTTATTGCTCGGCTTGACATTGCCCCCGGCCTGGGCGCAGTCGACTGCGACCGGTACGGTCTCAGGCCAAGTCACAGACCAAACTGGCGCGGCCATCACCGGAGCCACCGTCACGCTCGTTGACACCGCCACAAGTACTTCACGAGAGACAACCACCAACGAGGCTGGCCGTTACATTTTTGTGAATGTGACGCCAGGAACCTACGATGTCCGGATCAGCAAAACCGGATTTGCGCAGGCCCTTATCTCCAAGCTGACGGTAGAGATCGGTCTGGTAACGAACGCCAACTCCTCGCTCAAGGTTGGCACGGCGACAGAAACGGTAGAGGTCACCGCCAGCGGCGTGGAAATGCAGACTATGAACGCGGCGATCGGAACCACGATCACCTTTAGATCGATGGAGGTTTTGCCGAACCTCAGCCGCGACTCATCCACGCTGATGACCCTGCAACCGGCCGTGAACCCGACCGGTGAAGTCGCCGGATCCGTCCGCGATCAGAACACGTTTCAGTTGGATGGCGGCAACAACAGCAGCGATATGGACGGCACGCAGAGTACGTACACGCTGAGCTTTGCCGCCAACCCGACTACCAGCAACTCCACCGGCGGGCTGACCACCGGAGTGTTGCCCACTCCTGTCGAGAGTATTGAGGAGTTCAAAGTTGCCACCAACAACCAGACCGCCGACTTCAACGGCTCCTCTGGTGGGCAGATTCAGATGGTGACTAAGCGCGGAACCAACGCGTGGCATGGAGCTCTTTACGAATACTATTTGGGCAGCAATTTCTCTGCCAACACATGGAACAACAACTTCACCGGCACGCCGTTGCCCTCCACACATCAGAATCGCTTCGGCGCGGCCATTGGGGGACCGATTCTGCCCTCGTTCTGGGGCGGAAAGACTTATTTTTTCGCCAATTACGAGGGGCGGCGCTTTCCCAATGTAGCGACCTACGAGAGGTCCGTGCCTTCGGCGTTACTTCGGGCCGGGGTCATCCAAATTCAGTCCGGCTCGACGGTCACAGCCTACAACATCAATCCCGGGCCTGTGACTGTGAACGGTGTCACCTATCCATCGGCTGTTTGCGGCGGCGGGGCCTGTGATCCGCGGGGAATTGGTTTGAATCCGATCATAAAGCAACTCTGGTCGCAGTTCGAGCCCATGCCCAACGATCCTGCCAATACAGGTTTCGGGGACACGCTGAATACCCAGGGTTACAAGACGACGGTAGGGCTGCCCCGGAATGACGACTTTGGCGTGACCCGAATCGATCATGACTTTGGCCAGAAATGGCACTTCACCACCACCTATCACTATTACCACGTGATTGCTGCCACCACCGACCAAGTGGATATCGGCGGCGTGCTGCCCGGCGATACACTCGGCCAGGGAGCTTCACACTCTCTTCGTCCGTCGGTGGCTAGCCTTATTACCGCCGGGCTCACCACCAACGTGTCCCCCAACCTGACCAACGATTTTCATTACAGCTACACGCGAAACTTCTGGCAGTGGCTGACGGCGGCAGCTCCGACACAACTTGCCGGCTTGGGCGGCGCTCTGGAGATAGGCGGTGAATCCCAGCTCCAGTCGCTGATTCCGATGAACGTTAATACGCAAAACGCACGCCAGCGCTTCTGGGACGGGCATGACAACTACATTCGTGACGACGTGAGCTGGATTCGCGGCAACCACCTGTTCCAGTTCGGGGGCACGTATCAGCGAAACTGGGACTATCATCTGCGCAACGATAACGGCCAGGGAATCATGAACGCCATCGTCTACCAGATTGGCACCACGGCCAATCAGGGTGGCGGGATCTCCATCGGCGCGGCTAATCAACCGGTAGGCCTGCCGTCGAACCAGGCCACCACTTGGAACAAGCTCTATGCGGAGCTTTTGGGCATGACTTCCCAGCCGCAAGTGCTCTACACCCGCAGCGGCTCCAGCCTTACCCTGGACCCGCTCGGCAGCTACATGTTCGATCAGAGCACGATTCCCATGTACAACGTATACTTCGGCGACACCTGGCACATCAAACCCAACCTCTCGCTAAGCTTTGGAACCGGCTACACCATCGAAATGCCGCCGGTGGAGGCCAACGGCAAGCAGGTGGAGCTGATTGACCAGAGCGGCAAGTTGGTTAATCTCGCGAATTACCTCAACACGAAGCAGAGCATGGCTCTGCAGGGACAGATCTACAACCCAATTCTGGGATTTGAAACGGTCAAGAACCTGGGAATGAAATATCCTTACAACCCGTTTTACGGCGGCATCAGCCCGCGGGCTGCGGCGGCTTGGAGTCCCAATTTCTCGGGCGGCATCCTGGGCAAGATCTTCGGTCACAACGAGACCGTCATCCGCGGGGGCTATAATCGCATCTACGGGCGCTTGAACGGAGTGGATCTGGTGCTGGTTCCGCTGTTGGGGACCGGTCTCGGCCAGGCCGTTTCCTGCATCGGCGCGGTTAACGCGGCCAACGCGGTCGGCGGTAATCAATGCCTGGGGACGGGAGGCTCCACACCCGCGAGCGCCTTCCGAATCGGCGTGGACGGCATGACTGCCCCCCTACCCAGCGTCTCGCAAACCCTCCCCCAGCCTTTCTTTCCCGGCATCGGGGGCAACCCCACCGCCGGCGATGGTCAGGCCCTCGATCCTAACTTCCGTCCTTCGCGCTCCGACGAGTTCGATTTCACCATTCAGCGACAAGTGTCGCGGAAGGTGGCCATCGAAGTCGGCTACATCGGACGCATTCTGAAGAATGAGTACCAGTCAACCAATCTGGACGCCGTGCCCTATATGTTGGTGGAGGGTGGCCAGAGCTTTGCCAATGCTTACGACAACCTGTATCTCGCGCTCACGGCAGGAACCGCGCCCGCGGCAGTGCGG
>CAZFRV010000365.1:0-6786 GCA_964521445.1 uncultured Acidobacteriaceae bacterium
AGCCCCAATCATGCTGCCCATTGACGTGTTCTCCAATTTCTCATGCGGTGAAAGTGAGGTTGCGAAACACCTAGTTTAGACAATCGACAACCAGGAACACAAAAGCTAGGGTTTTTAGCTGTGGTGAAGTTTAGAGAACTCGACCCGAACTATAGCTGATCCGTTTCTGAGGTAGGTGGCGGCCGAGTCTGCCGTAGCGATGGGAACCAGGGTGGTGTTCGCCGGATCAGGCCGTTTCATATTTCGCCTGCCACGCGGAGCGCGGAGAGGAGCTGCCGGTCTCCGCATGGCAGGCACGGGGGAAGGAGTTTAGTCGAGCGCGATATCGCCCGAGCCGGTATGGACGTCCAGAATCACGCCGCCATTGCCAACTTTGCCTTGCACGTGGCTCTTTGAAATCGTGCCTTGTGTGGTGACGGGCCGATTGAGCCGCAGCGTCCCCGAAGAAGTGCGCGCGTCCAAGTCGAACGAGGCCTGTGCGGGAAGGCGCAGGGTGATGTTGCCGGAGCCTGCACCCAGGCGCCAGTCGTGAGTGGCTTCGCCTTCGGCCTGGATGTCGCCGCTGCCGGTGGAGGCCCGCAAGCCGCCCTTGATGCCGCGCAGCTTCACATTGCCCGAGCCGGTTTCAACCTTGATATCGCCGGCCGCTACCTGATGCACCTCAACGTTGCCGCTGCCGGCGGTCGCCACAGTCTCACCGGCAATTCCCTCAGCATGAATGTTGCCGCTGCCCGTCTCTGCGTGCAGCCCGCCCTTGACGTTGTTGATCTTCAGATCGCCGGAACCGGAAGAGATGCGGGCATCGCCGGCCACGTCATCCACGGTAACGTTGCCGGAGCCGGTCTTGGCCGTAAGCGGCAGTTGCACGCCGGCGATGGTCTGGTCGCCGGAGCCGGTTTGCGAACTGAGCTTGGTCTGCGCAGGTACGGTGAGCTCATAGTCGATGGAGATATTCCGCGTCAGGTCGCGATCTTCAAATCGTCCGATATGAATGGTGTTGCCGTGTTGTTCCACCGGCGGGTTTTGCTCGATGCGGCGAATCTTCGCCTCGGCGTCGCCGCTGCCGAACAGCCAGGAATTTGAGGCGTGGATCTTGGCGGAAACACTGACGGTGCCGCTGCCTCCGGTGCGCACGGTGATATTGCCTGAGCCGGATGTGACTTCCAGGTCCACTGGCCCGGAAACCTGTAAAGTGCGCTCAAAATGTCCGGTGCTGGCAGCTCTCAGCGGCAAAGCACTGATGGCCAGAGCCGGGATGATAAGGCCTATGTAACGTGCTGCGTTCATTACTGCCTCCTATCGAATCTGTCTACTGCAGAACCACCTGCTGTCCTTCCTTCAAGCCGGACAACAGTTCGGTTTTGGAACCGTTGGAAATGCCGATGGTCACGTCGACTTTTTTCTTGCCGTTTTTTCCATTCGAATCGGGCACCTCGACGGATGCCTTGCGATCGTGGTCATAGATCAGGGAACCTTCCGGAATCATGAGAACGTTCTTATGCTCTTCCTGGATGATCTCCGCGTTGGCGGTCATTTGCGATTTCAGCTCGCCTTTGGCATTGTCAATGGAGACGCGCACCTCGAAGGTGGTGACGTTATCTTTTTCCACGCCCAAGGGTGAAATCTTGGTGACTTTGCCGGAAAACGTGCGGTCCTTGTAAGACTCGACCTTGATGCGGGCCGGCTGGCCAATGTAGACCTTGCCGATATCGGTCTCGTCGACCTTACCCTTCACATACACCTCATGGATATCGCCCAGGGTCATCACCAGGGTCGCGGAGGAGCCCAGCACCAGAATGGAACTGACGGCGTCGCCGACTTCCACGTCACGGGAAAGAATCATGCCGTCTAGGGGGGCGACGATGGTGGAGTTGCGGTATTCCTCTTCCTTCTCTTCCAGTTGTGCTTTAGCCTGCGAAACCTGGGCCTGGGCCTGTTTCACCTTGGCGGCACTGGAGATCACGTTGGCCTTGCCCAGTTGTTGCTTGTTGACTGCCAATTCGTAGTTCTTTTGCGCGTCTTCCAATGCGGAGGCTGATACCACGCCGTCTTTGGCCATTTGCTGGGCGCGTTCGTAGGCACGCTTGAGCAGGGGGACGTCAGGACCTTCAGCATCTACCTTGGCACGCTCCAGGTCGGCCTCGGCGGCGCGACTGGCGGCTTCCGACGCTTCCAGCGACGCTCGTTGCTGGTTTACCTGGGCCAGGATCTGCTCCTTATCCAGTTCGGCCAGGACCTGGCCTTTCTTGACTGTATCGCCGTAATCCACCAGCAGCCTTTGCACAATTCCGCTGGCCTTGGACTTAACCTCGACGTTGGTGACCGGCTGGATCTTTCCCGTGGCCACCACACTCTTGGCTAAATCGCCTTTGTCCACCTTGGCCAATTTGGAAGGGTCGATCCTTGTACCGCCCCGCGTGGCGGCGACCAGACCGACTACAATCAAGGCCACGACAAGGAGTGCGCCTAAGAGGTAAAAAAGTCGTTTTCTCTTCTTGCCGTTTGCCACACAAGCCCCCTTGTGGTCGTTCCCAGTGTTGAATACGCCAGAGGGTGGAAACAAGTTCCAGGAAAAGGGCGCACCATCTGGTCCCGGTGCACCCTAAGAATACACAATTAGACCTCGGTTCCGGGAAAAGGAAAGCAAAACGCTCCCGAGCTGGAAGGCCCCTTGCGTTCGCGGCCCAAGAATCTACTTCAGCCCATAAACGTCCAGTTCGCCCTTGGGATTCGCAACCGTAAGCGGATCGTGGGCGGTTCCGATGAACACCTTGCCATTGGCCACGATTGGCGCCGTGAACTTGATCCCGAAGCCGGGCGTGTCAGCCGGATTCTGGGAGCTATCGTAGAGCTCATTTTTAATGTTATTGGCGTCGAAGGCGCGCAGGATGGCCGCCGATGGCGTGCTGCTCGTAGGGTCCTGGATGGGATGGCCGTGGTCCAGCACCCACACGATGCCGTTGCTGGCGCCGTTGGCGGAGATAAACGGCGTGGTGCCATAGCTGAGCTTTGAAATGCTGGAGGGCGTGGTTGCTCCCAGAACCAGCTTTCCGCCGGAAAGAGCGAACTGCGCCACCGGTCCTGGGTCCACGCCGAGGAAGACGGAGCCGTTGAACCACGCGGCGGTTCCATAAATGCTGTAAGGTGCTTCCGAGCTGCTGAGCGTAGTGCCGTGATTGTCAACACAGCTTCCCGTCGGAGGAGACCCTTGGAAGAAGAGCTGTTGCAGTGCGCCGGCATTGCCCGGCTGCACTCCACCGAGGTTGCTGGGATTGAGAAGGAATATTTCTCCCGACTTGCCTCCGGCAACCAGCTTGGATTGACCGGGGATGAGCATCACTCCGCCGCTGGACAGGTCCAGGTCCTGGCATTGCAGGAAATTGAAATCGAAAGGTGTGAAATGGTCCAGAACCAGGAGCTGACGATTGACCCTCAGTACTGAGTCGCCCCACTCGGGACCGCCGTCGTAGGGCCCATTGCCGGTGCTGAGGTAAACGTTGCCGGCGCTGTCCGCCGCTGGGCCGCCCCCGCCCATCCATACACCGCCTGCGCCGCGGAATGTGCCGTAACCATCGGCGTTGGGGCTCATGTCCAGCACCCCAGTCTGCACCAGTGAAGTTGCATCGTAGGCGAGCAGCCATCCGTTGTAGCAGGCGGAGAAGCCGATATACACCGTCCCTTGGACAAGCAGGAGCGCGGCACGCTGCAAGCAAGCGGTCGTCAGACTCACCACCCCGTTGGTGGAGTGTGAGTTGGTGCCCGGCACCGCGGCCTCGATCACCACCGGACTGCCGGCTCTTTCCTTGCCAGTGGTGATATCGAGCGCATGCAGACGGAAGAAGTCCGCCTTGCCGGCGGGATGCTGGGCGGTGACCGTGTACATGGTGTTGGTAGTGAGATCGATCACTGGTGTCGATGTCAGCGCTTGCACGGGCAGGGGATTGCCGCCAGGCAAGGGAGCTTCGCCCGCCTGCAAGAGAGATACCTGCCACAAAGGGCTGCCGTTCCCAAAGTTGTCGGCGTCGAATGCATACACGGTTTCGTTTTCCGTGGCCGCAAATACCACGTTATGAGCGGCGCCGCCGATCGTCAGATTGGAGACGTACAAAGGTTGCGCATAAAGATAGCCGTCCACCAGATAGCTGAACAGTTTGCCGAAGCCCGACGTATTCACGTTGGCGGGAGTCAGCAGGGTTTCGTTGCTGTTGAGTCCCGTCCGTGCGTTGTCCATGTGCCAGGTGAGGACATTCGCGTTGCCCTGCGGCGTTGGGCTGGGCGCAGGCGTAGGAGTGGGGCTCGGGCCAGGCCCGGGAAGCACTGCAACCATCACTGACGCCGTGGCGCTTCTGCCGTTCGCGGTGGCGGTGAAATCATAAGTCGTGTTTTGCGCGGGCGTGACCTGCAGGCTTCCGCTCAACGCAACGTTGCCAATTCCGTTATCCACGGAAACCGCGGTCGCGTTCGTTGAACTCCACGTGAGCATGGTGGAGCCGCCGGTGGCAATGGTCGCGGGATTCGCCGAGGCCGCGATCGTAGGTTGGGAGAGTTGTTGAGCAGTGATCGGCGTGCTAGAGCCACCTCCGCAGCCGGAAAAGATTGCAACGCAAGCCAACAGGCTCAGGATAACGACGATCTTCAGGTCTTTCATGACTTTCACCCCGGCTGGAACCGGGGACTTGTTCCGGCCTTGAAGCCCAGGTTTTTGTTCGGGCCCCGGGATGAGAGATGCCAGCTACTCTGGCCAGAGATGCTCCTTTTTGAAACACCAAAACGAGGATTTTCTAAGGTCGGGCGCAGTGGCAGGATAGGCGAGTCTTCGAAGGGCGCCTGTGCTCCAGAAGTCAAAGAATGAAACTGCGCGAATGTCCAGGAGACTGCGCCAACCGATATCAGGCCAAGGCCGGTGTATCATGGGACTCCATGGTCACCCTGGTGTTGCTGCGGATCATCCTGGTGGTCCTGCTGGTGGCGGCCAACGCCTTCTTTGTTGCCGCGGAGTTCGCCATGGTCAGCGTCCGCGACACGCGCATCCAGCAGCTTATCGAGCAGCAGCGCATCGGCGCGCGCACTGTGCGCAGGATTCAACAGCGGCTGGACGTCTTCCTTCCCGCGGTGCAGTTCGGGGTGACCTTGTGCAGCCTGGGGCTGGGGTGGGCCGGGGAAGGCACCGTGGCGGCGATCTTGCTGCCGTGGATGGCCGGCATCCCCTATGCGCGGGTTTACGCCCATGGTATCGCCGCCGCGCTAGCCTTTGTGATCATCGCTTACTTCCTGATCATACTGGGGGAGTTGGTTCCTAAGTCGCTTGCCCTGGAGCGGGCAGAGCGCGTGGCCCTGGCCGTGGCCGGTCCCATGGACGTTTTCATGACTCTCTCGTATCCCGTGTTAGTGGCGATGAACAAGTCGGCCAATCTGGTGCTACGCGGCTTCGGCTCGCGGTTGCGCCCCGAAGGCAGCGCCCACTCTCCCGACGAACTCAAGCTGATCGTGACCGCCAGCCGCCGCTTGGGCGTGCTGCCCGAGGCCGAAGAGGAGATGATCCATCATGCCTTGGAGCTGGGGAACCTCACCGTCCGCGAGATCATGGTGCCGCGCCACAGCATCTTCTCTCTCTCCGCCGAACTGCCTGTGGAGGAGGCCATGGGCAAGGTGGTGGAGGAGCAGCACTCCCGCGTGCCCGTCTACGACCCGGAAAAGGGAGGAGAGAACATCATCGGCCTGCTTTATTCCAAGGACCTTTCCCGGCTGATGTACACCCGCCTCTCCTCCGGCGTTCCGTTCGCGCCTAAATCATCAGGGCTCAAGGTCCGCCATCTCATGCGCGAGGTGCTGTTTGTTCCCGAGACCAAAACGGTGGCCGACCTGCTGGTCGAATTCCAGGCGCGCAAGCGGCACCTGGCCGTGGTGGTGGACGAGTTCGGCTCAACCGGCGGCCTGGTGACGGTGGAAGACGTCCTGGAACAACTGGTGGGCGAGTTGGAAGATGAATTTGATCTGGTGCAGATTCCCGCGGTTTCGCTGGCTTCCGGCGCCGTGGTGCTCGATGGCTCCGTCAATATCCGCGATCTTGAAGTCCAACATGACATTCTGTTGCCACGCGACCAGGGCTTTGAAACGCTGGGTGGGTTTGCCATGGCCCAACTGGGCAGGATCCCGCTCGGCGGAGAAGCCTTCGAATACAATGGACGCCGTTATACCGTGCTGCAGATGGAAGGCCGACGCATCGCCCGGGTGAAGATCGAATTCTTGAAACAACCCAATCCGCTGGAGACGGCCAGCTGAGCCTTTTTCTAAAATTCCGAGCGAAGCGAGGAATCCCTATTGCTACGATGAAGGTTGAGCGGCGAAGGAGCTCTTTCCGTGGAGTGTTGAGGAGCCAGCCTCTTGGGTGCGATAGTGACCCCTCGCTATGCTTCGGGGCTTCGGAATAAGCTACGCTCGGGACAGAGAGAACATGCTCCGCTACATCTCAACCCGCCTGCTCTACATGATTCCCGTGCTATGGCTCGTGGTCTCGGTTGTTTTCTTTTTGATCCATCTGGTGCCCGGCGATCCTATCCAGCAGATGCTCGGCGAAGGCGCGTCTTCGGCCGATCTTCAGGCGGCGCGTCATGCTTACGGGATGGATGTTCCCATCGGCCGCCAATACCTGAACTACTGGAAGGGCGTCCTGCACGGAGACCTGGGCCGCTCGCTGCGCCTGGATCAGCCGGTGAGCCGGATCATCTGGCAGCGGTATCCGCAGACGCTGCAATTGACGGTGGCCTCCATGATCGTGGGGTTGCT
>CAZFRV010000366.1:0-23457 GCA_964521445.1 uncultured Acidobacteriaceae bacterium
TCGGGTGATCCGGTGATCGGAAAAGCAAAACCGAAGCCCTTACCGCGGATCAGCGCGGATGAACGCGGATCAGCGTCAAAAGACAACCGCTCAGAGCCAATAGCTAAGAGCCAAGAGCCGTTTTTCTACGGCACGCTGATCAATTCCACGTCGAAGACCAATGTCGAGTTGGGCGGGATCAGACCCGGGTAGCCGCGCTGTCCATACGCCAGGTCCGGCGGGATGCGCAGTTGCCGCTTGCCTCCCACCTTCATTCCCGCAACGCCTTCGTCCCAGCCCTTGATGACATCGCCCGCGCCCAGTTTGAACGGAAAAGGCTTCTTGCCCACCGAGCTGTCGAATTGCTTCCCCGTAGTGAGCCACCCCGTGTAATTGACTGTGACTTGTTTGCCAGTCACGGCGGTGGCGCCGGTGCCAACCTTAATGTCCCAGTACTGGAGACCGTCGGCAGTGGTGGTTCCTTTGCCGGTGACCTTGGTAGGACCAGCCGCGGTTGGACTAGCGGACTTCTTCTGGGCGAGGGAAAGTGTCAAGGCTGATAGCAGAGCAAAGAGCAGGATATGTTTCTTCGTCACGTGGGCTCCTTGGGAGATCGCCGGGATCGCCGAAATCACGCGTCATCGCCGAGATCGGAATCCCAAATTGAACGCAGTTTTCATGGTGGGCGGTGTAGGGCTCGAACCTACGACCTCGTGCTTGTAAGGCACGCGCTCTAACCAACTGAGCTAACCGCCCGCGCTGAAGACGTACTCAAGAGCAACATCGCTCCAGATCGCAGTATAGTGGCGACCGCGGCTGGGGTCAAAAGCAGTGCATTCTGGGTGGGGCTATTGGCCCTTGGCTCTTAGCTCTTGACTCCTGGGCTTTTAGCGCTAATCCGCGTTCGTCAGCGCAGATCTGCGGTGAGGGTTTCGGTTTTGCTTTTCCGATCACCGGATCACCCGATCCTTTACGATCCATCAGCCTTTCAGATTCCGGCGATCACGCGCGATTCCGGCGATCCCGCCAGCAGGTTACTAAAGTAGCAGCACTAATGAGCGTCTTTAGGATTTGCTTACTATGGTAGCCTCGCTGGGCAAATTCTCCCCCTCAACGGAAAGACCATGGCAACTCTGTTCGACAAGCTGCCGACAATTCTTGTGTTGGCCGTCCTAGTGGGGATTTTTGTCGCTCTGGGCCGGCACGTTAAGTCCTCGCGTTTGAAGCTCTGGACGGCAGCCTGGGGTCTGATTTACTTCCATTTCTTTATCGGTCTGTTTGAGCCGGCCGTCGGGGATCCACCCCACGCCATTCTTTTCCTTGACTTAGGCTCGCTGGCCCTTTCCGCCCTGTTCTTTGTCGCGTCCCTGACCATCTTTCATGAAGATACCAAGCTCACCAGCGGGTTACTTGCACTCGCCGGCGTCCCCATCACGGTGTACGCCGCAGCCTACGCCTACGACCGGGATTGGCGCTGGCTATACACCATCTGCCTGGCTGCGCTCTTTTTCGGAGTGCCGTTGTATGTAACGCTCTTCCGCAGGCTTACCCGTGAAGCACTGGGCTGGATGCCGATTTCGATCGTTGCCGGCGTCATGTCCATTGTGCATATCTGGCGGCATGACCGCGACTTCGGCTTTCTGGCGATCCTTACCGTGGGCTTCACGCTGCCGGCATACTTCTACTGGAAACGTTACCGACGCTGGTCGCCGGGCGTCATCACCTGCGCGGGCGGGTTCCTGCTTTGGGGAGCGGTCTTCCCGATCGGCATGCTGTTGGACGCAAAATGGCCCGACCTCCACATCAATCCGGAGCTGTGGAACACGCCGAAATTCTTCGTGGCTTTTGGCATGATCCTTACGCTTCTCGAGGACAAGTCTGAGTTCCTGAAATCGGCCCGCGCGCGGGAACACCAGCTCAACCGACAGCTTCAGAAGTTTGCCGGGATCACGTCGCGTCTGCTCACCGGCGTGGAGGTCAACTCGCTGTGTCACGAAATCGCCCACTCCATCACTGAGACCAGCACCTTCCGCCGCGTGGCCGTGGTGCTGAGCACGGAAGGCCGTGGCCTGCATGCGGCAGGACACGCGGGATTCGATCCGGAAGCGGCGCAACAGCTCGAATACCGGTGCGCACGGATCTGGACGCTCGATCACCTGGCCGAAGCCTGCCGCCTGGGTGCCCGATTGGGACAGAATTCGTTTCTTCTTCAACCGGCCGAGATCGACAAATACAGCCCCATTCCCAGCAAGGAACATTTTGAGCCGAATCCCTATTGGGAAAATGGAAATGTAGTGCTGGTGCCATTGCAATCGAGCCGTGGCACATACGTCGGAGGGCTGGCGCTGGACGACCCGCGCGACGTCTCCAGCGTGACCGCAGAGGAAATGTCCAAGATCGAGTTGCTGGCAGGCGACCTGGCCGTCACCATTGACAACACAGAGCTGCATCGCCAACTCGTGCGATCGGAGAAACTGGCCGCCATCGGCCAGTTGGTGGCCGGCGTGGCCCATGAACTCAATAATCCTCTGGCTTCGATTGTCGGCTACTCCGAGTTGCTGACCGATGAGATCGCTGCCGGTCCGTCCAGGCAGAAGCTGGACAAAATGATCCGCGAAGCCCAGCGCATGAAGCGGATTATCGAAAACCTGCTGCGTTTTGCCCGGCAGAACAATCTGGAGAAGAAGTCGGCCAACCTCCACGGACTGCTGCAAGAGGTGCTGGCTTTGCGCGAGTACCACACTCGCGACAACAAGGTGGACGTGCAGGTCCAGGTGGATCCCGGCCTGCCTCACGTGGCCGTGGACGAAGACCAGTTCAAGCAGATCCTGCTCAATCTGCTGAACAACTCGCTCGATGCCCTGGAGGGCGTCCGGGAAAAGCGCATCAGGATTGAAGCCACCCGCGGCGAGGGCCGCGTGGTGATGCGTTTTGACGACAATGGACCGGGGTTCAGCGACATGAACCGCGCCTTCGACCCCTTTTATACGACCAAGCCCGTCGGCAAAGGCACCGGCCTGGGACTGAGCATCTGTTACGGTATCGTGAAAGAACACGGCGGCGATATTCGGGCCGCCAACCTGGAGCCTTGCGGAGCGCGCATCACCTTGGAATTGCCCATCCACGTTGCTGCAGCCGTTTCCTGATCGTTCGCGTTTGCCAGCCCTTCACTCGCACTCATCTTTCCCGCAAAAATCAGAACACTCTTCGTTCTCCTGATGTCTTTCATTCAGGAAGGCACATGACGGGGCAGGCGGTTCTTGGAGAGACGGTTCTGAAGCAGGCAAAGGCTATCGCGGCTGAGGCGCCGTCGCAGGCGACAGAAACGGTGGCCAGCGTCGAGACTCTGGTTGCCGAGCATGCTTTGCTGGTCTTCCGCATCGCCTATTCCATCCTGCGCAATCATCACGACGCGGAAGATGCGGTGCAGGAGTGCTTCCTGAAGGTAGTCAAGGCGCAGAAACGCCTGGTCCAGGTACGCAACCCCAAGACCTGGCTGGCCCGAATCGCCTGGACCACTGCTCTCGACCGCCGCGCAGGACGAACCGTCCTTTCGGGTGCGGCTCATCCTCAGGATGAGGAAGTTCTCGCGCAGGTTCCCGACCGCGCCCTGGCCGCCGACGAACGACTAGCCGGTGCGCAGATGCAACAACTGCTGGAGCGGCTGGTGGCAGCCCTTCCTGAAGATTTGCGCCAGGCAGTGGAGTTGTCCACGGTACAGGAGCTGAACTCAGTGGAGATTGCCGAACTCATGGACATTCCGGAGAGTTCCGTGCGCACGCGGCTCCTGCGCGCCCGGCGGTTGCTCAAGGAGAAACTCTCCGCGGTGCTGGAGGTAAACAAACATGGTTGAAGACGAAAAAGGCCGCCAGTTAGACGCAATGCTGGATTCTTTCTTGTCCACCTACTCCGCGGTTGAGCCCCGGCCAGGTCTCGAAATCCGTATTCGCGCAGGCCTAAAGGCGCACACCGCGCGACGGCGCCGGCAATGGGCGCTTGTCTTCGCGGCGTCGGCCGCGACGGTAGTCGTTGCGGTTTTGATAGCGCGGACGCGCACGCCACACGAGGTTGTTCCAAATCACGTGGCGGTGCAAAAATCGTCACCGGCCCCAGCCCCAGGTCGCCCGCATACGGCTGCGTCTGCGCCCCATAAAGCGCCGCGCCCAATGTCGTCCGAGCGTCACGCGAAGCTGCGCAACAGTCCGGATAGCCGGATCTTGTTGCAAGCCCTCAATGCCTTGCCCCAGGCCGATAATACAATCTTTGCGCACGAGAAACTCTATCTGAGCCCGGCAACGCAGGCGGAGCCGGAGCCTGCGAGAGAAGAGCACGCTTCCGCGCCGAACATCAGCATTCCGCATTTGGGGGTTCGGCCCATTGAAATCAAAGATATAAGCTCTGCAAAGGACATGAACTAGAGAGGAAATCCCATGACTAAAAGAACCTGTTTTGCGCTCATGATTGCCGTGTTGGCCACGATGCTGTTCTCAACAATTTCATCTGCCTGGGCGCAGGAATCTGCGACAAAGAGCGCGAAGGAGCAGAACCCTGGCGACAAAGGCCAGAATGAGAATAATCTGGCTGAGAGCGAAGTGAACTTTCCCCAGGCGCAAGGGCCGGTGGAATTGCGTCCAGCTCGCGGAACCCGCATCACGCTCAAGATGGACGGCCCCAGCCGCGCGGTTTATGAAGCTATCGGCAAGCAGGCAAAGATCAGCGTGCTGTTCGATCCCGACTACATACCGCGGAACATCAGCGTGGATATGACGGGTGTTTCTCTGCAGGACGCGCTCAGGATCGTGGCCTTCCTGTCCCGGACGTTCTGGAGGCCAGTGACTAGCGACTCGATTTTCGTTGCTTCCGATACCCAGGCCAAGCGGCGCGAAATCGAGCAGCAGGTCATCAAGACCTTCTACTTTCCCAACCTGTCGTCGCCCAGCGACCTGCAGGACGTGGTGAATTCCTTGCGCACACTGTTGGAGATACAGCGCGTCCAGCAGGTTCCCACGTTCCAGTCCATCCTGGTGCGGGGAACGCCGGAACAGCTGGCGGCGGCTGAAAAACTCGTCGATGATCTCAATCGGTCGAAGGAGAAGATCGGCGGTGAGTATCGTTTCGAATTCAAGATCAGCGAGACGACGGAAGGGAAAAAGATCTCCAAGACCTATACCTTGCTGACCGAGCCGCAGCAGAAGGGAAAGCTCCGCATCGGATCGAAAGTACCGCTTGAGACAAGCGAAAGAGCATACACCTATACCGACGTAGGGAAAAACATTGACTGCGTGATTCGCTCGGAGAGTGAACACACAGTCAGTTTGGGACTTGCCATTGAGGTTTCGGCAGTTGCTACGGATGAGCATGGCGGCGCGGGTTCAGCCCATAGCAATCCAGTGATCGAAGGAGTCCACGTGGAGACCAACGTCACCCTCCAGTTGGGAACGCCCACGATCGTCAGCAATTTCCAGGATCCTGTGACCAAACGTGACTTTCAAATAGAAGCGACCGCAACCCGAACCAAAGGCAAAGAATGAAACCTTGCTATGGGCTACGGTAGAAGAAAGTACGAGATAACTAGGCGGTTCTGGTCTAGAATATGCGCCATGTTCACGCGCTTTTTGCTCGTCCTTGGCCTCGCTCTGCCAGTTCTGGCGCAGACTGTAACCGATAACAGCAAGCCGGCCGCGCCTAACGCTACCCCGGCTGAATCGAGCGCCGCAGATCCATTGGCCTCGGCGCGGGCGCTGCTGAATCAGGGCAAGGCTTCGGATGCGGCCGCGGCGTTCAAGGCCATGGTGGAGAAAGACCCGTCTTCGGCCGAGGCCCAGGCGGGACTGGTCCGCAGCCTGTTGCGGGCCCGCCAGGTCGATGACGCTGAAGAAGCCGCCCGGAAAGCTTTGACAGCGGCTCCTTCGTCGGCAGCAGTACACGCCGCCGTGGGTGACGTGGCATTTCGGGCCGGAAAGTTCGGCGATGCCGAAGCTGAATATCGCGCCGCCTTGAAGCTGGATGGGAACTCCGCCCGCGGCACTTTCGGGATGGCCCGCATGATGGAAATGGTATCCATGCGCAAGAGCGCCAAGGCCGCGCTGGCCAAGGCCCACGAACTCGATCCGGACGACCGGCAAATCTATTACGGCTGGCTCGATTCGCTTTCCTACGCCGAACAGCTTGATATCGCCAGGAAGGCTGCCGGGGACCATCCCAGCGAGCGGGAACAGGAGCGACTCAAACTCCTCTCCGCTATCGCAGAAAAGAAGCCGTGGACGCTGGTGAACGAGATCAAGCCCACGGAAATCAAGATGCTGAAGTATGGTCACAACCTGGTAGGGATCTTCACCGCAAACAGCGAAGGGGCCAGAGCGATCGCTCAAGGTTATGCCCTTGATGTGAAATTCAACGGTCAGACCGGCGCTTCGCTCCTGCTGGACACGGGCGCGAGCGGAATCATCCTAGGGCGCAAGTTAGCCGAAAAGGCGGGAGTCGTAAAAATCGCCGAAACTTATCTAGGTGGCATCGGCGATAAGGGCCCGGTCCAGGGATACATTGGGTGGGTGGGGAAGATCAATATCGGCAATCTCGAGTTTCATGATTGCCTGGTCCGAGTTTCCAGTCAGAACGACGTTGTGGATGAGAGCGGATTGATCGGCGCTGACGTGTTTGACCAGTTTCTGGTCACGCTCGATTTCAAGGATTGGAGGCTGCTGCTCGCGCCGCTCCCCAAAAATCCCAATGTTTCGGGATCGGACGATGGTCCGCAGGACCGCTATGTTGCTCCCGAGATGACCGGGTACACAAAAATTTGGCGATTCGGACACCACCTAGTAATACCCGTCGTGGTAAGTGATAAGGCGACGGGTAACTTCATTCTCGATACCGGAGCGGGAATGAATAGCGTTACACCCAAGCTCGCTCACCAGGTTACGAAACTCAGCTACGAAGGCTACAGCATGAAAGGAATTAGCGGCTCGGTGAAAGACGTGCTGAACGGCGACAAGGCCATTCTGCAGTTTGCGAAGATACGCGTTCGGAGTGATGATATTCCGGTTTTCGATTTCGGTAGTTCAGATTCCGAAGGCACCGAAATCGCAGGTCTTATCGGCATCCGTACTTTGACGCAGATGAAGATGACCATCGACTATCGCGATGGGCTGGTGAATCTTGAGGTCTACGACTTCAAAAGGGCCCAGGAGTAACTGTTTTTCTCGAGGCCAATGACTGCAAGTATCCTGTAGTCATGAATTCTTCCCCTGTGAACAGGCTTGCGTTCATTCTGACGGCGCTCCTGATTGCGCCTCACTTCTTGGCGCAAGCTCCGGCGCCTGCTCCCGCTCCAGAACTCGCTGCCGCTCGGAAACTTCTTCGTCAAGGCGATTTCCGAGGAGCAGCAGCCGCGTTTCAGAAGATGATCGAGACCCAGCCTTCGCCGGAGGCCTACGCCGGCCTGGTGCAGAGCTTTCTCAAGCTGGATGACGTCAAATCGGCCGACGCAAGCGCAAGCCAAGCCGCGGAGACGTTCCCCCAATCGGCGCTGGCGCATGCCACCCGTGGCGACGCAGATTTTCGCCGCGGCCTGATTCCCGATGCAGAGAGTGAATATAAGTCGGCGCTGAAGATAGACTCAGCCTGCGCCCGCGCCTGGCTCGGCCAGGGCAAAGTTGACGCCATCCTCGCCAGGCCCAGCGCGGCGAAAGACGCCGTGAGCAAAGCCCATGAGCTTGATCCCGACGACGGCGACGCTCTCTACGAATGGGCCATCCGGCAGCCCTATCCGGCAAACGTTGCCGGTTTGGAAAGACATTTATCCGAATTCCGCTCTGATCCTCAGTTGGAAGTTCACGAGCGCGATTACATGGAATTGGTGAAGGCATTGGCGGGAAAGCCAGTCTGGATTCTCAGCCCCGATGTCAGCCGTTCCGAGTTGAAGCTGGAGTCCATGATCGCCGGGCCCGGTCTGGGAAAGCGCGGCTACGGGCTGCGCGTGAGTTTCAATGATCGCGCCGAAGCCATGCTGCTGCTGGATACCGGCGCTTCCGGCGTAACCATCACGCGCAAGTTCGCGGAAAAGATCGGCGCGCGCAAGCTGTCAGACGTTGCGCTGGAAGGCGTTGGCAAGAACGGCGCAGCCCGTGGGTATCGCGCCTGGGTGGACAAAATCACTGTGGGCGGTTTGCAGTTCCATGATTGCTTCGTGCATGTGACGCCAGGCGCGGTCACCGATCTGGACGGGACGATCGGGACCGACGTGTTCGTGAAATTTCTGGTCACGATGGACTTTCCAGCGCGCAAGCTGCGGCTGGAGCCGCTGCCCGCGCCCATTGCCGACGAAGCACCCGGCGAGAGGGAGGTGTTTTCTCAGGCGTTCGCATTCGGTCACTTCCTGCTGCTCTGGACGCAGGCCGATGCCAAAGTAGCAGGGCTTTTCGTTATCGATAGCGGCGCCAACCTCAGCACCATCTCGCCCGATCCGGCGCAACAACTGAGACAGATGCGGCCCTTGAACAGCAGGGTCACGGGGATGAGCGGCGGCGTGAACAGCGCATTCATCGCCGACGACGTGAATCTTCAGTTTGGCAAAATGCGCCGCCAGAACCAGCGCATCATCACCGTGGACCTCCATTCGGTGAGCAAGAATCTGGGTACGGAGATTTCCGGCCAGATCGGCTTCAATACTCTGGAAAACATGCGCCTGGTGATCAATTATCGGGATGGCCTCGTCGGGTTTGAGGCGAAGTGACTTGTAACTGCGCTGCCCTTGACACTTGTCTCACCCAGGTCCATGGCAGCCGCTATTTGCTATCATGTTGCGCCCGAATATTAAAAGGAGTTATTCCCCGCCATGATCAACCGCGTCCTGGTTGCGCTTTTGCTTGGTTTCGCTACTTGTGTGTTCTCGCAGACGCCCCAAACCACGGAAGGCCAGCCAGCCAAAAAAACGCCGGCTGACGCGCCGAAGAGGAAGGCCGCTAAGCAGCCGCCAATCCCCGACGCCGGGACCGGCTCGGTTGACGAAAAACTGTTCAACGCCATGCGCTGGCGGCAGGTGGGGCCGTTTCGCGGCGGGCGTGTGCTGGCGGTGACCGGAGTTCCGGGCGAACCCGGTGTCTTCTATTTTGGCGGGGCCGCGGGGGGCGTGTGGAAGACCTCTGATGCCGGCGCCAACTGGACTCCGCTCTTTGACAAGCAGCCGATTGCGTCCATTGGCGCTATTGCTGTCGCCTCGTCCGATCACAACATTATCTATGCCGGTACCGGCGAAGCCTGCATTCGCGGCAACATCTCGTACGGCAACGGCGTGTACAAATCACTGGACGGCGGCAAGACCTGGAAGAATGTTGGACTGAAAGACACTCGCCACATCGGCGCGGTGATCGTCGATCCCAAGAATGCGAATGTGGTTTTTGTAGCCGCACTGGGCCATGCCTACGGGCCCAACGAAGAGCGAGGTGTCTTTCGCAGCACCGATGGTGGGGCCACCTGGCAGAAAGTCCTCTACAAAGACAACAAGACCGGCGCGATCGACGTGGTGTTTGATCCCAGCAATGCCAACACTTTGTTTGCGGGGTTGTGGGAGGTTTATCGCACTCCGTGGAGTTTGAACAGCGGCGGCCCAGGTAGCGGATTGTACAAATCCATCGACGGCGGCAGCACCTGGACGCGGCTGGAAGGCAACGGGCTGCCCGCCGGCATCATGGGGCGAATCGGCGTATCGGTTTCCGGCGCGGACTCCAACCGCGTGTACGCCATGATCGAATCCAAGGAAGGCGGACTCTACCGCTCCGACAATGGGGGCGACAGCTGGACCCGCGTCAACGAAGACGGCCGCTTGCGTCAGCGCGCCTGGTATTTCAGCCACATTTTCGCCGATCCCAAGTCCGCGGACACGGTGTACGTGCTCAATACCGGGATGTTCCGCTCCACGGATGCCGGCAAGACTTTCAACCTGGTATCGGCGCCGCACGGCGACCATCATGGCCTGTGGATCGATCCGGACAATCCGCAGCGCATGATCAACAGCAACGACGGAGGGGCCAACGTCTCCCTCGACGGTGGCGCCACCTGGAGCACACAATACAACCAGCCGACGGCGCAGTTCTACCACGTGATTACCGACAATCGCTGGCCCTACTACATCTACGGCGCGCAGCAGGACAACTCCACGGTCGCCATCAAGAGCTATGACGATGACGGCGTGATTGGCCGGCAGGACTGGTATGAAGTCGGCGGCGGCGAGAGCGGCTACATCGCACCGTATCCGCCCGATCCCAACATTACTTATGCTGGAGCGGAAGCCTTCGTATCGCGCTTTGACAAGCGCACCGAGCAGGCGGTGGATATCTCCGTCTGGCCCCTCGACGTCTCGGGTAACGGCGCGGAAAAACTGAAGCCACGTTTCAACTGGACCTCGCCCCTGCTGCTCTCGCCCCACGATCCCAACACGCTGTACTGGGCCTCGGAGATGATTTTCAAGTCCACTGACCAGGGGCAAAGCTGGACCGCCATCAGTCCCGACCTTACGCGTAACGACAAATCGAAACAGAAGCCCTCGGGCGGCCCCATCACGCTCGATATCACGAGCGTGGAGTACTACGACACGGTCTTTGCCGTGGCCGAATCGCCGCTGAAAAAAGACCTGATATGGGCGGGCACCGACGACGGCCTGGTCCAGCTCACTCAGGATGGCGGACAACATTGGGCCAACGTCACGCCCAGGGACGTGCCCGAATGGAGCATGATCAGCATCGTGGAAGCTTCGCACTACGATCCCGGTACGGCATACATCGCCGTGGATCGCCACAAACTGGATGACTTCCGCGCCTACATCTTTCGCACGCGAGACTTCGGCAAGACGTGGATCCTTACCGCCAACGGCATCCCCGACGGTTCTTATGTCCGCTCGGTGCGCGAGGATCCCAAGCACAAGGGGCTGCTGTTCGCGGGAACGGAGACTGGCGTTTTTTTCTCCATCGATGACGGCAGCCACTGGCAGTCGCTCAAGCTGAACTTGCCTGCTGTGCCCGTCCACGATCTGGAAGTCCATGACGCCGACCTGATCGCAGCCACGCATGGCCGCGCTTTCTGGGTGCTCGATGACATTACGCCGCTGCGCCAGATGGATGCCGCGGCGAAGCCGGAAACGATCCTCTACAAGCCGGAAACAGCGCTGCGCCTGCATCTGCCCGATTCGGTGGAGCGCCGCGGTCCCTTGGGTGATAACCCTCCGCCCGGCGCCATCATCGACTACTACTTCCGCACCGCGCCCAAAGACGAAGTCAAGCTGGAGATTTTTGACGCCAGCGGCAAGCCGGTGCGCAGCCTGTCCAGCAAGGAAAAGAAAGAGCCAGAACAACCGCCGGAGTGGCCCGATCAGGTCAAGGAAGTCACCACCATTCCCGCGGCCGCGGGCATGAACCGCTATGCCTGGAACCTGCGCTGGGAGCCGCCGGTCAAGATTCCGGGAGCGTTCTATAGCGGGATCGGCCCGCAGGGGCCGCTCGTCCAGCCGGGAGAGTACACGGTGAAACTTACTACGGGAGGCCAAACTCTCTCACAGCCGTTGGAGGTCGTCCTCGACCCTCGCGTGAAAAACGTGAGTAAAGAGGACCTCCAGAAGCAATTCGACTTGGCCATACAGGTGCGCGACGCGAATACCGACCTGCACAGCGTCGTCAACCAGATTCGCCAGTTGCGCGCAGAGATCAAGGCCTTGCACTCACGTTTTGAAAACGATCCCGGCCTGAAATCGTTGGTCGCCCAGGCGGACGCGCTCGACCAGAAGATGACTCCGGTGGAGGAAGAGTTGATCCAAGTCAATATGAAGGGATCGGAAGCTAACCTGGCGTTCCCCAACAAGCTGAATGAACAATTCGATAGTTTCAGCTCCAGCGTCACAGCGGGCGATGGCGCTCCTACCCGGCAGCAGTACGAAGTATTCAAAATGTTGCGCGGAGAACTTGACCAGCAACTGGCCGCGTGGAAGCAGATCATGTCTGCTGATGTGCCTGCGTTCAACCAGTTGATCAAAAACAGTAACGTCCCGGCCCTGTACCTTCCGCCCTCAGGGGAGTAGACTCGGGTGACTCGCATGGCCGGTCAGATGGCTGGAGCAATCCGTCTTCAGTTTGCGTCTCCCGTCTAGGGAGGAACTCTGGGCATCTTTTCTGGCGTTTCTTGAAACTAAGGAGCCAAGGCTGCCTTATCCTGCTCACGGCCTGCAAGAGCGGTTTCCTCCGGGTTCCGAGGAGGTAGGTTATGAAGACCGTCCTATTCGTCGACGACCATGAGGTGCTGGCGAATCTGAGCTGCGAAATCCTGGAAATGCAAGGCTATCGCGCCGTCAGCGCGTACGATGGCGCGGACGCGTTGCGGAAGTTCGATCAGGACGCCTTTGACATCCTGGTCACCGACTTCCGCATGGCAGGCATGAATGGCGTGGAACTCGCCCAAAAAATCCACGAAAAGCATCCGCAAATCCCCGTGATTCTTGTGACCGGGTATGGGCCCGTCGACGGCGGCAAAGATGTTGCTGCCTGTCTGCAGAAAGACGAGCTTTTTCCCGCGCTTCTGGAAAAGATTGAGACCTTTCTGCGTACCAGCGAACCGGAAGAAGCAAAAACAGCATAACCACAAGGGGCACAAAGGATCACGAAGGTCGATCTGTAATACCAGATAGCCCGTCACGCTGTTTTCACACAGCCCAACGCGGTTTCCGACCCTGGCTCCTTTGTGTTCCTTCGTGTCCTTAGTGGTTGTCTTGTTTTGCTAGACTCGTTGCGTGCGCCGCCTCATTATCAATGCTGATGACTATGGATTGACCTCGGGAGTCAATCGCGCCATTACTGAAGCAGGGCGGCGCGGCGCCATTACCTCTGCCACCATCATGGCCAACGCTCAGCAATTTCAGGAAGCTGCGGATCTGGCGAAAAGCGTGGCGCGGCTCAAGACCGGCTGCCATGTGGTCCTGATCGATGGTGAAGCCGTTGCGGGCAATCTCCATTCTCTTACTGACAAGGCCGGGCGCTTTCGCAACAGCTTGAAAGACTTTGCCATGGCTGCGGTGCGCAAGCGGTTATCAGCGGAAGAGATCCAGCAGGAAACGGAAGCGCAGATTCGCAAGATACAGGCGCAGGGAATCGCGCTTTCTCACGTGGACAGCCACAAGCACACCCACATGTTCCCCCACGTGTTGCGTCCGATTTTGCGAGCGGCGCGGGCGTGCGGAGTTCGCGCGGTGCGGAATCCGTTTGAGCCGCTGCGCAGCTGGCCAGGGGGAGTCATCGCCGGCACACCGGGTCTGTGGCTGCGCTCGGCCGGCGTGTTCACATTTCAGATGTTCGCGCGCGAGTTCCGCAAGGCGATACTAGACGAAGGTATGCTGACGACCGACGGAACTGTCGGGATCACGGCTACCGGCAAGCTCGACCAGGGTTTGCTGTCCGCGATTCTGAAGGCGCTGCCGGAAGGAACCTGGGAGCTGGTGTGCCATCCCGGATACGCCGATCCCGACCTCAAGGCAGCAGGCACTCGCTTGGTGGAGTCGCGCCAGGTAGAACTCCAGGCGCTTGCGTCCGACCAGACAAAGCAGATGCTGGAGGCCCGGGGCATCGAGCTGATCTCTTATGCTGATCTCAAACATCGTGAATCCGCGTAGGTTTGTTTGAATCAAAGACGAGGCGGAAAGACCAATGAAAATAGGAATCACCTGTTACCCCACCTACGGCGGCAGCGGTGTGGTAGGCACGGAGTTGGGCATTGAGCTGGCGGCACGCGGCCATGAGGTGCATTTCATCGCCTATCAGCAGCCCATCCGTCTGAACGGGCGGCATCCAGAGATTTTTTTTCATGAAGTAACAGTGTCTCAGTACCCGCTGTTTGAGTATCCGCCCTACGACCTGGCGCTGGCGACGCGCATGGCGGAGGTGGCTGAGATCTACGGCCTGGATATCCTGCATGTGCATTACGCCATTCCTCACTCTGTGAGCGCGCTGCTGGCGCGGCAGATGCTGGCCGCGCAGAATAAAGATAAGGCGCGCCGGCTGCCTTTCGTGACCACGCTGCACGGGACCGACATCACGATCGTCGGCGCTGACCGATCGTATCTTCCGGTCACTCGTTATTCCATCGAACAGAGCGACGGCGTTACCGCCATCTCCAACTACCTGAAGCAGCGTACGGTGCAGGAGTTTGAGATTCGCCATCCCATCGAGGTCATTTACAACTTCGTCAACTGTGACACCTACCAGCGCGGCCCCAACTCGCAGGAGGCACGCGGTCAGTTCGCCGACAAGGATGAACGCATCCTGGTTCACCTTTCGAACTTCCGTCCGGTGAAGCGAATTTGCGACGTGATCGAGATCTTTGACCGCGTACAGAAGAAAGTTCCTTCACGGCTGCTGCTGATGGGCGACGGTCCAGATCGATCGCGCGCCGAATGGCTGGTCAACAAGAAAGGCCTGCGGAAGAAAGTTGAGTTCATGGGGAAGGTTGACCAAGTCAACGAAAAACTTGCTTTCGCCGACCTGATGCTGGCGCCCAGCGAGATGGAATCCTTCGGCCTGGCGGCTCTGGAGGGCATGGCGTGCGAGGTGCCAGCCGTGGCGACTTCCGTCGGCGGCGTCCCCGAGGTGATTGAGCACGGCCGCACCGGATTTCTGGCCGAAGTAGGAGACGTGGAGACGATGGCGAAGTACGCCATCGAGATTCTCTCCGACGAGAAGCGCTTGCGGGAGATGGGAGTCATGGCGCGATGGGAAGCGCAATCGCGCTTCTGCGCCAGTAAGATCATTCCTGAGTATGAGAAGTTTTACGAGCGAGTGCTGGAACGGCCAGCATAGACCGTGGCCGGCGCGCCTTCTTCCTGCTGCAGGACCGGCACTTCCACTACCACCAGAGTTCCGTGACCGTCACGGCTCTGCACAATCATCTTGCCATCGTCGCCGAATAGGACGTGCAACCGTTCCGCCACGTTCATCATGCCGATGCCGTGGCCCGAAGCCATGGTCTGCGCGGCCACGGCCGGGGGCGCGCTCATACCCACGCCGTCGTCTTCCACGTGGATCACCAGCTTGCCTTCCTGCAGCCGGCTGCGCAGCGTGATGCTGCCGCCATCCACCTTGGGCGCCAGGCCGTGCTTGATGCTGTTTTCCACCAGGGGCTGCAGGAGCATGGAGGGTACTACGATGTCCAGCGTCGCTGGATCCAGATGCTTGTACACGCGCAGCTTGTCACGGCCGAAGCGCACCACTTCGATGTCCAGATAATCGTCGACGAACTCTATCTCTTCACGCAGCGGGACGAACTCGTCATGCTTGCCCAGCAGCCGGCGGAGAAGTTTGGCGAGCTTCACGATCAGTTCCCGCGCGCGGTCGGGATCGAAGCGCACCAGGGAAGAGATTGAGTTCAGCGTGTTGAAGAGAAAGTGCGGATTGATCTGGCTTTGCAGTGCGTCCAGGCGCGCTTCGAGCAGGAGTTTTTCCTGCTCTTCAAGCTTCCTCTCAATACGCGCGTTATTCCAGAGCTTGATGGGAATCGAGATGGTAGCCACAACGGTGGCAAACACGAACAGCAGCGCCCATGGCGTGGGAAGCGATAGTACCCACAGCCGCTTGGGCGCGGCCCATTGCAATTCCAGCCGCGCCGCCTCCAGGGCGATGATGATCAGGAAGAAGGCGGTCTGCCAGTCAATGCGGGGATGGCGAAGATTACGCTTCACCCAGCGATAGACGCTCATGTCGATGAACGGAGAGAAAGTCCAGATTTCTTCTTCGTTGCGGCAAAAGTGACGCAGGGAACCTGCCAGCAGTCCGGCGAGCACGTTGACGGGCAAGGTCAGGTACTCTCCGTAGAACATGGCAGGGAGCGCCAGCAGCGCCCCGCCCATCAGGCCCGCCAATCGCCCGCCCATCACGCCGATGAGTATGGAGACTTCGAACCCCAGGTCCGCCGCCTGGAACGGCCTCACTTTGATACGAAAGTAAACGCCCAGGGCAAATGGGACACACGTAAACAAGACCAGGAGGATTGTCTCGCGCAAGGAACGATGCTGACGGAAGAGAAGCTTCTTGAATTCCCGAGAGCGTCCTAGAGCGCTGGCCACGGCCGTGGCCACGCCCAGCTTGAGCAACAACTGGATCAGCAGGGACTGCAAGTCCATAAGGACATTTTTTCATGAATTGCGCGAAGTTGTGCTGGTTTTCGCAAAGGAAGGTCCGGCGGGAGCAAATCGCAGCGGCGAAAATGCTGAAATGTCGATTTCCGGCGGGTTATCCATGACCAGGTCAGCCATGATGCGGGCGGTCACCGGCGCCAATAGGATCCCGTTGCGAAAGTGTCCGCTGGCGATGAATCTACCTTGTGTTTCTGTGGGCCCTAGAAGCGGGAGATTGTCCGGACTGCCGGGACGCAGGCCCGCCCAGCTTTCCGTCACTCTCGCCGATGCCAACGCCGGAATGAGTCGGGCTGCAGCCCGATGCAGGCCGTGGATGGTTGCGGGCTCGACGGTCCGATCAAAGCCGGCGTCTTCGACTGTCGCGCCGATCAGGATCTTGCCCGAGCTGCGCGGCACCAGGTACACCTCCGGCGCCGCGACTACATGTTGGAGATGCAAGGTCTCTTGCGGCTGGACGTACAGTGACTGGCCCTTCCGCGGCTTGATGGGAACGCCCGACCATGCTCCCCGGCAGTCCACCACAGCGCGCGCTGTCAACCGCTCAGAGCCCGTAACCACTTCAATCACGCCGTCGCGGGCGCGGACTTCTTCGACGGCGGCATTCGAGCCAACCTCAACTCCAATCTCCTTTGCGGCCGCCAGCGCCGCGCGTACCAGCAGGGCTGGATCAACGCTCTCCTCGGCTACGAAAAATGCCTCGCGGTCTTGGGGCTCCAGGGCCGGTTCCATCCGCGAGAGTTCTTGTGATGAGAGTCTGCGGTATTGCTGCGGGACGGCGTGCCCGGCCATGATGACGATTGTCCCATGGCGGCGATAATCCACTTTGATTCCAGAGGAGTTCTCGAGGTCTTGCACGTACTCCGGATACAGCTTTGCGCTCAAGAACGCCAAAGGCCGCAAGGCGAGCGGAGTCTCAGGATCGGAGGGCGCCAGCATGCCGGCTGCGGCAGACGAAGCCTCGCTTCCCGGCTGGCCGCGTTCCAGCACCAGCACCCGCGCTCCCCGCCGGCGAAGCTCGAGCGCGGTAGAGAGGCCGATGATGCCGGCGCCGGCGATAATGACATCGGGAGATTGCACAGTCTCATTGTAAAAGGGAAGTCGTTGTTCTCAGGGCGCCAGCTTGGAGAAGACTACCAGCCGCTTGGGGGCCGGACCGATGTAATGCATGGGATAGCAGGTGATCAGGGTGAGTTGAGCGTCGCTGGTAGGATTGAGCACGCTCACGTCGTCCGGCCTGACAATCTTTTTGCCGGTCACTTGATAGCGGAAGAGACGGCCGTCCCTCTGGATGTTGATCTCATCGCCTTGATCCAGCTCAAAAATCCTGCGGAAGAAGGTATCGCGATGCCCGGTGATCACGGCATTGCCCGCATCGCCCGGAAAGGCCGTCTGGGTCAAGTGTCCGGGGCCCTCGGAGAGCTGCCGGCTGGTTGCGCCCTCCACCACGATCGCGTCCAGACTGATCTTGGGGATCGAGATGCGGGTGAGCGCCTGGGCGGGAGAGATTCCGGACGCGCTGGCAGCCGCGCCCTGGCGCTCCCACTCCGCTTCCAGCAGCTGCTGGGTATGGTGCGTGTACCAATACTGGCTGCCCACGTAGCCGAGCAGACATGCGCCCACCATCATCAGGACAACCGAAAGAAGCTGTTTCCGCGTGTACGGCAAGCCTTGGCGAGGAGGCCGAACTATTCCACCGCGCGGCCCCGGGGTCTGAACCACTGTCATGACGCTTTAGATGCCTGGTGCGGCGAGCGTGATCGGACTTTCCACGCGGACCTGACTTATTCACGCATGTGTCTGTGAACTAAAGGAAAAGAACAAGGCACACGCGCTTCGATGCCGTCGCCGCACCCAGCCGTAAGCAACTTGAGCACCCAAGTTCGCACGAAAGGGCTAGACCCAGTCGGCCAAAAGGTCCAATGAACCTATGGACACCCCAGAACCGGGCAATCGATTGACACCGCATCAGTTCTGCTCAACAATGGGCTGGCTGGCCAAACACACTCTTTTGAATGGAGAGACTTATGTCTGACATGCCGCACAACGACGGCGGTAGCCCGCTGGTTCGCAACATCCTGATGGTGGCAGCGGTGGTTTACATGATTGGGTCTGTGTTCTTCATGGTGCAGGCGCAGATTCGCCTGACCGACATGGAGAAGCAGCAGAGCGCGGCCCAGAAAGAGCTCGCCAAGAGGATCGACGATACCAACGGCCAAATGCGGGCCGAGATCAGCGTAGTGGCCGACCGGGTCGGGCTGACGCAGAAGGACCTGAACAAGAAGGCTTCTGTGCTGCAGTCGGAGGAAGCCGCCACGCAGCAGCGCCTGAAGTCGGATGAGCAAAGCACCAAAGATCAGTTCGGCGCGGTCACCAACGACGTCAACGGCGTGAAGGGCCAAGTGAGCAAAGTCAGCGCGGACGTGAGTGACACCAGAAACGATCTGGCCGCGACCAAGGGCAAACTGGAGTCGGCCATTGGCGACATCAACAAGCATAGTGAGCTCATTGCCACCAACCACGATCAACTGGAACAGCTCAGGCACCGCGGCGATCGCGACTATATTGAATTCACTCTGCACAAGGGCAAGGATCCCACGCCTCTTTCCACCATCAGCCTGCAGTTGAAGAAGGTGGATCCCAAGAAGGGCGAGTTTACCCTGTATGTGCTGGCCGATGACAAGAAGATCGAGAAGAAGGACCGCAACGTCAACGAGCCGTTGCAGTTCTATACCGGGCGGGACCGCAACCTGTTCGAGGTTGTGATCAACGCGGTGGACAAGGATGTGGTCAGTGGTTATATCTCCACGCCCAAGAACGTCGCAGTGAACCGGCCCGACCCCCGCGCTCCGCAGCAGCAATAGGGACCAGGGTCGCGGACAAGTTCGACGGAGGGCACGGCTGTTTAGCCGTGCCTTTGTTCTTTCTGCTCACATTCCGGTTCCGCGGCAGCGATCAGATAAACTGGTCGTTCCATGTCTGCTCCCAGTCCGGCACCTTCGACCTTTCCTCGCAGCCAGCTTCTGGGCTACATTGCGCTCTGCTTGATCTGGGGAACCACGTGGCTGGCTATCCGTGTGGTTGTCCAGGACGTGCCGCCGCTGCGGGCCGCCGCCATCCGCTTCCTGATTGGCGGCGCTCTCTTGCTTGCCGCCGCCAGAGTGCAGAAGAGAAGCTGGCCGCGCGGCGAGCGTCAATGGCAAGCCCTCCTGGTTCTAAGCGTGACCATCATGGCCATTCCCTATGGCCTGCTGTTCTGGGCCGAGCAGTATGTAGCTTCGTCGATGGCCGCGGTCCTGTACTCCGCCATTCCCCTTGTGGTTGCTCTGCTGACTCCGGCCATGATGGGCCGCAAGGTTCCGCGTAGCGCTGTGTTTGCCCTGGTGATCGCGTTTGCAGGATTGGTGCTTCTCTTTTATACGGGCTTGAGCACAAGCCGCTCCGCGTTGTGGGCGGGTGCGGGAGTAATGACAGCCATGCTGCTGAGCGCGTGGTCCATCGTTTATGCCAAAAACCACCTGCAAGAAGTCGATTCCGTAGTAGCTACGGGACTGCAACTCCTGTTCGGTTCGGTGGTGCTGTTCTGGGGCACGTGGGCGCTCGAAGCGCACCGTCACGCGCATTGGACCGGAACCTCGTTACTGGCACTCGCGTTCCTGACCATTGTGGGATCATGCGTCGCTTTTGTCATTTACTATTGGCTCCTGAAGCGAATGCAACCTTACCAGCTTTCCACTATCAGCCTGGTCGTGCCGCTGGTCGCGGTGCTCGCAGGCGCGCTGATTGGGCGTGAGCCGATTCCATTGATCATGCTGATCGCCATGGCCGTCGTCCTCGGTTCCGTGGGATCGGTGCTGCGAGCCGAAGCCGTCGCCCAACGAGAGGGCGAAATCCTCATGCTGCGAAGCAAGACCCAATGATCCCGGCCGACATGCTGCTCCTGGCGGTGATAGGTTTTGGGGTCGGGGTGGTGGGCGCCCTCACCGGGATTGGCGGAGGCGTGGTCCTGGCCCCGCTGGTGGCTCTCTACTACGGTCTGCCTATGCACCAAGCCGTCGGCGTGAGCCTGGTTTCGGTGATCGCCACGTCCACCGCAACCTCCGCGCTTTACGTGGAGCAGCAGGTTACGGACATCCGACTGGGCATGACGTTGGAGCTGGCCACCACGATCGGCGCCTTCCTGGCCGCCCTGATGGCTCACCACATCGATCGGCGCACGCTGGCCCTCATGTTTGCCTGTTTTCTCACCTACAGCGCTTTTTCGATGATAGGAAAAGCCTGGAGATCGCGTAGGCGGGAAGCAGAGGAGCTGGTCACCGACTATACCGTCGCGAATTATCCGTTAGGGATGGCGGCTTCGCTACTTGCGGGCGGATTTTCCGGATTGTTGGGGATTGGCGGCGGGCCCATCAAAGTTCCGGTGATGCATCACTTCATGAAGGTGCCGCTACGCGTGGCCACAGCCACCAGCAACTTCATGATCGGCGTTACGGCAGCCACCAGCGCGCTGGTTTACTGGGGGCGCGGCGACATCAATACCACGGTGGCTGCCCCCTTGGTGGCCGGCGTGTTTGCCGGCTCGCTGCTGGCGGCGCGCGTCAAGCACCGCGTTCATACTTTTTACATTCTCTTGTTGCTGATCGGCGTCACCGGCTGGTTCGCGACGCAGATGTTTTACAAGCTGGCGACGGGAGGCTTCCGATGAAACCGGAGACTCCAGCCACGGAGAGGATGCTGGCGCTTACCCTGAAGATCGGTGCGTATTCGGCCTTTGCCTGCATTGTCGCCGGCCTGGCCGCACACTACTTCGCAGTGTGGGGAGATAAAATCACGACGACGGGGTTCCTGATTCTCCTGGCCACGCCGGGGTTGCGCATCGTTGTGGCTGGAATCCAGTTCTTCCGGGGACGCGAACGAAAGTACGCTCTGGTCTCGCTCGGCGTGCTGGCGGTGATCGTGGTGGCGTACGTGTTGGGAATACAGGCGTAAAGAAGAAGCACCCAGCATTCAGCAGTCAGTAATCAGCCGCCAAACCTCATCCCGAATCCCGCGACCCTGAGCTTGCGAAGGTGGAGCGTGGTGAGGGATCGGTTCTACTGCCGCTACGCGTGAGCGTGGATCCCTTAGTTCTGTTTGTGTTTCTCTCCCGGGTTGTGAATAATTCAGCTCAGCAATCCTATTGGAGAACAAATGAAGAAGCTCCTTTTCTACATATTCTTACTAACCATCTTCGCGAACTTCGCCGTTCCCCAATCTCTTCCGCCGGTTTCCACGTTCTCCATCGTTGCGATCGACCCGCAGACTGGAGAGATGGGCGTGGCCGTGGCTTCCCGTTATTTCTCCGTAGGCTCGGTTGTCCCGTGGGCCATGGCGGACGTAGGCGCAGTGGCCACGCAAGCCGACGTCAACGTGGGTTACGGCCAGCAGGCGATCGATCTGTTGCGGCAGGGAATGACTGCGCCGGAAGTTCTGAAGAAACTGCTGGCGGACGACAAGTTTCCCGGTAAGGACGGCCGCCAGGTGGCTATCGTTGACGCCAAGGGCAACGTGGCTGCTTATACGGGGCCCAATGCACCCAACTGGGCCGGCGACCGCCAGGGCAAAACCTGGTCGGCGCAGGGCAACATCCTGGTGGGAGCGCAGGTGCCGGAAGCCATGGGCAAGGCCTTCGATGGGACGCAGGGCGAACTGGCGGAAAAACTGTTTGCCGCGCTCAAGGCCGGCGACGCTGCCGGCGGCGACGCCCGCGGACGGCAATCGGCCTCCATG
Source organism: uncultured Acidobacteriaceae bacterium (assembly GCA_964521445.1). GTDB lineage: Bacteria > Acidobacteriota > Terriglobia > Terriglobales > Acidobacteriaceae > Angelobacter. The sequence continues at coordinate 21,911 of CAZFRV010000366.1, forward strand.
CTGGTGGTGCGCAAGGGCGGCGGTCGCAATACCAACAATGACCGCACCATCTACATCAACGTTGACGACAATCCCAATCCCTTCGCCGAACTACGCCGCCTGCTCGACCTGAACCTGGCTTACCTCTACGGCGACCAGACATTCAAGGCCCTGGATGCCGGAAACATGGCGCAAGCTCGTAGCGCCGCCGAGAAAGCCGTGGCCTATTCCCCCAACAGCTTTGGCAGTCGCATGCGGCTGGCGTTTCTGATCTACCTGGTCGGAGACAAGCAGGCTTCGCTCGACGAATTCGCCAAAGCCAAGGCTCTGGATTCTTCTAATTTCGACAAGCAGTGGAAAGAAGACGTTAAGTTCGACCGCTTCAAAGCCATGGCCGCCGACGAAGAGTTTTTGAAGAAGTTGTTCCCCAACGGCGTGCCGCAATAGCCGTTTGCAGCGGGTGAGTTTGAGTCAAGGAGTGTGGAAACGTGCCACGAACCATTCTTGCGATGTACGCGTTGGTTTCGTTGTTGCTGATGAACATCGCATCGGCGCAGCAGAATGCCTGCCAGGTTGACCTGCCTGTCGGCATCATTGGCGCTGATGGCAGCTTACTGCACGGATTGACCGCCCAGGATATAACCATACACTTGCGCAAGCAGACGCTGCCTGTGGAGAACGTCGCTTATGACACCGGCGGCAGGCGTGTGCTCTTCATTCTCGATACGGGGCGGTGGCTTCCGCCGGAAGTCCGCAAGGCTGAAACCATGCTGGTGGACTACATTCTCGGCCACGCGCGGCCAGCTGACACGTTTGCTTTGCTGACCACCCGAGGTGCGGTGCGTAAGGTTTCGTTTGACGAGAGCCGCGATCATCTGACGAAAGCCATCCAGGAATTAGCGGTCGATGCAAAAGAACCGGACAAAGCGCCCAACGTGCTGGACACGATCATGGAGGGCATCCGCTGGTTCGGAGAGCCGCGTCCTGGCGACGCCATCTTGATCATGGCGGACCATCTGGAAGGATCACTCGCAGGAACGTCGCAATCGGTCAAGTATCAACCACGTACTGTCACGGGCGCCGGCCCGATGCAAGGCGTGGCCCAGAACAATGTAGCCGTTGAGGAACCCAGCTCTCGCGTCAAGTTCGGCACGGTGACGGAAACACTGGCTGATCATCGGATTCGCGTTTTCGGATTGCAGCTCGGCGGCATGAACTACAACTTGACCACGGCTTACGAACCCGGCGAGGAGAACCTCTTCGGGATCGCCTTGGGCAGCGGCGGATACGCGGTGCTGGATGGCACGGATGCCTATGGCTCTTATGTGATGACCGAAGCCCGGGCCCAAGGATTGCAACACAAGGCTTTCCAGCTCTACGGCGCCATCGCCGAGTTTTATGTGCTGCGTGTCAGTCCTGCCACGCCGCCGCGCCGGGAAGCGTGGAAGCTGGAACTGGCCAAAGACCTTCGCAAAAACACTCGGGCCCTCTATCCGCAGTGGTTTGATCCGTGCCCATCTGCGGACGCCTCTCGGCATTGAGGGGCGATCAGCGACCGGCGATAGGCT
>CAZFRV010000367.1:0-11966 GCA_964521445.1 uncultured Acidobacteriaceae bacterium
AAGTCAACTGAAGCAAACAGGCGATTACACTCAGAACCAACGTTGTGAGTGTAATTAAGTCGCTACTTGCCTTTTCTCCGTAAGGTTTCGAGCCGCTTCTTCAGCGCGTCTTCAATGTAATCAAATAAGACGTCTGGGCTGAGGCTGGGATGCGGATAAGAATTCAAATCCGATCTCAGTTTATTAATCTCATCCTCGGAATCTTCTGTGGGCACGAGGGAAACAGAATGGAGAAAGGCCAACGTCTCGCCGGCAATGTCCCGGGAGGCCTTGAGTGAACGAAGTCCATCGACGACCTGAGCCTCGGTCATCGTCTGTATCCTTGTGAAGCTGGACTGACAAAACTTATCAAATTCCTCTCGTTCACTCATGGGAAGAATTTTACCAGCGCCAGTCAACCGCCCTCCCACCCGTAACTGTTGTTATCAGGCGATTACACTCAGAACCCCATCAATGGGTGAAATAGAGAGTTTGCGCGAACAACGCAGAGCGTTGGCGATCTGCGTCCCGCACCAGCGCCTGACGGACGTAAACCGTCACGATTTGCCGGACCCGGTTGGATCAAACTTCGGATCAACCACCTTGCGCGCTGTCTCCACTCCGCAAACCGGCAGCCGCGGATCGGAGAGCAGCCCAATCTGCTTGAGTACCGACGCCTGGTCCCAGTAGATACGTTCGCTGGCCAGCTTGCCGTCACGGAATCCGACAATGGCCACCAGCGGAATCTCCACCCGGCGGTTGGTGGGGGGAATGCCGGGCAGCATCCAGGGCATCTCCTGGGTGTGCGTAAAAGAGAAGATCATCTCATCGACCAACTGGTCCTCGCCAATGGTGCGTGAGACGGGCGTGAGCTTGGTATCCGGCGGCATGCAGGGAATAAAGTCACGAGAATAGAACGCGAGCAACGCGCTCTTCCCAGAGCCACCGGTCAGGACCGGAACGTGGTTCACGTATGCGTCGTCCACCATGGTCTCAAGCGTGGATTCAGCGCTGCGGGTCGCGAATTCGTGGGTGGTGTGTTCTTCCCAAAGCCGGGCCAGATCGGGTTTCGCCATGGATGAGGATTATAGGCGTGAGTCGCGTCCTTGGAATCTAGTGCATCGTCCGATTTTCACTGCCGTAAGGCTTTCCGCTTATGATAAAAACTCTCCTATCGTGCCGCCCCGGGGAATCAAGGACAAGGGCCAGAAAAAATCGTGGTGTTCGGCGTGGCAGATCCCGGCCGTGGAGAAGGCCGCCGGATTCATCTGATCGCGAAGGCCAGAGTTGAAGAAGAACTCGACACCGACTCAAGACGCGTTTCAGAAGTTTCTTAGCTGGTTGGACGAAGGTACCGGGTCCGACGGCCAGAGATACTTGGAGATGCGCCGCAGGCTGGTCTTTTATTTCGACCGCAAGAACTGCCTTGACTCCGATGAACTGGCCGACGAGACGCTGAGCCGGGTGGCCCAGAAGCTCGAGGATAAGGGTTCGATCACCGGTCTCTCACCTGCCCATTACTGCTATGTCATCGCCAAGTTTGTTTTCCTGGAACATCTTCGTCAAGCGAAACGCGGCCAAGCGGGCCTGGACGAACTCACGCAGTCTCATCTCGGCTCGGCCGGACCGGCGAGTTCCAGCCGGGAAGAGACAACGCAATCCGGAGAGCGGCTCCACAATTGCCTCGATTCATGCCTGGCCAAGCTGCCTGCGACCGATCGAGAGCTCATCCTTGAGTACTATCAGGGGGAACAGCGCGTCAAGATTGAGCGTCGCTCCCGGCTGGCGGCGCAGCTTCGACTCTCGATGAACGCTTTGACGATCCGGGCGTGCCGCATTCGTAACAAACTTGAGGCATGCGTGACCAAGTGTTGCGCGGAGCAGTGAAGTATTCTCCAGAATTTTGTCTTATAGAAATGAAGCATGATGTTACTGAAGAGGCATGATGTCTTCGCAGGATAAACAGACTTATGATGATCGGCTCCTGACCCGATACCTCCTGGGCGCCTTGCCCGTGGAAGATGCCGAGCGCCTGGACGAGCTTTGTATTGCGGATGAGGAAGTGGCCACGCGCCTCCACGCGCTCGAAAACGACCTGGTGGACGCCTACGTGAGAGGCGAGGTTTCCGGGGAAGATCTGGGGCATTTTGAATCGTTCTACTTGGCGTCGCCCCAGCGGCGCCAAAAAGTTGAATTCGCCGCGGCGTTCTTCGAACTCGAGAAGAGACCTGCGGCCGTGCCCGCGCCCATCCCCACCCCGGCGCCGCAGGAAGCTGCCGTCCCGGCCCCGAGACCGAAAGAAGAAGCGGCGCCACCGTCCAAGTCGTCCGCTCGGCGTCCGATATTCCGCTGGGGGTTTGCTTTCGCGGCGGCCGTGATCCTGTTTGCGGCCGGCTATCTGCTTTTGGAGAACTTGCGCTTACGCAAACAAATAGGCGAGAGGCAGACCCAACAAGCCACGCTCGACCAGCGCGCCCCGGAGTTGCAGAAGCAACTGGACGATCAGCGTTCCGCGAATGAGGAATCTCTGAAGGAAATTGAGCGTCTTCGCCAGTCGCAAACCAACCTCGGAGAGCTGAAGACGGTTTCTCTACTCCTACCGCCGCCCATGAGAGGGGCGGCACGGGTTGCGACCATCTCCGTCCCATCGGGAACGGACCTTGCGGTGCTGTTGTTGGCGCTCGAATCGGACGAGTTTCCGGCATACCGGGCAGCGTTGAAGGACCCGGCCGCTAACCAGGTTCTATGGAGCAGTGCCAGCCTGGAATCGACGTCGCTGGGCGAGAAGAAGGCCATCTCCATCAGCTTCCCCGCCGGCCTTCTGAAGCAGCAGAACTACATCGTGGAGCTGACCGGTCTCCCCGCGCGTAAAGCACCCGAACTCATCGGCGGATATCCCTTCCGGGCGGTGCTAAAATGATGCTCGCCACGGCGTCTGACGAGTGTCAGTTTGAGTGTTAACCATGACGCAAAGCCTGCGTTGTAGGCCTCTCCCCAATGCCATGATCGCCTTGCGCCTGTTCGCAAGACTGGCCATGATAGTCCTCGCGGTGATCCCGTCAGCAAGTGGTACAAGTCTCCAGCAACCGGTGGCTCCGCCCGCTCCACAAACCAGCGCAAGTTCGGAGCCTGCGGCTCTCGAGCCCGGCCAACCAGTCAAGCTCGAATTGACGGCCGCCGGCAAACACGCTTACATCTTCGAACTGAACCAGGGCCAATACACCACCGTTCTTTTGGACTGCCCGAACCTCGGCGCTGTCGCCCGCCTGCTCGATAGTGCCGGCAATCTCATCGACCAAACGTATGACGGTGAGAAATCCACCAAAAATAACATTCAGCTGGCCGCGGAAAAGTCGGATCACTACAAACTCGAGATCGGGATAAAGACGGCCAAGTACGGAGGAACCCTCTGCACAATTCAGCTTGGACCGCCGCGCGCCGCCTCCGAGAAAGAAGGTTTGCTGCAGCAGGCCAGGACGCTGGTTGCTCCAGCCCTGGACCTGATCGGTGCGGGAAAGGACGTCGAAGCCGTAGATCGACTCCAGAAGGCCGTGGAGTTGAGGGAGAAAGTTTTGGGCCCAGAGGATCCGTCCCTGGCGTTTCCCCTGTCCGTAATCGCCGGCACCTATCAGTACAAGGCAGACTACGCGAAAGCGGAAGAACTCTATGCGCGGGCGCTGAAGCTGCAGGACCAAGCGGACCCCGATGCCGGCGACGCCCTCGTGATCCTCAATAATCTCGCGATCGCATACATCCACCTCGACCAATTTGACCAGGCCGAGCGGGCTCTGCTGCGCGCGATCAACATTGCGGAAAGAAAGTTCGGTCCGGGAGAGATCGCGACAATCAACCCTATGGTGAACCTTGCCAACCTCTACGACGAAAAGGGTGATTACGTTAAAGCCCAAGCCCTCTTTGAACAAGCAATGGCCAATGGCGAACGGGCTCTGGGGCCAAACTATCCCGGCCTTGCGGTCATTATTTCTAACTTGGCCGGTGTGTACTCAGAGAGAGGCGATTATGCCGGCGGGGTCCGTTTCGGCCAGCGTGCGGTTGCCATCCTCGAAAAGTCGGGGCGTCCCGAGGATCCCCGGCTTGCCCTGGCTTTGGTCACACTCGGCGACGCCTACCGCTTCCAGAATGATCTTGAAAGGGCGGAGCCCCTTTATGAACGCAGTTTGAAGATTTACGAGAAAGCGTTCGGAGGCGAAGATCCTCTGGTTGCCGACAATCTCAGCTATCTTGCGGATATCTATCGCGACCGCCGCGACTTCGCGAAGGCAGAAGCTTTTTACCGGCGGTCTTTCGACATTCGCAAAAAGAAACTAGGAGAGGGTAATTCCAGCGTTGCGGAGTCTCTGGACAGCCTCGGCTCCCTCTATCGGGACCAGGGCGACTATGCCCGTGCCGAACCTCTTTACCGGCAAGCGCTGGCGATTCGTGAAAAAGTGCTTGGCTCAGAAAATCCGGCGCTGGCGGAAACCCTCACCCATCTGTGCGAGCTGGAAATGGCCGCAGGCCATCCTACGGCGGCTGAACCGTATTTGTCGCGCGCAATCGCAATCAGCGAATACAACGCCGGTTTGAACTTGCTTGCCGGCTCAGAGCGCCAGAAAGTGGCCTACCTCAAGCTGTGGTCCTCACAACTGGATCGCGCAATCACTCTCAGTGCCAGTCTTGGGCCGGAGCAAGGAGGCGCGCTCAACCTGGCCCTAACCACGGTCTTGCAGCGTAAGGGGCGAGTCCAGGATGTACTGGCAGGCAACCTGAAGACTTTGCGCCAGCGCATGGATGCGGACGGGGTGAAACTGTTTGACGAGTTTGAGGAAGTGACGTCCCACCTCGCAAGACTCGTCCTTGGCGGTCCACAAGAGACACCGATCGAGGAACATGAGAAGCGGATCAGTGCGCTCAAGGAACGGCGGGAACAGCTTGAAGCCGAGATCAGCCGGCGCAGTGCCCAGTTTCGCGCCCTCTCACAGCCAGTGACCCTGGAAGCGGTTCGCGCCGCGCTGCCTGCCGATAGCGCTTTGATCGAGTTCGTCAACTATCAGAGACTTCCCGGCTCGCTAACATACAAGAACAACTCCGGCGAATCACGTTATATTGCCTACGTCGTTCGCTCCTCGGGCAAGGTGCAGTCGAAGGAGTTGGGCGAAGCCGAAAAGCTTGACCGCGCGATTGACGCTTATCGCCAGGCCTTGCGCGATCCGGACAGAAATGACGTCAAGCAGATCGCCCGCGACCTGGACGAAAAAATCCTTCAACCGCTTCGGCCGTTGTTGGGCGATACCAGCCATTTGCTTATCTCACCTGACGGGCAGCTCAGCCTCATGCCGTTTGAGGCCCTGGCGGACCGGCAGGGCCAGTACGCGATTGAACGCTATTCCATCACTTACCTGAGTACGGGGCGGGACCTCATACGAATGCAGACGACCGCGCCCAGCAAAAGCAACAGCATAGTGATTGCCGACCCGCTCTTTGGCGAGCCCAACACAGGCCAAATTGCCAGCGTCCGGCCATACCCGAAAAGCCGGCGCCGGAGCATCACCACGGCGGCAGACCTCTCCACCGTTTACTTTGCTCCTCTGGATGGCACGGCCCAGGAAGCCCATGCCATACAGTCGCTGTTTCCGGATGCCACGAGCCTCACCGGAACGCGCGCCACCGTGGCCGCACTCAAGCAGCTCGAAGCCCCACGCATCCTGCACATCGCGACCCATGGCTTCTTTCTGGAGGACCGGCGGCTTGGCTCTGCGCCGCCGCTGGATAAGATGGCGGGCCCGGCCCGAGGCATTCAGACGAATCTCGACCTAGAAAACCCTCTTTTGCGTGCCGGGCTCGCCTTTGCCGGCGCGAATCTCAATCGTACCGGCAAGGACAACGGGGTCCTGACGGCATTGGAGGCTTCCAACCTGAATCTCTGGGGAACGAAGCTGGTGACGCTGTCCGCCTGCGATACAGGAATCGGTGAAGTGCGAGACCGCGAAGGCGTTTACGGCTTACGGCGCTCCTTTGTCCTGGCCGGCGCCGAGACGCTGGTCATGAGCCTGTGGCCGGTGAGCGACTACGTAACCCGTGAGATGATGATCGCGTACTACACAGCTTTGAAAAACGGCCTGGGCCGGGGCGAGGCCCTGCGCCAGGCCGAACTATCCATGATGAAGCGAAAAGGACGCCGCCACCCGTTCTATTGGGCCAGCTTCATCCAGTCCGGAGAATGGGCGAATCTTGATGGCCGGCGGTAGTGTTTCTATGATGCAAAGGGTGAGCGCTCGATGAAGACCGAAAAGGCCCAAGCCCTTCTTTTCCGAAAGCGCAGTGTGGCCCGCTCATGGACGGCCGCGATTGTGTTTTTCGCTTCCGCAGGTGTGTATCCTATTGCGGTCAGTGCCCAGACGACCGATGCTCCTTCCCCAAACGGCTTTTTGCAACCGTCCCAAACTTCCTTGCCCCAAGACCAGCAGGAAGCTGTTCTGCTTGAGCCCGATAAGCCGATCCAGCGCGAATTGGCCGCCGGGCAAAAACACACCTACCAGATAACCCTCCCAGCCGGGCAGTACGTGAAAGTGGAAGTTAGGGACATGGGAACGGATGTCGGTGTGAACTTAAAGCTGCCGAGCGGCCAGCTCTTCGCCATTGGCGATCCAGTAGGCGACCCGCCGCCCGTAAAGGGTATCGTTCACGTGGCGGAGGTGTCCGGTGTTTATCAGTTCCAGGTCTACGCTGGTGCCAGGGCCGCGACGGGCCGATATGAAATACGCGTCGCCGACCTTCATCCGGCCACCGAAGCCGACCTTGCACTCCACGAGGCGCGCAAATCCTATCGGGAATCCAGACGGCTGGCGGCACAGTCGAAGTGGGCTGACGCGCTCCCGTTGATGCAGCGTGCTCTTGAAATCCGCGAAAAGATACTCGGATCCAATGATCCGCTTGTGGCCGACACGCTTGGGGCTATGGCAACCAACTATCACAACCTTGGCGACTATGTGGCCGAAGAAGAGCTTCTCACTCGCGCTCTGACGATCTCGGAGACGTTGGGACCGAACGACTTGAATGTAGTCAAGCACCTGAACGAGTTGGCGGGGTTCTATCGGGACAAGGGCGACTATCCCAAAGCAGAAGAATATGACCAAAGAGCCCTCGCGATCCTCGAGCGGACACGCCGCATGGACGCGCCCTTGGCCGCATCGACGCTGGAAACCCTGTCCGGCATTCGTTACGAGATGGCCGACTATTCCGAAGCAGCAAAGCTTTCCCGCCAAGCCCTGGCTGTCTGGGAAAAGATAATGGGGCCGGACCATTTCCACCTCGGCAAGTCGATTTCATTTTCCGGCCGCGCCGACTATGACGCCGGTGATTATTCCGGAGCCGAAGAGATGTTTCAGCGGGCACTGACTTTGAGTGAGCGGGCCCTCGGACTGAACCATTTGAGCGTCACCGGGTATCTGGATGATCTTGCCATGGTTTACTGCACCACCGGTGAGTACACAAAGGGAGAAGCGCTGTACCGGCGCGCTCTCTCTATCTACGAACAAAGCGGGATCATCGGCCTTCCTCCAACCCGGGAAACCCTCTTTGGGCTGGCCCGGTGCCTAGAGGCACAAGGCAACATCCGCGAGGCCATCCAGTTTCAGATGCAGGCAAGCGAGATTGAAGAGCATTTTGTGACCGTCAATCTTGCAGCGGGTTCTCAACGCGAAAAGCAGGTCTTTCTTGACCACTTGTCCATGCATACCTGGAGAAACGTTTCACTGCATGTGCAGCAGGCGCCCGAGGATCCGGCAGCCCTGGAGCTCGCCGTAGCAACGGTTTTGCGCCGTAAGGGTCGAGTCCAGGACGCAATGTCCCTGAGCCTTTCCAGCCTGCGCCGGTTTTTGGGGGGAGATGATCAAAAGCTGCTGGACCAATTGAACAATCTGAACTCGAGACTGGCAAAGCTAGCCTTGGCCGCACCCCAAAGGCTGTCCGCGGCCGAGCAAAAGGCAGAAGTAAAGTCTCTGGAAGGGCACCGAGAAGACCTGGAAGAAGAGATCAGCCGTCGCAGCGCGGGGTTCTTCCAGAGTTCAAGGCCCGTGACCTTGGATGCCATCCAGGCGGTTATTCCTGAGAATGCTGCCCTGATCGAGTTCGCTGTCTACCGGCCGTTCGATGCCAAAGCGCCTGACAACGAAAAGGCTTACGGCGATCCCCACTATGTCGCGTATGTAATCCGCAGGCGTGGTGAAGTGCAGTGGCAGGAGCTTGGAGGGGCTAGTGCCATCGACCAGGCAATTGACGGCTTGCGGCAGGCTTTGCGGGATCCGCAGCGCAAGGACGTGCGCGAACTGGCACGGGCTGTGGATGAGCGCGTACTGCGTTCGGCGCGTTCTTTAGCCGGCGATGCGACCCATCTGCTGATTTCCCCTGACGGTCAGCTCAACCTGATCCCCTTTGAGGCTCTGGTGGATGAACAAGGTCGCTATATGGCCGAGCATTACTCGATCAGCTATCTGACGACCGGCCGTGACTTGTTACGAATGCAGGTGGCGCGCGAAAGCAAAACCAGACCTGTGATTGTGGCCGATCCGTTTTTTGGAGAACCTGGAACCACCAAGACTGCGCGCTCTGGCGCGCAATTAAAGGCGATTTCCGTTGGTCCGCGACGCAGAAGCATCCTGCCAACGGACGATCTCTCCGGCGCCTACTTCGCGCCGCTCAGCGGCACAGCCCAGGAAGCCCACGCCATTCAGTCGTTGTTTCCCGAGGCAGAGTTGCTCATCGGGCCACAAGCAACCAAGAGCACGCTCCAGCAGGTTGTTGCTCCACGCATCCTGCACATCGCCACGCACGGATTCTTTCTGCAAAGTCCGGCTGTACCATCGCAGAATTTCGCCCGTTCCGGCCTGAATAACGGCCGCCGGATCTACTCTGGGTTCAAGATGGAGGATCCATTGCTGCGCTCAGGGTTAGCCCTCAGCGGAGCCAATCTGAACCTGACCGGCAACAGTGACGGCATTCTCACAGCTCTGGAAGTTTCCAATCTCAATCTCTGGGGCACCAGGCTGGTGACACTCTCTGCCTGCGAAACCGGTGTTGGAGTAGTAAAAAACGGTGAGGGAGTTTACGGGCTGCGGCGTTCGTTTTTCCTGGCCGGCGCCGAGACCTTGATGATGAGCCTCTGGTCCGTGAGCGATCGCACCACGCGGGAGATGATGATCTCCTACTACACCGGGTTGAAGGGCGGCCTCGGACGCGGCGAAGCGTTGCATCAAGCGGAACTCGCCATGATGAAGCGTAAAAGTCGCAGCCATCCCTTCTACTGGGCCAGCTTTATTCAGCTGGGTGAATGGGCCAATCTCGACGGCCAGAGATAATCGAACCCACGAACGACATCTTCTTGAAGGCGGCCTCAGTGACGTTTTTTGTCACGCGCCCACCTGAAATGTTTTCTCCCTTCTCGTCTTACCTCTACGGACCCCTGTTTCTGGCCGAACAGTGGAGACCTCGCGAACGGTGACCGCGTGGCAACAAAATTAGGCTGCAACACCATCCCATCGCGGAGCTTGTGAAACGCCGGTTAGTCCTGCGGCACTATGTATCAAGCGTACGAACCGGCTGTTCGAGCCCATGAGTCCTCGCGGTCGCCCAGAACTAAGGAGATGAGACGATGACTAATTGGTTCAAGATTCTGTTCTCGCGCAAGGCTTTGTTTCTTTACCTGGCAACAGGGTGCCTTGGCTTCACAATGTCCGTGCTGGCCGGCGGCTCCGATCCCAACTTGCGGGACTTCCCCGATCCAACGGGAGCCGTGCGAACGTTTAGCACCACAGGTTCGGTCGATACCACGAACCCGTTCTTTCAGAGCCTGGGGACCAACGGACGGGCCTGCATCTCATGCCATCAGCCGGGGGACGCCTGGACCGTGACCCCTCCGCACATCCAGGAGCGCTTCGCTGCGACTCATGGCGAAGACCCGATCTTTCGCCCAGTGGATGGCGCCAACTGCCCCAGCGCCGACGTGTCCACCGAAGAGGCCCGCGAGCGGTCCTACAGCATGCTGCTGAACAAAGGCCTGATTCGTATCTCGCTTGCCGTTCCCAGCACTGCGGAATTTACGGTCACGAGGGTTCACGACCCGCATCACTGCCCGGAAACCACTACGCAACAGCTCGCCATGTTCCGACGGCCTCTGCCCTCCACCAACCTGGGCTTTCTGGCCACGGTGATGTGGGACGGACGCGAGAATGCCAAGGGCCAGACCATCCTTCAGGATCTTGCCCAGCAGTCCAAGGATGCGACTCTGGGCCATGCCCAGGCGTTGATTCCTCCTACGGATGCGCAGGCAGCGCAAATCGTGGCCTTCGAGACAGCACTGTTCACCGCCCAAGTGCGTGATCATGAAGCCGGAAAGCTCGATGAACATGGCGCCCAGGGCGGGCCGGATAGTCTCTCCACGCAGCCGTTCTTTCTCGGCATCAACGATCCTCTCGGCGGAAACCCGACCGGCGCCCCCTTCGATGAAAATGCTTTTACCATTTTCAACAGTTGGGCAAATCTACCTGAGCACACTCCCAACGAAGAAGCCCGCGAAGCCGTGGCCCGAGGGGAAAAGCTCTTCAACACACTGGTCATCCCCATTACAGGTGTGGCCGGAATCAATGACGCGCTGAATCAAACCGTCGTGATGGGCCGATGCACCACCTGCCATGACACGCCCAACGCCGGCGACCACTCGCTTTCCGTGCCGCTCAACATCGGCGTCACCGACTTCCCGGCATTGGCGCCGCTGGATACTCGGGGGCTGCCGGTTTATACGCTGGTGTGCAAGGCCACCGGCCAGGTATTTCATGTCACTGATCCGGGACGCGCCATGATCTCGGGCAAATGCGCCGATATCGGCAAGACCAAAGGGCCGATTCTGCGCGGACTGGCTGCGCGCGCGCCCTATTTTCACAACGGTTCAGGGACGACCCTGCTGGACGTGGTTAATTTCTACGACCAGCGCTTTCATCTCGGCCTTGCCGAAAGACAAAAGGCCGACTTGGTTGCGTTCCTCGGGTCTCTCTAACGACGGTGCAGTTGCCTTCTCCAAAGTGGTGTTGTGGAGTTGGGAAGGCGCCTAACGACGGTCGGCCTCCTGGTGGGAAGCTCGCGCCCTTGCTTTGGGGAGTAGAGTGCGAAGAGCGACCCACGCGGAGGCCGTCCGCCGGTCAATTCGTTCGGTTCCGGGAAATAATGTCCGCCAGAAGATCTTCGTACTACAGCATGTCCTGATGATCAGAGCGACGGCCCTAGTATATAATCCGTTCTGGTTTCGACGTCCACAAGCCAGTTTCTAGTCTACCTTTCTCCTATGTCATAGGTCGACAACTAGGGTTTTTGTCTGCGATGAACACACCACTTCGGGGCACCGCCATAGCGTTCATGCTGGCGATCTGGTTAACAGTCGCCAGCGCACCCGTATCCACCGACAGCAAAAAACCTGACGTCTTGCTCTCGAGCATTACCCACGAGCTCGAGAGGGCTCGTGCCGATCTTGGGAAGCTCGACCCGGCCCCCTACTACCTCAGCTATTCCATCCACGATCAGACCTCGGTCTCGGCGGTAGGCATTCTTGGCGATCTGATGAGCTCGGTCCAGACCCGAAGACGGACCGCCGATGTGATTACCCGAATCGGGAGCCCGGCGCTCGACAATTCTCACCAGGAAAACCGTCGGTCCGCGATCCATTCCGGTGTGTTGCCCATGGATGATGACGCGGATGCAATTTCGCGCGAACTCTGGCTGCTGACGTATCGCGGGTACCGGAACGCCGCGCGCACCTATGAGACGGTGAAGACAAACACCCAGGTCAATGCCAAAGAAGAAGATACGTCGCCGGATTTTTCGCAGGAGCGGCCGGCCACTTACGGAGAGAGCCAGCCGCAGCCCGCTCTGCCGGACCAGAAGTCTCTGGAGCGTCTTGCCCGCCAGTATTCGGCAGGCCTCTCCAAGTATCCCTACAT
>CAZFRV010000368.1:0-13026 GCA_964521445.1 uncultured Acidobacteriaceae bacterium
TCGCGCCTGGGACTACCTTTATCACGCCCGCAACTTCTACGCACAAGCATCCCAGAACGCTTCTGAGGAACAACGCAAGCTGGCTCTGGAAGAATTGTTCATTTCGGAAGGCAGTGACTGGAATTGGTGGTATGGCCCCGAGCACCATTCGGCGAACGATCGCGAATTCGACGAACTGTATCGCAAGCACCTGGCCAATGTCTATCAGGCGCTGGGCGCGTCGGCCCCGCATGTTTTGGCCCAGTCCATTACCGCCGCGCCCGCCGCACCGAGGTTTCATCCCCAGAGCGTCTATATCCATCCTGTGATCGACGGCAAAGACATCGGCTATTTTGACTGGCTGGGAGCAGCGACTCACGTGGCGGAACGGCACTCGTCCGCGATGCACGGCCGGGCGCTGCTGCTGGACACCGGATACGCCGGCATCGACGAAAAGAACCTCTACTGCCGCCTGGATTTCGCGCAGAGCATAAGCGAATGGGCCACAGACGACACACGACTGGTAGTAACAGTGGAGCCGACGTCCGGCGGCGGCGCAAATCCTCCGTATCGGCTGGAAGTCAACATCTCGGCGGGCCGGCTTCAAGACTGGACATTCACCAAGAATGGCCACGGTCAGGCGGTGGATGCCGCGGGCGCGGTTTCCGTGTGCATGGACTCAATCTTCGAGTGCCAGATACCACTGACCTTGCTGGGAGCATCGGAAGGATCGCTTCTGGGCGTCCGCTTTACGTTGTGGCGGGACCGTCTGCCTCTGGACGCCTTGCCGCGCGAAGGTTTTATCGAGCTGCGTGTGCTGCCCGAAAATGAGTTGAGCGCGTTGCCATATGCCAAGCCGTGAACGCCACCATCTCTGACAAAAAAGAAGGCCCGCTTCGGCGGCCATTTGTTGCGGCCAAGTCCATGTAGTTGAGCAGTTTTCTTGCCACACATGGGCCAACCGGGGAAGCAGTTTGTTTTCAATAGATAGGGTAAAGATCAACGGCGGCTCAGACGTCATGGCAGGAGCCGGGTGTGCAGAGTACACATGGTCATGCGGTAAATTTGCGCGGGGGGCCAGGGAAGATCGATGGCGCAGGACATCGCGGCGAGCCCGACTGGCGACGGCAAGCTGTATTGCGACGGGCGCAGAAGGCTCTTGGGTGGTTGGAGCTGCTGAGCGGTTTGTCGCGAAGCGACCGAGTAAATGGTGCGAAAGGGGGGACTCGAACCCCCACGGTTTTACCCGCCAGATCCTAAGTCTGGTGCGTCTGCCAATTCCGCCACTTTCGCATTCAATCGACGCAGTGCTGGAATCGCGTTTGTTCGAAAGGAGTAAACAGAGCGGTGTATCCAGCGAGCGTAGTTTATTGTAAACGCATTGGTGCAGGCTGCGCTAAGACAGCAACGTCCGGACCAACGGTTAAGTGCGTGCCCGATCCGCCGGTTTTAGTGGGTCATGTTGTTGTAAAGCGCCAAGCCGGCGATAACGGCAATCAGCACGGCTGAACCGGCGCCGCAGATGCGCAGCCAGGGCGTGAGCTTCTCCATCTTACCGATCAGCTCCTGCTGCTCCTTCTGCATGTGGTCTTCAGCGCTATCCAGGAACAGCTGGTCATCCTCATGCATGGTGAGGGTGCCCCGGTAGATGAGCAGAACGATCAGAACCAGTGTAAAAGCGCCCCAAGCGACCACCAGTGCCATCATCATCGTCATAGAACACCGCCTCAACTCAATTTGGAAGCGTCCTCGCTTTTCCCAGGCCATGATCGGCCGCGGTCCCAAGGCGTGGACCTGACTGGATTATAGCGCCGCAACCCCTGGCAAAGTCGAAGGTTTTTCGTCTAAGCCGGGCCCTTAAGGTCCTGCGACTTTGCCGGGCCGGACGTCATCTAAATAGAGTAAGATCAATGGAATCAGCGGTAGAGCGTGTATAATGGCACTGATTCCAAGACCAGACTCACATTGCTCAAGGAGACGCACAAATGGCCACGACAACAACTCCGAATGTTGAAACGGCACCGCCGGTATCTGTCAATCTGACGCCGACGGCGGTTTCCAAAGTGAAGGAGATCATGGCGCAGCAGAACCCCGTCCCAGCCGGCCTGCGCATTGGCGTGGTGGGCGGCGGCTGCTCCGGCTTTTCCTACTCCATGTCCTTCGAGAACGCGCCCGGCGTCATGGATAAGGTACACACCTTCGACGGGCTCAAAGTCTTTGTGGACGCTACTTCGGCCATGTATCTGAACGGCTGCGTGGTGGACTACGTTGAAACCCTGGAAGCGGCCGGGTTCAAGTTCGAGAATCCGAACGTAAAGAGCACCTGCGGCTGCGGTTCGTCCTTCAACGTCTGACCAACGAGATTACGCGTAAAAGCCTCGCGGCAAAGCGAGGCTTTTTTATTGAGGAAGCCCTTGGGGTGTCGGCGTGGGCACAGGTGCGGACCCAGGAGTTCCGGGGACCGGCTGCGTGCCTGGAGCGCCCGGTGCGCCTCCGGTGGGTGTGCCGCTAGGGGGCGAACTGGCGCTCCGGGGCGAGGCGATCGTTATTCCGTTGCTTCCCGGGGCCTGCTCGAGCCGAGGGTCATACACGAACAGCCACTGATCGTACTCGGAATTTCCGTTGAACTCTTTGATAGAAGTGTTCTTGCTGGTGCTGGCCACGCCGATGATGGGCCCGCCGCCCTGCGCGCTTCCGCCCAAGCCAGTGCCGATGTTCGACGTATTCAGCGTCCCCATGGTACCGCCTGCACTCGGCTGATTGCCGGTCTGCAAGCCCCCAGACAAGCCTGACGACAGGCCTGAACTGGCGCCGAGTCCACCAGGTGTCGGGGACGGGGTAGCCGCGCCTCCGAGCGGACTGCTGTTCAGCGTACCTGTTGATCCCGGCGCTGCGCCCGTCGCGGTGGGGATGTTGATCTGCGCCTCACCTATGTGGATCAGCTTCCACTCCCCGTTGGGGGTCATGGGATCCTTAAACCGCTGGCGAAGAAAGCGCATGTTGTTGGTGCTCTCCAGTTGCTCGAGCGAAACCGGGTAGGTGCCTACCTTGTGGTAGTACTTCTTGATCGCGATGGCATACTCTTTCCCGCGGTGGACGAGTTCTTCTTCCTTCTCCCGCTTGATCTGCTGCGCGATCCGCGGCGCCTCCATGGCCATGGCGATCAGCATGACGGTAATCAGGAGCATGACTGCGACCAGCAGATACCCCTCTTGTCTCGCTAGCCCTTGTCCTGTAATCCCAGCGCGCGATCTTCGCATGGAACGCTTCCGGTATTTAGCCTGTTTCGCCATTAGCGTACGGTCAGTGGTATTTGTTGACGGTTGCTGGTCAGGACATCTTCCATGGTAACCGAATTGGAAGAGATCTGGACCAGGCGGTAGCGCCGCCCCACGATGTCACCCTGTCGGGCGACCCACACTTCTTCGCCCCCGGTTTGTTGCAGGAAGACCTTCTTGGTCTCTCCGGGTCTGCTGGCAAAGCCGTAGTACTTGATGGGAATCGGCGGGGGGGTAGGAGGAGGAGTGGGAGGTGGTGGCGCTGGAGGGCCGTACGGCTGCGTCCGGACACTGCCTTCGACCTTTTGAATCTCCGCTTCCATCGTAAAAATATTTCTTCCACCGGCTTCGTATTTGACTTTGCGGCTGGCCTCCAGAATGTCAGTTCGCAGCCGGGGATCGGAAGTGTCTACTGTCGGCAACCCGCCGCCTGGCCGTGACTTTGTCGCCGACGGGGGCGCAGATGGCGCGGCTGAGGCATTGCTCCCCCAAAACGTGTCCTTGAAGTTGTACAGGACGAGCGGGATGGCGATGGCCAACAGCACCACCATCGCGATCACCTGCTTCCGGTTTTCCGTTCCAATCTTCACCGTCTCACATTCCACTATCTGCAGATTGCGCCCGTAAGGGTCTCATGCCGTCTGTTTCAAGAAAGTATTAAAGGTGATCTGCAATGACACAACGCCGCCCTGCTGGCCGGTCAGCGATATCTTCTCGATGATGAAAAACATCTTGTCCTGCTCCAGGGCGTTGATGAACCGCGCCACTTTCGCGTAGTCGCCGGTAACGTTGGTTTCAATCTGGATTTCATCAACGTCCGGCGGACTGGTCTTCGTCGTAGCCGTGTCCGGCGGATAACGGACCGACTGCGGCGTGACACCGCTATCAAGAATCAGCTGATCCACGCGCTGGGAGATCTGCGACGAGCGGCTGGGTAAGTTTTCAGAGTAGAACCGCTCCAGATCGGCGCGAGTCGAAGCCGGGTCGCTCTTCTCCCACAGTGCCACTTGGCGCTCTAGGTCTTCATGTTGTTTTTTGAGAGTTTGCAGAGATGGACCGCTGGAGCCGGCCCAAAACAAATACACCACCAAGGCCAGACAGATCGCACCTAACACGGTTGCGGCAGCGATGAAGCGTTGTCTCACTTGGAGTAGATTTCCCACTACAATCCCTCCCCGCCGCGATGTGCCGGTTTGGCCTCACCGCGCTGGTTTTGCGACGGCGCAGGTGACAGCGCCGGACCCGTGGGCGTGTAGTAGGTTTCGATCTCGAACTTGTAACTGGGGGGAGTTCCGGGCTTGGGGTTGTCCACTGTCTCGCTCGTTTGTCGCGTGGAATGGAAGCGGGCTGAGTCTTCCATCCTCACCATCAGTTCGCGCGGATCGGCTTGCTTCTCGCCAGTCACGGTCAGCCTCAGTTTAAGGCGGTTGTCCGGGGTCAGCTCGGGTTGGACCGAATCCAGGAAAGCCCGCCGGGGCATGATTCTTTGCATATCGTTCAGCAGTTGGGTCCAGGAGAACGACCGCCGGGCGATCTGGCTGTTCCAGAATTTCTTTCGCTGGGTTACATCCCGGTTCTCGGGACGATTCTCAATGGCTGCCAACTGGTCGCGTCGCTTTTCCAGTTCCGCAATCTTCTGTTGCAGCTCCTTTGCCTGTCGCGCGGACGCGGTGGAGTGGGAGTATTTCAGATAGGAAAGCGTAGTCAGCAGCACAGCAAGAACCCCCAACACCGCGAGCACCGCGCCCCAGCGGACATAAAACCGGCGCACATCCTCATACTTCTGCGACGCAAGATTGATATTGACGCGCATTATCCGAGCAAGGCCCCCACGATGCCGGCCAGCGCCCACGGCTGCATGTTCTCGCCGCTGAGGTTCTGGTCGGAGGAGAAGTCCGGCGCAAGCTCGCGCACTTCGGCGCCGGTATGCTGGTGCAACAGCGGTCCGACTTCGTCAACGGCGGCAATGCCGCTCAAGAAGATCTTCTCAATGTGTGCCCCGAACGTATCTTCAAAAAACACGGTCGAGGGGAGCACAGCTTCAGCGAGTTCAGATGCGGTCACTTGGGCGCCGCGCGGGTTCTCCAGGGTACGAATCAGACGGAGCTCCTGGTTCTGCGCGGCGGCAATGGTGATGTTTACGGGATCGACTTTCAGCATCAGGGTGGGACGTTGCCCTTCTACCAGCCCCAGCACCGCCAGCGACGAAGGCACAATCGCACCGGGAGCATACCCAGCATCGCGGAAAGCAGCTTCGTATTCCTCGATCACAGAACGCGGAGAGACGGCTGCCACCACGCGCACCGAGCCGTTATCGCGCCGCACATCATAAGAAACTACTGCCTGCTCCACGTCAAACGGCAACGATTTCTTGAGCCGAAAACGAATCACAGGCTCAATCTCCACGGCTTTCGCCGGAAGAGTTTCAAAGTCCAGTAGCAAGACGCGGATCGCGGAGTCAGGCAGGATCACGATCACGTCGCGCGACTTGCTGGTTACGGCCTCCAGGGCCCCGCTGATGGCGGTGCGCAGGGCCTGGCCGTCGTGGATGTTGGGCGTGCTCAAGCCTGGAGCGATCGTGCCTGGCTCCAACCGCCGCGAAGTGAAAAGATCCAGGCGCGCGGTCTTGTCCGAGGCGCGCGCGGCGATCACGCTGCCCGGAGTAATCTCGCACGCCAGGCGCGGGCGGCTTCCGAATTGTTGCGGGCGTTCCATTCTCAGCGCGTGGTCTCGATGAACGTGACCTTGTTAATCTCCCTCAAAGTGGTTATTCCTGCCTTGATCTTGGCCAACGCGGATTCGCGCAGAAACCGCATGCCTTCATCGTGCGCCGCCTTGCGGATCTCCGAAGAAGGGCGCTTCTCCAGGATCAACTCGCGGATGCGATCGGAAAGATCGAGCAGCTCGTGAATTGCGGTCCGGCCATGAAAGCCGGTGCCGCCGCATTCGATGCAGCCCGGACCTTCGTAGAACACCACGTCGCGCCACTCCGCCGGGTTCAAGCCGTTGTTTTCCAGCTCCGCGTCGGTGTAGTGCACGCGGGTCTTGCAGTGCACGCAGATCGTGCGCACCAGCCGCTGCGCCAGCACGCAGTTCAGCGCGGACACAAAATTGTAAGGCTCCACGCCCATGTTCAGGAACCGTCCGAGAACGTCCACGACGTTATTGGCGTGCACCGTGGTGAATACCAGGTGGCCGGTCAAGGCCGACTGGATAGCGATCTGCGCCGTCTCCGTGTCGCGGATCTCGCCCACCATGATCTTGTCCGGGTCATGGCGCAAAATGGAACGCAGCCCGCGGGCGAAGGTCAGGCCTTTTTTCTCATTCACCGGGATCTGGGTCACGCCGCGGATCTGGTACTCCACCGGGTCTTCGATGGTGATGATCTTGTCTTCATCGGTCTTGATTTCATTGACCGCAGCATACAAAGTGGTGGTCTTGCCGCTGCCGGTAGGGCCGGTCACCAGCACCATTCCGTAGGGCTCGGCGATGTACCGACGAAACTTGCGCAAGTCTTCTTCGTCAAAGCCCACTACGTCCAGCACCAGGTTGCTGAATTTCTCGCTCATGGATTCTTTGTCCAGGACGCGCAGCACGGCGTTCTCGCCGTGAATGGTGGGCATGATGGAAACGCGGAAGTCGATCAGGCGATTGTTGTACTTGACCCGGAAGCGGCCGTCCTGGGGCACACGGCGCTCGGCGATGTCCAGTTCGCTCATGACCTTTACGCGAGTGATGATGGTGGAGTGGTGTTCCTTGGCCATGGGCTGCATGGCCGGTTGCAAAACTCCGTCAATGCGGTATTTCACCACCACCGAATCGCTTTCCGTTTCAATGTGGATGTCGCTGGCCCGTTTTTGCAGCGCGGTAAAGATCGTTGTATCCACCAGCCGGATGATAGGGCTGACGTCAGCCTCGGCGGTGATGCGATCGATGGTGATGTTCTCATCGCCGGTGACTTCTTCATCGCGGACGACATCCAGCACGAAGCCTTCGCTGGCTTCCTCCAGCACGCGTTGCGACTGTTCGGTTTTCTTCAGGATTTCGTTGATCTGGACGAGGGTGGCCACTTTGGTCTTGATGCGCCGGTTCAGGAGCAGGCCGATCTCGTCAATCATCATCAGCTTGCTGGGATCGGCAATCGCGATCCACAAGACGCCGTCCATCTCTTCCAAGGGGACGAAGCTGTAGCGGAACATCAGGTCCACGGGTACCGACTTGAACAGCTCCGCCTCAAGGTGATAGTCGCGCAGATCCACGAACTCGCAACGATAGCGAGCTGCCATTTCGCGGGCACGGTGCTCGCTCTCATTGTCCGGCCCGTTGATACGGAGGCCGCTTTCCGTGATAGTCATCGAATTCCTGTTCATAAACTTTCTTATTACTTTTGGATTTGCGCTCCCAGCGAAAAGATGGGCAGATACAGGGAGATCAGCACGAAAGCCACGGTCGCGCCCATGAAGAGCAGGATGACCGGCTCGATTAATTGCATCGCGGCGGCCAGGGCCGTCTGCACATCCTCTTCGAAGAACTCAGCCACCGAGTTCAGCATGGCCGGCAAGGCGCCCGTGGATTCTCCGACCTCAACCATTTCAATCGCGAGGTCAGGGAAGAACTCTGTCTCTTCCAGGCTGAAGGAAAGCGAGCGTCCTTCGCGCACGCGTTTGGCCGCATGCTCAACCGATTGTGCGATCTTGAAGCTGTTGATCGATTGGCTGGCTGTCTCCAGCGACGGCACCAGGGGCAGGCCGCCGGTAAGCAGCGTGGCCAGGGTGCGGCTGAACATGGAGATCTGGTACTTCATCCAGACATTGCCGAAGATCGGCAGGCGATAGCGCAAGGCGTCGAGGGTCCGGGAGCCGTGCTTCGACCGCTTCCAGAACCACGCCGCTACAACCAGCCCCAGGATCACTGCCACAATGATGTAAGAGTAGTGGCGTATGGAAGTGCCGACACCCAACATGAACAGCGTGATCGTCGGCAGATCGGCGTTCAGCGATGAATAAAGATCGGCGAACTGCGGCACCACGTAGGTCATCAGGAAAGTGAGCATGACTGTCAGCGTGGCGACCAGCAACGCCGGATACACCAGCGAGGAGAGCAGCTTTCTGCGGAAGGTCCCGGTGACCCGCTGAAAAGCAATGAACCGGGCCAACACCTCTTCCAGGTTCCCGCTACGTTCGCCGGCCAGGAGAGTAGTTGTGTAGATTTTTGAGACCGAGCCTTGCGCGGCAAAAGCGTCGGAGAGCAACTCACCGCTCCTTACCCGCTGCTGCACATTCTCCAGCATGGACTTGAAATACGCGTTGCGCTGCCGGCGGCTCAGCAAATCCAGGGACTTTAGGATGGGCAATCCGGCCTTAATCAGGGTAAGGAACTGCTGGTTAAAGATCACGAACTCGTCAGCTTTCACCCTTTGCCGGCGCCGCCAGGACCATCCTGGCAATAGCGTGCGGCTCCTCACCCAGTAAACCAGGTAGCCCTGCTGGACGAAGCGATCGCGGATATCCTGCTCGGAATTGCCGCTTTCTAACTGCTCCAGCACGTGACCGCGCTCGTCCGCTATTTTGACCAGGAATTCAGCCATGAATATGGAAGGCCGGACCCTCCGGCCACTTCTTCAAGTCTAGCATCCTACGGGCCTGCTTCGGTCCGTACTCTCATAGAATGAAGGGAGACTTATATTATTGCGCATCTTGCCCATAAAATCTCAAATACGGTTGGTGGCTAATGCTGTGACACTTTTAGCCAACTACCGAAGTGCGCCAAAAGCGGAGTTCCGGCGCCTAGGCGTGGTCGGCTTGTCGAGCCGCCCTGGAGCTCATTGAGCTGCTTGGTCGTCTTGGATCACGGCTACCCCCGGGGGTGGCTGGAAACGAAAGAAGCTGTCGGCAAGGGGAACATTGTCTTCGATCTGCGAAAACCGGAATTCCGTGCTGGCGCCGTCGGTTCCCTGGATTACGATCCGGGTGATCTGATGGGCCGGAGAAATCTCCAGCAGCACCTCAGAAACCCGGTCTCTCATCGTCTTGGGCACGCCGCGTAGAACCAAATCCCCGGATTGGAGAGTAGCGACATCCAGCGCCAGGGACAGGCCGTCCAATTCCTTCTCCAGCTTTGTCTTGCCCAGCAGAAAGCGCAACGGCGAGCGGATGTCATCGATCTTCTTGAGTGAGGCTTTTCTGGCCTGACGCTCTCCGGGAACATAGAAATACGCGTTCTGGGAATCCACCAGGAAGAGTTTAGGTTTGGGCTCACGGTATTCCCATCGCATCTTGCCGGGCTTCTTCAGCCACAGGAGGCCGCTTTCGCTGCGGGTGGTACCGGGGGCCTGATAGATCTCCGTGAATGCACCTTTGAAACTCTGGAGGCGATTGTAGTGTTCATCGACGGCGCGCGCTGTGCTTAGCGCATCTGCCGCTCGTCCCGGCAGACTGAAGCTCATCTGGAGAGCCAACACGGCAAGAAGAATGAAACGGAAAACTCGCGTCATGGTATCGGCTCTTAGATTCATGGTGTTGCCGTCCGGCTGGTTTTTTATTTGCGGCTCTCGCCCAGAAACGGGAATTGGGCCGGGTTTTCTACCTCGACGGTTCCATCGGGCATCAGCTTAAATGCAGCACCGGAGGAATCCATGGGGATTCCTCGCAAGAGGCCGGCGCGGACCAAGTCTAACCAGCGATAGGGCAAAACGTGCGTACGTTCCTGGTACGCTTGTACCAGGCGCTCCAGTTCCTCGATCTGGGCGTCGGTCTGCAACGAGGCGATGTGTTGGGCTGCGCCTTCGCGGGTCATCTTGTCGGGATTCGTCTCGTAGACAACCTGCCAGAGAGCGATGGCCGTGCCGCGATCCCCAGAGTGCTCTGCCATGCGAGCTGCCATGGTCTTCATCCTAGGGAGCGCCCCCGCCACTTCAGATCCCGTCTCGAATGCTTGCTGGGCGGCCTTGTAGTCGTGCCGGTCCAGATAGTGAACGAAACCGAGAGTGAAGTAGAGACGCCAGTACTCAGGATTCTCGCGAATGCCCTTTTCCAGCAGAGCCACGGCCTTGTCCGGCTGGCCCGCTCCGTACGGGATTTTCTGGCAAAGAAACAGGGAGCCGGTCTGGTACGCCGGAATCAGATGGGGATCGAGATCGGTTGTAATCTCCAACAGCGGGGCAAGAAGGTCAAAGCGCGTGGAGCGACGCACCCTGGAGCCAAAATACTGCACGGCCCGCGTCCAGTAGACTGCGGCTAACAGCCCGGAGTAGCCCAAGCTCATTCGCTTCAGCGTCTTGCCTGACGATATATACAGTATGTCTTCTAACGTAGCCTCCGAGCCGCGGGCCTGTTCCACGCGATCCAGGGCCAATACCGATCCCGCGAATGACACTATCAGCAACAGCGCGGCAACGGTTGTGACTTTGCGGTTGTGTTTCATTTGAGGTTGCGTCGCTCGAAGATCAGTACCGCTCCGGCCGTAACCGCGGCAGAGTACAACAACGCGTAAAGAGTGTTGGCCAGGATCAGGCTGCCGCTGACGGGCTGGTCATGCGCCGTCTGGGAAATCACGTTGAGAGACGAGAAATTAGGCACTGCGTATACCGCCAGCGTGACCAGCCATTTGGTGATGCCGTGCGTACTTGCGGCGAGGTTGTGCAGGTCATCGGCGAAGGTCCCGATAGCAAACAGAGCAAACGAAAAGATAGCCGAGAAAATGGGCGTCGAGAACGAGGAAAACAGCAAGGTAATGGCGGTCATCATCAGAAACCCGAGGATGATGAAGTAGATTGCAACCAGCAGCCCTGAGTCGGACCGCGTCAGCTTGAGCTGAATGATGCAGAGAGCAGCAAAAAAGCCGACGGTCATCATCGCGGCATTCACCACCAGAGTCATCAGCAGGCCGCAATACTTCCCCACAATGAACTCCCAGCGCCGTACCGGACGCGACAGGATCGTGTACAAGGTCTTCTTTTCCATCTCCTTTGACACCAGGCCGATGCCAATAAAGATAGCGATGACGATTCCAAAAAAAGAAATCGAACTCAGTCCGACGTTGACCAGAACCAGGCGCTCGATGTCGATGGAAATCGCGCCGAAGAGCGGTGCGCTGGCCACCAGGAGCAGCACGAAAACGATGAGGTTGTACAGCACACGGTCGCGAACTGCTTCGCGGAAGGTGTTGAGAGCGATCGCAGACAGGCGGGATGTCACGAGCGCGAAACCTCCGCTTCCGAAGTCTTCGCCAGGAAATAGTCTTCGAGCGTTCCGTGCAGCGGCGTGACGGAGACCAGCCTGGCGCCTTGCTGGCGAAGTTTTTCCAGTAGCAGATCCAGGTCTCCGGCAGCTACGGTGGCGCGGACGGTATCGCCGGTCACGTGCGAGTCGAGCACGTCCTTGGTAACGGAGGCGAGCGCCTGCGCTCCTTGCCAGATCACCTCGGTCTTGTCGGCCAGGTTGGAGCGCAGTTCGTTCACCACGCCCACCCCGCGCAACTCTCCTTTATGGATCACGGCGACGCGATCGCATAGGGCTTCCGCATCGGACAAAATGTGTGTGGAAAAGAAGATCGTCTTGCCCTGGTCCTTGAGGCCTTGGATCAGCTCCCGCACCTCGTGGCGGCCGAGGGGATCCAGACCCGACATGGGCTCGTCCAGAAAGACCACCTCTGGATCGTGGACGATGGCTTGAGCGATTCCCACCCGCTGCAGCATACCTTTGGAGAACTTGCGAAGCTGCAGCTTGCCCACGTCAGGAAGGCCAACTCGATCCAGTAACTCTCTAATGCGCTCCGCTCGTCCCGGTTGGGGCACGCCGGAGAGCTGGGCATAGTAATCCAGGAGCTCGGGCGCGCTCAGGTAGTCGTAGAAATAGGGTTGCTCGGGCAAGAAGCCGATTTTCCGTTTCACCTCTGGATCCCGGCAGTCGCGTCCTAGAATAGTTGCCGAGCCCGCAGTGGGAAAGATGATCCCCATCAGCATCTTCAGCGTGGTGGTCTTGCCCGCGCCATTGGGCCCCAGAAAGCCGAAGGTCTCCCCGGTATCGATGGTGAGGTTCAGGGACTTTACCGCCGAGCGCAATTTTTTCTTCCAGAACCCGACCGCGTAATCCTTCGCGAGGCCCTGGATTTCGATGGCATGCATGTCAGTCAGTAGGTTTATTGTAAGTTGACGAGCGGAGACGGGCAATCCGCCGGATTACCTAGTGAGGTAACCCCGGGGTAGCCGCGCAAAACGCAAAAAAGGACACGGGTTTTTAAGCCGTGTCCTTCTTGTGGCTCATACCCTCCCCCAGGTACTTGCCGAAAACGAAATACAGCTTACTTGGTCGGCGCGAATGTAGCGGCCGTAGAGCAAGTCGGAATGTCAACAGCAGCGGCCCGCTGGGGAACCGGCACTTCGGCATCCTTGCGAATCACGCCGTCGTCCACCGAGCACCAGTTGGCCATGCCGCTGGAGCCGAGCTTATCGGATTCCGCGCTGACCACGTAATCCACGAACGTGCCGGCCGCGCTAGCCGCGCTACCGGTGATGTAGTAGTCATAGCCGCTCTTGAAACAGGGACCGGCAGCGCTACACCCGACCACCGCATCGATGAGGCAGGCGCTGGTACTGGTCACATTGGCGGGCACCGTGCAATCAACGGCTGCGCCGGGTCCAAGCCACTGCAAGTTCTGGGAAAAGCCGGCGTTTGGATAGCTGGTGGAATATGCCACTTCGGCAGTGTTGAGCGTGCGGATAGTGCTGGCCGCGGACGAATCGTTAGCGGACATTCTGGAACGGATCAAG
>CAZFRV010000369.1:0-14190 GCA_964521445.1 uncultured Acidobacteriaceae bacterium
GGCGTTCTCCCCGGACTGGCAGTGGCAACAGCCCGACGCTAAAGGAATGCTGCTTTCGAGGTATGAGGCTTTCGATTCGCCTCCTGCCGGCACCAGCAAAGTCATGAAGGCTAACGGTAACCGGGACAAACTACGGAAAGAACACCCTGGGACAGCATCGTCGGTGATGGTCCCTCGGGATCCCTCCACTCCGCGCTACAGATTTCTTGTGGGAACAAGATCCCCGGCGGCGCTCCGGTCGGGATGACAGCGCTAGTGGATTTTCGAAAACGATGGGATATCAAGGACGCAGCCCTTGGCTAGCTAGCGCCGGCTTCGGACAAGCAGGTCCGCGGCCACGAAGGCGAAGAATACCAGGGAGATCACGCCGTTCATGGTGAAGAAGGCGGCATTGAGCTTGCTGAGATCGCCGGCGGAAACCAGCGAGTGTTCGTAAGCCAGAAGTATCGCCACCGCCACCACGCCGGCCATCGCCAGCTTGCCCAGGCCGAAGAGCAAGACCAGAACCACCAGCAACGCCAGCATGATCAGGTGCAACGCCCGCGAAAAGTAGAGCGCGCGGCGCACGCCAAAAGCCTGAGGGATGGAGTTCAGCCCGTAGGCGCGGTCAAAGTCGATGTCCTGGCAGGCGTAGAGCACGTCAAAACCGCCCACCCAGAAAGTAACCGCTGCGGTGAGCGCCAGGATGCGCGGATCGAGCGAGCCCCGCACTGCGATCCAGGCTCCCGCCGGCGCCATACCCAGGGCGAAGCCCAGCACCAGGTGTGACCATCGCGTGAATCGCTTGGTATAGGAATAAAGAAGAACGACCGCCAGCACCACCGGCGATAGATACAGCGTCAGCCGGTTGAGCTGCGACGCGGCCGCCACAAACACCGCGCACGAGGCCACCACGAACACGCCTACGAATGTCTGGGAGAGTGTTCCCGCAGGAATGGCACGGGTGGCCGTGCGGGGATTGGCGGTGTCAATCTGCGCGTCGGCCACGCGATTGAAGGCCATGGCTGCGGACCGCGCCGACACCATGCACAAGACGATCCATGCCAGTTGCCAGGCCGTGGGCAGGCCGCCGGCGGCCAGCATGGCGCCGCAAAGGGCAAACGGCAGCGCGAACACCGAGTGCTCCCACTTGATCATCTCGAGGGTGGTGGCGATGTTGTGGAAGATGCGCACCGTTTATTTAAGCACAGAACAAAGCAGTCAGCATTTTTCTGAAATCCCGATCCCGCGAAGCGGGAGAGGGATCCCTATTGCCTTTGATCATCTCGTGGGCTAGAGGGGCGTTCATCGTTTTCCCGTAAGGCTTATCCGGCGATAAGGATCCCTCGGCCTCGCGGCATCGGGATTTCAGAAGCAGCTGTTACACCCCAAACCCCTGTTGTCCGATCAGCGGCACGAACCGACAGCCTTCGAGTGAAGTAACCGTCACGGCCCCATCGCGGCTCTTGCGGGCGAGTTGTAAGACCTGCTGATAGGAGTCTCCTACCGGAACAACTAGCCGTCCCCGGGGGGCCAGTTGTTGCACCAGCGCCGGCGGCACGCGCGGAGCGGCGGCGGCCACAATGATCACGTCATAAGGCGCGTGTTCCGGCATCCCCAGTGAACCATCGCCGGTGATCACCATGGCGTGGGCGTATCCCAGACGGTTCAGGACGGCCTGCGCGTTGGCGGCGAGCATGGGATTGCGCTCCACAGCGAAGACGCTGCCGGCCAGTTCTGCCAGCAAAGCCGTCTGATAGCCCGAGCCGGCGCCGATCTCGAGCGCCCGGTCTTGCGACGCGATCTCCGCGGCCTGCAGCATGGCGGCAATGATGTAGGGCTGCGACGTCGTCTGCTGCTCGCCGATGGGAACGGGATGATCAGCGTAAGCGTCGGGCCAGCTCTGCTGGGAAACAAAGTCGTGACGAGGAACTGTGCTCATCGCCGCCAGGACGCGCGGGTCGCAAATGCCGCGGCGGCGCAATTGGTTCTCCACCATCGCCAGGCGTTCGGCTGCAAACGGCGGTATTGAAGCCGCGCTCATGGCTACTTTCTTCGGCGGCGAATGCTGACGTCGAAGCTCAACACGCCATTCTGGTCGCGGACGGCTACGATGGAGAGGTTCTTATCGATGTTGTACTCCACCTGGATCACCGTTTCCGTGGACTGGTTCAGACTCGTGCCGTAGGTGAAAGTAACGTTGTTGCTGACCTGTTGCTCCACGGTGACGCGGGTGCTGGTGTTGTTGCCGGTCTGGCTAATGAATTGGGGATCAAACCGCACGCGGCTGCCGCCGAAGAGCCGCTCCACGCGGCTGCCGACTGCGGCATTCAGCGCCTCACCCAGAACCGCATTGGAAGCTGAGGCCGCGCCGGTTGAGGTCTGTCCGGGCTGGCCGGCGCTGGCCAGGTCCTGGTTCTGGGCCCGACCAAAGGCTAATAAGGCGATGATGTCATCGTTGGAGAGCGGCGGAT
This sequence comes from uncultured Acidobacteriaceae bacterium, assembly GCA_964521445.1. Lineage (GTDB taxonomy): Bacteria > Acidobacteriota > Terriglobia > Terriglobales > Acidobacteriaceae > Angelobacter. The sequence goes on from CAZFRV010000369.1 coordinate 2,454, forward strand.
CCGAGCGATAGTTCAGCGTCAGCCCTCTGCCGCCGGAAAGAGTTCCATGCAGACCGATGGTGAGGTCATAGTTCTGCACGCGGGCCGACATCTCCACGTTGACCACGGGTTCAATTACGAGCGGATTGCTAAAGGTAACGTCTCCGCGCTCCAGGCGATACCTGGTTCCGTTGAAGGAAACCTCGCCTTCGGCGATGTTGACCCGTCCCAGCACCGCCGGACGCGCGGCTGTCCCGCGCACATGCAGGTCTACGCTCCCGGAGACTCGCGCCAGAGAGGTTTCCACCTGCAACTCCGGGGTGGAGACGATGTGCACATCGAGCCGCAGGTTATCCAGGAAAGGATTGAGCGTAGTAATCACCGGCGCCCGGTTGGTCTGCGCCAGAAAGACGCCAAAGTCGAATTGGCGGCTCATGCTGAAGCGGGTGATGGTGATGTCGCCGGTAAGCGCCGAGCTCTGCGCCGAACCGGTATAGCGCAGGCTGGCGTCGGCCGACGAGCTGAATCCGGGCGGATAGCGCAAACGAACGTCCTTGCCGCTGGCCGTTAGATCAAAGTAGAGTCCGTTGCGGTAAGCCAGGAATCCGCCCACGTTGAGAGCACCGCCTCCGCTCTGCGCCGTGAGTTTCTCAATCTGGACGCGGTCCTGGGCAAATACCATGGACCCTTGGATATGGCTCAAGCCGTTGGGAAGATCGGCCAGCGAGACGTTGGCATCCGCGAGTTCGAGCCGCCCGCTCATTTGAGGATGAGCCAGGCTTCCCGCCATGTCCACGGTGAAGGTGACCGGGCCTTCGGCCAGGATGTTGGGATTGAATTCCTGCGCCAACTTGAGATTCATGCGCCCTTTGGTATGCAAGTCCAGCAGATGATCGCCGGCGACTCCCACGCCGCCGCGAATATACAGGTCTGTGTCCTGGCCGACCAGATGGAACTGGTCTGCACGAATCACTTCGCGGTCCATGGAAAAGTGAATGGGCCCGTCGTTTTGCAGTTTGATGTTCTCGAGGTTGGCGGAGAGCTGGGTCACGTTGCCGGTGATGGTCAGGTCGCGCGGCCGTATCATGGGCCCGTGAATATCAATCGAGCCCTCCATGGAGGAATGGCCTGTGATCTCGCCCTGCAGGTAGGCGCGCAGCAACGGATCGAAATCTATTTTGGCGAACTGCAGCGTCATGTGTCCGGGAAAATCGTTGCCTAAGTCTAGGGCTCCGTCCAAGCGCACGGTAGCGTCGTCAAAGGCCGACCGCCCGGTGACCACCAGTTCGTGACCGCGAGTTTCGAGCGTGGCATTCACGTTGCCCAGCACTTCGTGATTCAGAGCAAGACTGGAAATATCCAGGCGGCCGTTGATGACTGGAGCTACCGCGCCCGTTCCACTCATGGAGCCGCTCAGATGAAAGCTTCCTTTTCCAGCCATGGCCAGCCGGGGCGCCTGCAAGCGGCGGAAGGTTGCCAGGTCGATATTCCCCCCGTTCAGGTCGAAACGGAAGCCCTGCTTCGTGTAATCGTAGGCGACCGAGCCGGTCACTTGCGCGCTATTGTGGGCAAGAACGAGGTTGTTGAGCTGCACTTCCTCTTTGTCCAGCCGGAGCTGGCTGCGTAAGGACTGGAAAGGCTCGCCATACACCGTGGGTTTGACCACTTGCAGGCTGCCATTGCCGCGGAGGTTGTGCGCTGTGCCCGAGGCATGGACATCGGCCGTCATCATGCCGGTGACGGGATAATGCAGCCCGGCCAGCGTTTGCAAGTCTTCCACGGAAGCATTATCCACGTGAAGATTGATGACCAGACGGCTGAGGTTCTCGTCGAATGCTCCCTGGTGGAGGCTGGCAGTCAGGGAAAATCCGGCCTGTGCCTTCCCGCGCCGCAACTGGCCGTGTTGCAGTTCCAGACTGGAAGGTGAATAGGCAAGATCGGCGGCCAGCCAGTCCCAGTGGAAGCGCGAGGCTGATTTCTGAGAGCCGTCCTGCGCCAGTTCGATTTCGGTGACAAAGTTTTCCAGCTCCAGGCGGCCGCGAGCAGAGGGCGCATCCAGGTCTCCAAAAACAGCTCCGTCGAAGGAAGCCCGGCCGTCCACCGCAACCGGAATCCTGGTTCCCGGACTCAGCGCATCCAGGGCTGGCTGGATTTCATGCAGGCTGGTCGCAATGACAGTCACGCGCATCTGGGCCGAGCGCGAACCCAGTGCGCCAATTGCGTTGACGCGGATAGCGCGGGTCGACAGGCCGAGGCCGGCAACCTCCAAAGACCGCGCATCGCCGTGATACGTGGCATGTAACTGCGCGGTCACCGGCACTTGCTGCGGGAGGGGATTGGCCGGCGGCTCAATGCCGATATTGATGGCAGCCACTGCTTGTTGCAGCGAGCCCGACCAGGAAGCTTTGATTTCTCCGGTGGCGCTTCCGGCCGCGCCCATCTTGTCCAGCGGCAGGCGCTGCGTGGAAACGGCCGCGGCCAGTTCGCCGATTTGCAGATGAGAAAGCCGAAAATTGGCCGTGCCCTGTTGCGGAGAAGGCTTGTGCGCCGCGGCGGGCGCGTTCCAATTCGTCACCCGGGCCTCACCTTCGACGCTGCCGTTGAAGGCCCGCGCCGTAATGCGGGAAAGAGCGATTTCGTCGGGTGTAACGGAGAAGGGCGACGCCGCATCCACTGCGGAAACATGCAATCCGGGGTCGCGCCACTCCAGACCGCGAATGGCCATATCGCCCTGAGCGGAATAGATCGCGTTCTTCCACGTGAATTCGCCCTTCACGTCAGCACGGCCTGCCCGCAGATGAGGTTCTTTGGCCTGCCGGGCGGCTTCCACCAGATCCAGCGATGCACTGTATTTCAGCTGGATTTCAGGATGGTTGTAGTTGCGCACGGCCCCGGCCGCCTCGAACGTGGAGCCCTTGGTGGAGAGCTTGAGGGATTTGATTTCGGTTTCTGTTGCCCGCAGAACAAAGCGGAGGTCCACGCGTCCACTGATGGGTTCCGTGCCGTGCCACCGCGCCGCAACCACTGACAGCGCTACATTGCCCTCATAGCCGTGTTCATGCGCCGAATAATTCATGGCGACCGACAACTGTTCGCCGGCCAAGTCCAGGGGAATCCGCTTCTGGTTGACGATCAGAGTGCCGCCGTTGATCTCCACGCGGCCCACTGCGAGATCAATGAAGCTCTGCGCTGACGCTATCTCCTCGGAACTGGTTTTCGGAGCGGGCTGATTCGTCTTCCCGTCCGGACCCACGATCAGGTGCACCGTTAGATGGTCCGTCACCACCTCTTCCAGAGCGATCTTGCGCTCCAGAAAAGAAATGATCTTCAATCGTGCGGAAACCCGGTCAGCGTGAACGTAGGGTATTTCCGCCGGGTTTTCCAACCCGTGGATGGTCAGTCCGCGTGCTTCAAAGCGCAACTGGGAGAGGTTCCAGGAAAACGAGTCGAGTTCCACCCGGCCGCCGGTCATGCGCTCCAGTTCGGCGACCACACGCGTGCGCACCCGCTCACGAAAACTGGCGCTGTTCAGATACAGCGTGAGCCCCACGGTCAGCCCCAGCAGGGAGAATCCGATGATGGCCTGCACCCATTTGAAGCGGCGTCTCCTCGGAGGTGTCTTCGGTGGTGTCTGCGGCGCGCTCACGATTTGCCTCCGTTCGCCTCAGGTGTGGCTGACGGCAGGATCTTTTCTATGTGAGCTTGCGTGCGCAGAGTCTGCAGCAACTCGCTCAGCATCTCGTCCATGTGCTGTTCGACGAGGATGTTTTCAATCTTACTGGAGACCTCCTCCAGAGGCGGAGCAGGCGCGCCCTGGCGGCGCAGTTCGGGAAGCAGTTTCTCTTCGTAATATGCGGCGATCTCAGCCTTGTCCACGTGGACCAGCCTGCGAAAACGCAGGTCAAGAAAACGCAGGACGCGGATTTCGGAGATCAAGTGGTTTTCCACGTCGACCTGTTCCAGCCCGTAGCCGGCCAGAACTTTTTCCCAGCCATCTTCGCTGGCCGCGTCCCGGATCTGGCTGCGGATTTCTTTCACGCGTTCGCCGATTTCCTCGGGCGTAGGGTCGAGGATGGCGGGATCGGTGATCTGCTGCTCTAGAAGCGAGCGGTCAATCAGGCGGTCCAGCAGCGCCTGCATTTCCTGCGGCGCCGGCTTTTCGTTGGTCGGCGGCTTGCCCTGCAACAGAAGCTCTATGCGCCTGGCCTGGTCCAGTTCGCTTTCCAGGATCACACGCTTGTTGACCACCGCCACCATGCGGTCCACCACTTCCTGGGCCCGGCCCGAGACAACGACGAAGAAGAACAGCAGCGCGAGTTGGCAAGCGCGCCGCATCAGAAAGTCTGTCCGATGTTGAAGAAGAAATTGAAATGCCGAAGCACAGAGGAAAAAGGCGGCGGTGGCGGAGTGGTCGCGTTGGGCGCGATTGGCGCGCTCACGGGAAAGGCCGGCGGGTTGACGTTATAGCCAAGATCGAAGCTTACCGGCCCGATCGGCGTGTGGTAGCGGATGCCGCCACCCACGGCGAAGGACATGTAATTGAAGTTGCAGTTCGGCACGGCCGGGTTGAGACATGTTTCCCGGTTAGGCTGCGTGAATTTGTAGAGGCTGCTGAACATGGCTTCCGGAGTCGTAAAAACGTTGCCTACATCATTAAACATCACCAGGCTCATGTTGTTGCCGATGTAGGGCAGCGTCAGCGGCGGAAACCTGAGTTCCAGGTTGTTGATGAATAGCCCCTCCCCTCCGAGCGGCAATCCCGTAGCCAGGTCGCGCGGTCCCGCCTGGTTGACGCCGAAACCGCGCAGCGAAGTGGCTCCGCCGGCGAAGAAGCGCTCCGGCAGAGGAATGAAGCTGGAGGGCGGCGGTGCTCCGGGACCTGTCGGAGCCACCACGGCCGCGCTGGTGCCGGCAAACGGTTCTTCGATGCCCAGCCGTGTGTTCCGCGCAAACACCCAGCGCCCCCGGCCGAACCGGTAGTAAGTGGAGTTCTGCGCAACGCCACGGACGAAATTCGTCTCCGATCCGAAGATACTGGAGGCCACACCGAGTTCGGTGGCATTCAGCGAGCCTTTGCGGGAGTCAATCGGGTTATCGCGCGTATCGCGGATGTAGTTGAACGTCGGCATCCCCACCCGCACCGGCTGGGAAAACAACGGCACCTGGCTGGGAGCGATCACCAAATCGGAAGTGCTCACCCGGCGGTAGATCATCCGATAGAGAAGCGTAGTCGCGCGATCCAGGGTTTGTCTGAGCTGAACGGCGCCTTCCGCCCGGGTCGCCGTGAAAGTGCTTACATCGTTGGTCTGCTGGTAAAACGTCGTAAAGTCCAAAGTCAGCTTCGGAGAGTCGAACAAGCGCGGCTCGGTAAAGCCAATCAACGCCAGCTTTTCCAGGTTGCCATAGCGGAGCTTGAGCGTGAGCGTCTGGTTGCGCCCACCGAAGTTGAGTCGGGTTACGCCGAACGAAACGCGCGGGCTGACCCCGGTGCCGCCCTGGGGATTGGTGGGTCCTGCGGCCTGGCCGGTTTGGATTTCCAACCCGAGTCCATAATCGAAGGTGTAGCGTTTGGCCTCAGTCAACTGGAAGTTGACGTTCTTATGCGTGGTTTCCCCTTCCGGATTCTGGACCGCCATGTTCACTTCATTAAAGATGCCGAGGTTATAAAGGCCATTTTGCGAATCCAACATGGCGCGCTGGCTGAGCGGTCGGTTGGAACGTATCTTCATTTGGTTCCGCACCACAAACGGCCGCGTGTAATGCAGGCCGGAGAGTAGAACCTGGTTCACAAAAACCTGCTGGCCTTCAGTGATTCTGTAAGTAATGTCAACTTTGGTGGAATCCCCGCTTTCCGCCTTGTTTTCAAATGCGAAGCGCACGGCGGGAAAGCCGCGATTGGCATATGCGTTCATCACCTCGGTCTGGTCATTGACGACCATCGCTTCCGAGAATGGCTGTCCCGGCTGGGCCGAAATCAGGCTGCGAATCTCCACCTCCGTAAGCGCCACATTGCCTTCGATGGTCAGCTTCCCCACGGTTGTCTGCGGACCTTCGGTGACGTTGAGAGCCACCTGCATCGATCCCGGCTTGCCCCGATAACTGTGGTCGATGTCAGAAGTCACTTTGACCTGCAAAAAACCGTTGGCGCGATACAGCCCCTCGATGGACTGGATGTCCGCCGCCAGCAGGGCCTGGCTGAACAGGCCTCGCCGCATCAGGACTGCTGACGGCTGCATCCGCATGCGCTCGCGGAGGTCGTCGGTCGGGAAATAGCGGTTCCCGTGGATCACCACGCTGGATAGCCTCTGCCGGGCGTTCTTTTCCACGTGGTACACCACCTCTTGCTTCTTCTCTCCCGCCTGCTGCTGTCGAAAGGTGACCTTGGCGTCAAAGTAACCCTGGGTCTGAAAGTAGTCCTGAAGGTTGTGCGCGCCTTCTTTGAGCAGGTCTTCATCCACGGCGTTTTCCTCAAAAACTGGGACCAGCTTTTTCACCGTGCCCCGGCGCACTTTGGCGCCTTCCACTTTAACCTCCACGATCGGGCCGCGAATGATCTCGAAGGTGTAATCCAGCGTATTGTTCTCAGGATGGTAGGTGCGCTGGGTCACGGTGACCTGGGCTTCCAGGTAGCCTTTCTTTTGCAGACGCTTGCGCAGACGCTGCAGGGCGCGCGTGGCCAGGCCGTCCGTCACCCGCTGCCCAGTGTGGATCTTGGCGATGTTGCTGATTTCCTCCAGGCTCAGGCCACCGGATTCGGGCGCGGAGATCCGGCCCACGCGCGCCGGCAGGCCGCGCGTAACCGTAAATAACACCTTGACCTGCTGTTCGCGCGCGAACCATTGAAGGGTCGGTTCGATCGTGCCACGATAGAATCCGCCCTCCTGGAGCACGTGCTGCATTCCCTCGACGGCACTTTTGATCTTGGCCTCCGTAAACTGCTCGCCGAGTTGCAGCCGGCTGGCGTTGACAAGCTGCGTGTCGCTGGGACGCGACGCGGAACCCTCGGCGCGGATGGAACCAAAAAAATAGTTCTCCCGGGTGTCAAAAATCAGCACCAGACTGCCCTCGGGAGATCGCTCGATCGCCACTTGAATCTCGGCAAATCGGCCAGTGCTAAAGAGCGCCTGGACCGATTGCCGCACCTTGTATTTGTCCAGAGGCTCATTCGCCTTCTGCACCACCAATGGCTCCAGCCATTCCGGATGTTCAACCGCCGGGCCCGCGATGCGGATGGCCGACACCTTCACCCCTTGCAGGCTGTTGAGGCCATTGGCGACGCCCTGGCCACCGAGTTGGCTGTCCGGGGAAGATCGCTCTGCCAAACTCGGCCGGGTCTGCGGCTGCGCCGCGGACACCCCCAGGCACAGCAACCAGGCCAGGCAGACTGGTCGAAAATGCGGCAAAGATTCTCCCCTTATTTGGATGAGTCGCCCTTCGCTATTTCGATGACAGCAGCTTGGGCCACCGTTGCACTAGCGGCCCCGCCACCAACGTGAGCAGCTCCAACCGGACGTCCAAGGTATTGACGCCAAACACCTATAATAACCACGGCATGAGTTTTGAGGACCGATATTCGCGCCAGGTACTCTTTCCAGGCATTGGGCAGGAAGGTCAGCGCAAGCTGGGTCTGGCGCGCGTGGCCGTGGTGGGCTGCGGGGCCACTGGGACCTGCGTTTCCAGCCTGCTGGCGCGAGCCGGCGTGGGCAGCCTGCGCATTATCGACCGTGACTACGTGGAGCCCAGCAACCTGCAACGCCAGTCGCTTTTTGACGAGGCCGACGCCGCTGAATCCATCCCTAAAGCCATCGCCGCAGCCCGAAAGATCGCCGCTTTCAACTCTGAAGTCCGCGTCTGGGGCGAAGTGACCGACCTCACCCCGGAGAACATCGACGCGCTGCTCGCCGATGCGGACCTGATCCTCGACGCCACCGACAATTTCGAAACTCGCTATCTCATCAATGATTTCGCCGTAAAACACGGCCGGCCCTGGATTTATGCGGCCGCCGTGGCCTCTTATGCCGTCACCATGAACATCATTCCCGGGGAAACAGCGTGCCTTTCCTGCATCTTCCCTGCCCCGCCGCAAGGCACGGTGGAGACCTGCGATACCGCCGGCATTCTGAACAGCGCGGTCAGCCTGGTAGCCTCGATCCAGGCCACAGAGGCGCTCAAGTTCCTGACCGGGGCCCGCGACCATCTGCGCCGTACCTTGCTTTCCTTTGATGTTTGGAGTAACGAGCGCGCCGAGGTTGCCGCCGCGAGTCCCCGCATCGGCTGCCAGACGTGCGAAAAGCGCGAGTTCGTCCACCTGGCCGGGCAGGGCCGGTCGCTTCTTACTCTCTGCGGCCGGGACTCCGTGCAGATACGAGGCCGCCACCGCCCCGTGGACTTCGCCGAGCTGAGCGGGCGGCTACAGCCCCACGGCGCCGTCAAACACAATGACTTCGTCCTGAAATTCTGGCGCGACCCTTACGAGCTCACTCTCTTCCCTGACGGACGCGCCATCATCAAAGGCACCTCGGACACCGCCGTGGCCCGCAGCCTGTACGCAAGGTACGTGGGTAACTAGACCACCGATAGGTCGTCAAGATCGTTGGGGCTACAATACTTGCTCTTGGGGGAGCTCTATGGCTGAGATCGCTGGGGTTACCGGTTTGGAGACTACGCAGGATGAGCGCACCATGGCCACTTTGGCTCACGCGCTTTCGCTGTTGGGGTTTTTAGCGCCGCTGATCATTTTCCTGGTCAAGCGGCAGTCACGTTTTATTTCCTTTCATGCTTTGCAGGCCTTGCTGTGGCACGTCGCTTACCTGGTCGTGGTCATGGTGCTCATGGTCGCCTGGTTTGTCACCATCTTTTCGACCATCGCTCATACAGCCATGACGAAAGGCGCCGCGCCTCCCGCGGGGATATTTTTCGTGTTCCCTCTGGTCTGGCTGGGGTTCATGGGAGGCTGGGTTGTCACCTTGATCGTCGCTATTGTGTACAGCATCAAGGCGGGACAGGGCGAATGGGCGGATTATCCGATCTTTGGCCAACTCGCCCGCAGGCTGCTGAAGATGGGTCCGCGCGGCGCTGGGATTAGCTAGGCCGAAGAGCGTGAGCACATTTGTTAGAGGAGGCGAGGATGGCTCAACCGGTTTTTGTCGGCATCAATGGCAACGTGATCCGCCTGGACGGCTCGACCGGCGACGGAGTGTGGCTGGCTGAACTGAAGGGTTCAGGCTTTGTAAATATTCTCCTTGATGGCGACCGCGTGATCGCGACTACTGGGGGCGAGGTTTTCTGTCTCGACGCCGCCAGCGGAAAGCGCCTATGGCACAACGAACTGTCCGGCCAAGGCTATGGGCTGGCTGGAATTGCCACTCCGACCACCGCGGCAAGCTCGGCGCCGCTGGCCGAGAAACAGCGCGAGGAAGACGCCGCAGCAACCTCGACATCATCGTCGTCGATGGACGTTTGATTCGCCGGCCGGGTTCGCGGGGGATAGCTATTTATGGCCTGCGGTGCGCTGGTTAATGCGAATGGTCACAAACTGCGCCGGCTTTTGCGGGGCGACTCCGACTAGACAGATCAGCCGTCCGTTGTCGATGTCGCTTTGCGTCATGGTTGAACTGTCGCATTTCACGAAATAAGCTTGCTGCTGGCGGGCGCCCTGCAGCTTACCTTGCTTCCATTCGCTGAGCAGGAAGTTGTTTACGGTCTGGCGGACGTTGGCCCACAGCTTGGGGTTGTTCGGCTGAAAAACCACCCACTGCGTCTGTTGGGTAAGGGATTTTTTTAAGTAGTCCAGATATTGGGCCTGTTTCCCTTGAGAGGCGACGGCCTCGTTCGTCGCATTTCCTCGGGGCGTCGCATTTCCTCCGGGCGCACTCTTCTGGACTTGGGGAGCACCCGACGCCGTCCACGGCGCCATGCCCATCCCCACAGTCAAAATCACAAGCCATGCCCTGGTCCGAATCATCCGTCTATCTCCTCGTCGATGGTGAGTCTGCCGCGCCCCCTATAGCTCGGCAGCTCACCATCTTAAACGAGGGTCGGATTGGATGGGCCCTTACGGCGCCATCACACCAGAGTGGCGTAACAACAGCCACATTACGATCGATCCAACAAAAGCGAAGGCGCTGATCAAGGCAATCCCTCCCATAATGAAAACCGGGACCAACGGATGCGGGTCTCTCTCCTGGATCGGCTCCGCCACAGCCCTTGGCGGAGTCGCCTGGGCCGCAGGTACTAACTCCGGCTTCCCGACTGCTGTCTTCGGATTCTCAACAACTCGCTCGACCAGCGCCGCGCTCATGACTCCTCCTTAATAGTTGAAGATGGCACGGCCGGCATCGGCCCCGATGTGATGGCGATCACGGGCCGGATGTGATGTCCGGAGATTTCCTTCAGCTTTTCTTCTTCGCCCTGCTACGGGCCCGCCGGTAGGTGAGGGCGATCAGCCCTTTGGAGAAAGTCTCATTCTTCATCAGGTCGAAGTTGCGTTGCGGGAAGCCGCTGGGAAAAAGCGGGATGCCTTCGCCGATCAGGACCGGCACTACGCCGATGTAGAGCTCGTCCACCAGATCGGCTTTCAGGAAGTCGCGAGCGAGTTCACCGCCGCCCATCAGCCAGATATGCTTGCCGCGGGTCTTGCGCAGCTGCCCGACCACGGCCGCCGGCGTCTTGCTGGTGAAGATCAGGCCATCGCGTTCGCCCGGCGGCAGCGTACGTGAAAAAACATAGCTCACCATCGATCCGCCGAACCCGCCGCCCATCTTCAAGGCTACGTCGTAGGTTTTACGGCCCATGAGAGCGGTATCGATGGTCTTGAAGAACGGCCCCATGGAGTAGTCCTTGGGCATGAAGAGAAAGTCCACCGCGCCGTCAGGACGCGCGATGTAGCCATCCAGGCTGATCCCCAGGCCAAGAATGACTTTGCGCATACGCGAAATTGTAAAGCAGCCAGAGGAATACGTGAAGCCTATTGAGTTCGCCGCTGGTGGATCCGAGTCCGGCTCAGGCGGCCTTAATGGCGGGGGCGTGGTGCGTCCGGGTCGAGGCGGGAATAAAGGCGACCGGTGCACTCTTCCTCACCAGGTCGAGGACCCAGGACCGGCTGGGGTCGTCCATGTGCGTTATCTCGATGCCGGCCTGCCCCTCTTGCGGGGCAGTCCAACGCACCACTCCCTGCCCCGACAAGACGCGGCGGTCGGCCTTGAACGCGACCGCGAAGTCCAGTGGACCTTCACGCAATGTGCTGGACGGCCGGATGCAGAAACCTCTGCGGCCAAACGCGATGCGGTTTTCTTGCATGGCGCCGGCCAGGCTGGGAAAGCTGGCCTTGAATTTCATGGCCGGCGCAAGTGCGGGGGTTTGCTGCCAAAGCTCGTCGGCGCCAGCCAGACTGTGCTGCATGGCGCGCAGCAGTTCGTCGCGATGGATAGGCTTTTCCACAATAGCGTCAACGCCCATCTCGTAAACCTCGCGCAGCGAAAGGTCGCTGAAACCGGTGAGGAAAATCACACCCGGCTTTTGACCTTGTGCCTGGTTGAGTTTCTTGACCAGGGCCAGGCCGTCCATGACCGGCATGCGTACGTCCGATAGCACGAGATCCACCTTGTTGGCCGCCAACATCTGCAGGGCTTCCGCGCCATTTTCCGCACACAGGGTCCGGCCGGTTTTCTGCTTGAGCCACGCGCTCATGGTTTCGCGGAGGAAGGGTTCATCCTCCACGAACAGAACCGTTGCTTGCTTCAACTTCACGCGGCCTCCG
>CAZFRV010000370.1:0-12093 GCA_964521445.1 uncultured Acidobacteriaceae bacterium
AGGCGTAAAGCGCTGTTCATAAGGCGATCCACAACTCTACGGCTGAGCGTCTACTTAATCACACCGGAAAAAATAAAGTCATGTTGCCAATCCTGCTTGTAGCCTTGCTGGCGCAGGAAGGTGGCGAGTTGCGCCCAGTGGCGCAGGCCGTGCAGCAGCGCGTGGATAAAGATCTTACGGCGGCTGGCGCTGAGTGTGCCGCCGGTGCGCGTGGGGAAGCTCATGATGCCGTCCCAGTCCGGGTCGTTGGCGGCCACGGCAAAGCTGCGCAGGTCTTCCGCGCTCTTGTGGGCCAGGGCGAACAATTCCGCCGCGCTCTTGGAGCCCAGCTCGTCAAATTCGGTGATCGGCAGGTTGAGCAGACGCTCGGCGTAGCGCATCTGCACCGCGGCAATGTGCAGCACCACCTCGCGCACAGTCTTGGTTCCGGCGATGTCGCACGGCAGTTCCAGCGCCTTTGGATTCTTTACGAACCAGTCGCGCCAATGGTTGGTTTCTTCGCTCGCGTAATCCAGCAGTTCGCCAAAGCTTAGGCCTCGCATGAGATCTCCTCGATGAAATCATCTTAGCGCAGCAGGCAACGTTTAGCCGAGCGAGAGCAATTGGCAAATAGCAATTGGCAATCAGCACAGCTAAAGCCAGCGCTCGAAAACTTTGCCGTGTGCGGGCTTTAGCTGAGCTAATTGCTAACGACTAATTGCTAAGTGCTGCTCTCCCCAGAGTGGAAAGACTGTCCCGCTGGGGGTTCGTGACATTTGCTAGTATTCTGAACCATGACCGACTGTCTCTTCTGCAAGATCATCGCCGGCAGTATTCCGGCCAAGAAGGTTTACGAAGACGACAAGGCGTTCGCCTTCGAGGACATACGGCCGCAGGCGCCCACCCACGTGTTGATTGTTCCCAAGAAGCACATCGTGGACATCAAGGAAGCCACGGAAGCCGACGCCGAGTTGATCGGCTATTGCAATATCGTGGCCGCCAAGATCGCGAACGAGCGCGGCTTGAAGCATGGCTATCGCACCGTCTACAACGTGGGCCCGGATGCAGGGCAAACCGTCTTCCATCTGCATCTGCACTTGATCGGAGGAAGGAAGCTGAGCTGGCCGCCAGGGTAGCTTTTCTCTTTATCCCGAGCCTGAGCCTGGCGAAGGGGAGGGAACCCTATCATCACCATGGGCATCAGGGTTGACACCTTTGCCGATCCTAACCCTACAGCAGAGGCTCACAAACCCCGCATGACTGAAGAGTTCCTCAAAGCGGGTAGGGCTTCCTCGCTAGCGCTCGGAATTTCAGAAAAACTACGCTCTGTTGAAATTCTCTTCCGGCACGTCTTCCGCGCCATGGCGGCGGAGAATGTTGGGAAGGTTCTGCGAGAAAGCTGAACGCGGCATGACCACGTCGCAGCCGGCTTCCTGAGCTTTCAGCTTAAGATCACCCTGAACGTGGGATACAAAGCCAACGATCGACGTGGATTTCTTGAACTTGGACCGAAGCTTGGCAATCGTGGGTAAAGGTTTGATGCTGTTGATGTTCAAGTCCACGATGATCAATGACGGCTTGTCTTCGGTTTCATTGGCTCCGTCCTTCTCGCCGATGTCCTTTTCGCTCTTGATGAACTCCACTTTGACGTTCAGCTTCCGCGAGACTTCCTGAATCTTGGCCAGGAAAAACAGGTCATCGATCAGGGCGAAGATGCGGGTGGGGGCATTTTCGCGTTGCTGAGGCAGAGGTTCCAGCTCACCTGCTGAACCGCCGTTAAAGCGTCCGGCCGCGCCTCCGCCGTTCTGGTTGCGATAGCTGTGGTCCATGGGGCCGACGAAGGGGGTATTGCGCCTCGGTCCGCGGTTATTGCGGTTGTTGCGCCGGTTCTGGCCGCCGCCGCCCCCGCCCTGGCGTGCTTGATTTTGTCCGTTTTGTGCCTGATGGCCGAAGTTGCGCTTGCGACGCCGCTGCTTCCGGTTGCCCGGACCCTGCGGCTGGTTGGATGCTTCATTCATTAAAATTAACCTGTGAGCTCTAGTCTGCGCCGGACATCCGTAACGTGGAACCCACCATTGAGCCTGATTCGCCAGGGGGATGGTTGGGTCGGCTCCGGCCGAAATTTGTCGAGAAATCTTCTGTTTTTGTCAGCGCCTTTAGTCTGCGCGAGCCAGCCGCACCGGAACGGGCGGCAACCTGAAGACTTCGTTATGTTACCACGAACAAGCGCTTGTTTTGCAACCAAAAACCTGCCTCATTCCCGTTCTGCCAAGGTCCAGATTGAGCTTAGAAACCGGAAAATCGGGGATGGTGGGCGCTATAGGATTCGAACCTATGACTTCCACCGTGTGAAGATGGCACTCTACCGCTGAGTTAAGCGCCCACTGCGCTTGCTTAACCTACAGTGGGTAACCTCCATCTTAGCAGAAAAGCCAGTCGCTTCGCAGCAAAGGCCTCCTGGGCGGCCTCAGGTGGGCAAAACTTACCCGGTACACAGAAACGGCGGCTTGGAATACACTCTTTGTCGGGGGTCCAGCCCCTCCTTATAACCCAGCAACTTTTTGGCCGAAAACGGGTTCAAGGGGGTGTGAGCACTGTGGCCTTAAAATCGGGTTTTTTCATGCCCACAGCTACCGGCAGAATGCAGGGTGTTGCGGAGATGGCAGCAGGCCAGATGCTTTACGATTCACTGAGCGATGCCGAGGTGATGCTCCGTGTCGGCACGGATGACGACGCGGCCTACGAATACCTCGTCCACAAGTTTCACCGGGCCATGATCGCCTTCATGTACCGCATGTGCCGGAACCAGGCGCTGGCGGAGGAACTGGCGCAGGAGGTGTTCCTGCGTGTCTACCGCTCGCGCAAGAGCTATGCGGCGGAAGCCAAATTTACGACCTGGCTGTATCGCATCGCCACCAACCTGGCGGTGAACCACGCGCGCGACCATAAGATCGAGCGCAGCGGCCGGGTGGTCAGCCTGGATGAGCCGGACGAAGAGACCGGAACTACGCCCGATGTCGCCGATCCGTCGCTGAACGTGGAACAGCAGATTCTGCGCCAGGAACGGTTGATTGCTATTAAGAAACAGGTCATGGCGCTGCCGGAAAAGCAACGCGCCGCGGTCCTGATGCACAAGTACCAAAACATGGACTACCGCGAGATCGCCGCGGTTTTAAAGTTAAGCGAATCCGCCACTAAGTCTCTGCTCTTTCGCGCTTATGAAGCGTTGCGGGAGCGGTTGAAGGATTTTGTATGAACTGCAATGAAGTTCGCGAAAATTTGATTGAAATGCTGGGCGAGAATCTGGCCGATCCCTCGCTGACAGCACACGTCCGCGAGTGCAGTGGTTGCGCGCATGAGCTGGAGTCGTTGCGCAAGACCATGAATTTGCTGGACGAATGGGAGGCTCCGGAGCCTTCTCCTTACTTTCTTACACGGCTGCGCGCGCACGTGAAGGAAGAACGCGAGAAGGCCCCCGCCAGGTCAAGCATCTTTCACTGGATGCGCCGGCCGGCCATGGCTGTGTCCCTGGCTACGGTGCTGGTCGCCGGAGGCGCTGTGTATACTGTGCTGCGCTCGGTCGAACCGCCGCTGCAACAAGAGGGAACCGCCGTAGCCGACGTCGAGGCTTTGGACAGGAACCATGACGTCCTGGTGAATACCGACCTGATAGATGAAATGAGCGGCGGTCCGTCCGACGATGTCAGCGATGTTACGGATGTTACAGAAGAGTAACTGCGATTGGGGGGCGATTCGTGAGCTGGGTCAGGGGATTCGGAATCATACTTGTGTCCGGGTTCCTCGGCTTTGCTGCGGTGACGCAGCAGAAGCCGGGTGAGCACTTCCGTCCGCCCACCCAGGCCAATCAGCCCAAAAACCCCAATGCCGGAAACAGAGGCGGCCAGCCAGGCCCCAAAATGGGCGACTGGCTGAACCAGCACAAGGATCTTCCTCCCGACCAGCAAGAGAAACTTCTGCGAAACGAGCCCGGTTTCCAGCGGCTGCCGCCGCAGCGCCAGGCCGAACTCATCGAGCGCCTGCGTAAGTTCAACAGCATGACTCCGCAGCAGCGGGATCGCGCGCTGAACCGCATGCAGTTTATAGCCAACCTGACCCCGGCACAGCGACAGCAGATTCGTGAAGCCAACACGCAGCTGCAGGGGCTTCCCCAGGACCGTCAGGTGATGGTTCACAAGGCGCTGCGCCACCTCCGCCAGATGGACCCGCAGGAGCGGCAGCAGGTTTTTGATTCGGAGCGCTTCAAGAGCACCTTCTCCGACCAGGAGCGCGGCATACTGACCAAGCTATCCGCTATCAATCCCCCCGAGGGCAATCCTGAGCCTCCGCCGAACGGGCAGCCCAAGTAACCAACTTACCGGGGAACAGCCTTAACGAAGCGGCTGGATAGAGCCCAGCCGCTTTTGTCCAGGAACGGTTAGGCAGCCTTTCCGGGCTTTGCCGGCGACGGCTTTCCGGCTTCGATCTTGATCTGCTTGGGTTTTGCCTCTTCGCGTTTCGCCAGCGTTACCTTGAGAACGCCATTCGAGAATTCCGCCTTGACGTCGTCGGGATCCACCGTGGGCGGAAGTGTAAAGGACCGCGTGAAACGCCCGTAGCTGCGCTCGATCCTGTGGAAGTTGTCCTGCTTCTCCTCATTCTCCATCTTGCGCTCGCCGCTGATAGTGAGAACGCCGTTCTCCAGGCTGATATCGAGATCCTTCTCCTCCACGCCGGGCGTCTCCGCGGTGAGAATGATGTTGTGCTCGTCTTCATAGATGTCGACGGCGGGAACAAAGCTGCCGGCAGTGAGCGCTTGCTCAGCGAAACGGCCCAGGGGAGCAAACGGCTGGCTGAGAAGCTGACTCAGCCGGTCCTGCAGTGTAGGCAGCTCACCAAAAGTGCTTCGGCGAGTAATGTTGGCCATGATTCTTCTCCTTCTTGAAAGTGTTGAAAAACGAAGTTGTTGGTTCGTAAGAACCGGCTTGCTTGAATTGTTTTTTAGTTGACGATGCCAGGTGGAGCCTGGAGTCTTCGCCCAAAAGAAGGCCGACTCCAAAACATGGATGCGCAACCGGAAAGGCGGGTTATCGCCCTGATGTTGTAATGAGGTTAAACGGTGGCGGTCATTTACCGGCCGCTTTTCGCGCTCTGCGCTGCTTGGCCCAGCCCTCTTTGACCGTCTGGCGGGCACGGCCGAGAGCCAGAGCGTCTGCGGGAACGTCGTGAGTGATGCAGGAGCCGGCCGCGACGTAGCCGCCTTGGCCGACGCGAAGCGGCGCCACCAGAGTGGCATCGCTGCCGATGAAGGCGCCATCTTCAATGATGGTCACATGCTTCTTTTCGCCGTCGTAATTGCAGGTGATGGTGCCGGCGCCGATGTTGACGCCGTCGCCGATCTCGGCATCGCCCAGATAGGTGAGGTGGTTGGCCTTGGATCCTCGGCCCAAGCGGGCTTTCTTGGTCTCGACGAAATTACCCACGTGCGCGCCCTCGCCGATCTCACTTCCCGGACGCAACCGCGAATAGGGCCCCAGCTCCGCGCGGCGTGCGACTCGGGATTGGTCGATAATGCAGCCGGGACGGATCAGTACGCCCTCCGCAATCTGTGAATCGCTGATCACGCTAAACGACCGGATACGGCAATCAGAACCGATCGTCGTCTTGCCCAGGATCTGCACGAAGGGCTCAAGGATGGTATCAGCTGCGATCTCGACCTCGGAATCGATGACGCAGGTCTCCGGCCGATAGATGGTCACGCCGGCCGACATCATCTCGTTCGCTTTGCGGGCGCGCAACGTGGCGTCCAATCCGGCAAGTTCCCGCAACGTGTTCGCGCCGAGCACTTCCGCGGGATCATCTGCCTTGACGCCCACGACCTTGGCCTTGGCCCGCACCAGCAGCTCGGCCATGTCGGTAAGATAAAACTCGCCGTGAACATTGTGTGTCTTCAGCCGGTCAATGTGAGCGAAAAGCGGTTTGGAGGCAAAGGAATAGATTCCGGAGTTGATCTCGGAGAGTTTCTCCTGGTTCTTCTTGAGCGCCTTCTGTTCCACGATGGCCTTGACTCGGTCACTGCCCGGCTTTTCACGAAGTATGCGGCCGTAGCCCGCAGGATCAGTTGGCTCGGCCGTGAGAATGGTCATGGCTGCCCTCTTGCCCAGATGAAAATCGCGCAACCGAGCGATGGTCTCCGGGCGGATCAGGGGCACATCGCCGGAGAGCACCAAAATGTTCTCGTACCCCCGGGCCTGCTCGCGAGCGCACATGATGGCGTGTCCGGTACCGCGCTGCTCGGCTTGCAGGACAAACTGCACACCCATGGATTCCACAGCCGCGCGCACGTTCTCCGCCTGGTGGCCGATGACCACGTAGATGTCGCGTTCCGGGACCACTTGGCGCGCAGCGGCAATCACGTGCGCCAGCAGCGGCCGGCCGCCGATCTCGTGAAGAACTTTTGCTCGTTTGGATTTCAGTCGCGTGCCCTGGCCCGCGGCCATGATGATGATGGCGAATGTCCCCGATCCGGTTAGTGCTTGTTTGGCCATGAAGAGACCATCTTAACCCCTGCCGGTCGCAAGTGACATGCCGGAGCGGTGCATGCGCAGGATCTTCATCAGCTCCTGGCAGAGACGGTCGGTGGCATGGCGGGCGAAATGGTTTTCTTCCACGAAGTCGCCGGTAACGCAGCGCACGCCCAGTTGCTCGATGGCGGCCACGTCGCAAGCCACCTGCTCCGCGTGCTCTCCCGCGTACTGGTCTTTCATCCTTGTCGAAACCGGGGCCGAGTTGACCAGCGCGTAATCGAAAATCCTGTGGCCGCCATGCTTGTAGATGGCTTGGATGTGGTCTGCGGCGCTCATGTGCAGGCTTTCATTGGCCTGGGTCATCAGGTTACAGATGTACACCTTCACCGCGCTTGAAGCGGCGATGGCTTCCGCTACCCCGCGCACCAGCAGATTCGGGACCAGGCTGGTGAACAGCGATCCCGGTCCCATGGTAATCAGGTCGGCGTGAGCGATGGCCTGAAGCGTTTGGGGCAAGGGCAACGGGTCCTTGGGGACGGTCTTCAGCTCGGTAATGCGCTTTTCGCTGGCGGTGATCCTGGTCTCGCCGACTACGTGGGAGCCGTCATCCATCACAGCTTCCAACTGTACGTCAGCGGTAGTGGCGGGCAGGATGTGTCCGCGGGTGGCCAGGATCTCCGACGCTTTCTTGACGGCCACGGCGAAATCACCGGTCATGGCGGTTAGCGCGGCCAGAAAGAGATTCCCGAAGTTGTGGCCTTCCAGATCCCCGGAGCTGGAGAAGCGATGCTGAAACAACTTGGAAATCAGGCTTTCGTCCGCGGCCACCGCCACCAGGCAGTTGCGGACGTCGCCCGGGGGCAGCATGTTCAGCTCTCGGCGCAGGCGCCCGCTGGAACCGCCGTCGTCGCTCACTGTGACCACCGCGGTAAGATCGACAATGTAGGCGCCCTGCGGCGGCAGTTCGCCGGCCGCGATGGTGTAACGCTTGAGTCCCTTGAGGATCGTGGAAAGCCCGGTGCCGCCGCCTATGGCCACCACGCGAAATCCCGGGCCGCTACCGCTGCTTGTGGGATCGGAGTTCGACGGCATCACTTGAACTTCAGCGCCTCTTGGGATCGGAACCGGACGGTGGCGGGTCCGATGGCTCGGGGTAGAGCAACTCGGTGAAGCGGGGATCGTCCGCCATGTTCTGGAAGTCAGAGTCGTTCCGCGCCTGAAACCGGTTCTGCGGGTTCAGGCGGATGGCCTCGCTCAGGTTTTTCAACGAGCTTTCCACCTGGGCGGTAAGACATTCCACCAAGGCCATGCCATAGTAGGCAAAATCGGCTTTGGGATTTTGCTTCAGGATTTTCTCCAGGTGCGTGCGCGCCTGATCGTACTGGCCGCCGTTCATCAGCGAGACGGCATAGTCAAAGTGCTCTTCGTGGGTTTTGAAGCTGGACGCGCCTTCGCTGAGTTGCTGGTTGCAGTTGTTGAGGTGAAGGCGGGCCCGGTCGGCGAGTTCTCGGGGTCCGTTGGCAATGATCTTTTCCAACAGCGCTTTGGCCTTCTCGAATTTTCGCTCCTGCATGAACCTGAGTCCGGTCTCGTAATTTTGCACAGCCTGTGTAAAAACCGGGTCCTCTTTGAAAGCAGGTTTTTGCTGCGGCGTGGGTGGCTTCTTCGCAGACATCGTCTTTCGATTCCTGATCGCTATTGTTTTCTTTGGTTTGGCAGCCGAACGTTTAACGTCTGCTGCCACTTTTTTCTTCATTCTATTGTGTCCTTGCGGCCCACGCCGGAATAGCGGCAAGTTCGAGGCTGTGGAAAATCGAAAAGATCTGCTATTCCGCGAACGCGCAGGGGCTGCGTAGGGGTGCAGCCCTTTATACGCATAAACTTAGTATGCGTCAACTGCACCAAAATCGGTGCAATCTTACATTACCGGCTGGGGGTTTTGCCAGTCGATCATCTTGAAGTCGCCGCGAATAATGCTGTCGCGTATCGTCTTGGCCGACCAGCCCTTTTTTGACTGCAGATAGACGTACTGCGCCTCCGCCATGCAGGTGCTGCAATTCGCGCCGTGCGTTCCCTCAAAACAACTACGCAGACTGGTGTGGCCAGCATGTCGGTCGCAATAACAATAGCAGGGCATCTGGTACAGCAACGCAGAATCCTTGGCTGCGGCTTTGTACGACTCCTTTTGCGCCGGCTCTGTAAGTCCTGCCTGGGCAAGCTGAGCCTGGGTCATAATCGGGGGCAAAGTCGCGGTCTTCGCCGGCGGCGTAGAGTGAAAGGCCGGAAGATCCTCCGGCGGGGTGGCGAACTGGCCGTGGCTCATCACCGCGGCAAGGATAGTAGCTAGAATGCCGGCAACATATTTCATAGGAAACCTATTCTACAATCGTGGCGCCCTTGCTTCAAATACGCGGTAGTGGGCTGTTTTGGCCGGTTACCAAAAGGGCCCAAACCTTGGCCCGGCAAAGTATAATTCTAAGCTGGAGGAGAAACCTGAGTGAACACGCCTGATCAGGAGAATGTGCCGGTTTCATCCGCCCCATCGGCTCCAGTTTCGGCTCCATGGCAAAGCGGCGCCTTGCGCGTGCTGGATTCGTGGGTTCGTGACCTGGTTTTTTGCCTCCTTGTTTGCTTCTTCGTTATCGTTTTCTTGTATCAGCCGGTGAAGGTGGAGGGCGGCAGCATGGAGCCCGGCCTGGAAGACCAGGAGCGTATTGTCATTAACAAGCTGGTGTACCGCTGGGAGAACATCGGCCACAGCGACATCATCGTGTTTCGTTATCCTCGCGATCCGCGCAAGAGCTTCATCAAAAGAGTGATCGGTCTGCCTGGCGACCGGATCCGCATCGCCTTCGGCCACGTTTTCGTCAACGGCAAGCAGGTGGAAGAGGCTTACGTTCCCGAAGACTTTATGGATACGCGCTCGTACCCGGAGACTGTGGTCCCCGCCAACGCGTACTTTGTGCTGGGCGATCATCGTTCCATGTCGAATGACAGCCGCGAGTTTGGCCCGGTGCCCCGCAGTTACATTTACGGCAAGGCAGTCTTCGGATACTGGCCCATGGAAAAACTGGGCGTACTTCGCTAAGCACGACCAGAGCACAATATGTTTGCCCGACTCAAAGTTGCGGTGATCCGCCGGATGGCCCGAAAGCGCCTGGGGCGGGAGATCGCGCCGCTTGCGACCATGGCCACGCATCCTGGCGTGCTGGTTCCCTACGCGCAATACGGCCAGGCGCTCGATAAAACCAACCTGGTTTCCGCCAAACTCAAAAGACTCGGCCAGATTCGCGCTGCCAAACAAATCGAGTGCCCTTTTTGAATTGATATCAACTCTGCCGGAGGCAGAAAGGTTGGCATCAGCGATGAGCAGATCCGCAACCTGAACTGGTACGCGGATAGCAACTTGTTTGACGCCGACGAAAAACTGGTGCTCGAGTTTGCTGACGCCATTACGGCCACGCCGGCGCGGGTGACTCCCGAGCTGCGCCAGCGCCTGCAAAAGCGCTTCTCGACGCCGCAACTGGTGGAGCTCAGCGCGGCCATTGCCTGGGAGAACTATCGCGCACGATCGAACCGCGTCTTCGGGTTCGAGAGCGAAGGGTTCTACAAGCCGGCCGCTGAAGCCGCAGGGAAGGACGGTCGATGATCGGTCTGCCGGAGATTCTCATCCTCTTGGTGATACTGATCACGTTTGGGGGACCCGCCGTGGCTGGGTTCGTGATTTGGAAGTACGTGATCAAGCCCACAAGAGATTCCGCCCAACCGCGCAAGCGCGCGTAGGAGCGGAAGCGCCGCCTAGGGCGGCGCTTTCCCCGAGGTAACGACTTATCCCTGAAGCTTGGGCGGTCTATTCCTCACCATCCGGGTCCACGAAGCACTTCTGCTCATTGCCTCCGTGGCGTTCGCAGCGCCGGTCAATGAAGGTATCAAACGGGCGCAGGAACGGCGCCGGGTCAAAGTGGATGAAGGCGGGCGGGACGATGTTGAGCGGGCCCAGGGCGCCGGCCTCGGTGTTCAGCGCAGTGTGGTGAAGGTCCGGCCAGTGGCCGCTGTCCAGCCGCTCGATCAGGTTAGCCAGCGCTACGACGGTCTCGGCCGGTGTGAACGTGCAGTGGCCGGCACGGTGCACAAAGATCTGCCGCAACGACTTCTCGTCGCCGGCTTCCTGCACGGTATTGCGATATGCCGTTTCGTTCTGGTTGGCCACCAGTCCATCACCGGTGGTGTGCATGGTTAGCACCGGCATGTCGATGTCGCCGTTGAATATGATGTTCTGTTCCAGGTATTCAACGGACGCGGGATTGGCGGAGATTCGCGCTGCCTTGTTCAGAGTCTCCAGATCGTCTTCCAGGTCCAGGCCGGCTGTTTTGTACAGCGCACGGACCTCGGCCTTGTTCACCGAATTCTCAAATTGCTCGAAATAATCGACGCTGGTATTCCAGGAAGGATTGCCGGCAGCGCGGAACTCAAGTTCGGCGCGTAGCGCAAAAATAAAGGGGAAGTCCACCTGCTGGAACCACAGGAACTGGTTGACTTCCTGGGAGGCAAAATCGTTTGCGGCGGGTTCTGGCGAAGCGGGATTGAACCAGCCAGGGGTGTCGCCCAGCGCCGCCACCAGGGCCAGCCGGGCGCGGCCCTGCGGGGTGGCCTGGGCTGCCGCTAACAGGCTCTCCGACAAGCCGAGATTGGCTAAAGGGTTGGTAATGTTGACCACTTGCAGCGGGCCGCCGAAATTGAAGAAGGTCTTGAAGGCGAAGGCGCCATCGAGCGCCTGGTTCCAGGTGGCTACACCACCGGATAGCACGCCGCACATGGGCAAAGCTCCATTAAAACGATGAGGGTTTCGTTGAATCAGTCCGGCGGTGATGATTCCGCCCAGGGAGTGTCCCCAGGCGATGGTCCGCTTGGGTTTGCCAAACCCAGCGGTGAAAGTGTCGAGCACTTCGATCTGGTCGAGCAATGCTTCTTGGATGGCCCAGCCGGTGTGCGCGTAGGAAGATCCGGCCAGCGCGAAGCCGTTAGCCAGCAGGAACGCGCGGGTCGCCGGGTCGCCGATGTCCTGCGCCGGGTTCGAGCTTCCCGGCGAAACGTAGCCGTGACTGTACAGCAACAACGTGCCATTCCAGGGCGACGGAACTTCAATGAGATATGTAGCGCCGTCGGCGAAGGTGCCGGTTTGGATGGTTACCGCCGCCCGCGCGAATGGAACAGCGAGAAAAAGCAGCAGGATTGCCGAGACAACATGAATGTAGCTTTTTGATCGAGAGACGTGCATGGGGGGAGATCTCCTTATATTTTTCAAAAACAGAGAAACTCAAATGGAAACCGCGGCGCGGAAGCGCGTGCGGATGGCGGGGTTGGCACTGCGCTCCAGCACTCCAGAGCGGAATGATTATGTACTCACCTCCTGCTACATGTCAAAGGGAGCAGGCGGGGCGTAGTGGGTCAGTCTATTTCCACAGGGGCTAAGCTAATGCCCAAACCTTGATACGAGAAAGCCGATAACTGTCCCGCCGATTGCGCCCATGCCGATGATGGGGCCGTAGCTCTTTGTGATGATGGCGTCAGGGATGCTCAGCAACAATCC
>CAZFRV010000371.1:0-9593 GCA_964521445.1 uncultured Acidobacteriaceae bacterium
GCAATTAGCACTTAGCGCCACGTTCCTCTTCGATCACTGGGGAGGGTTTACCACCACGTAGGTAGTATTGCCGCCGGCTATCTGCGGCTGATACCACGTGCTGCCGCACTGCTGGTAGGAAACACCGCCCACCACGACCACGCTGCACGATGGCGGGAGCGTATTTACCATGGAGCCGACCACTGCCGCGGTCGCAACGGTTGCAGCAGTAACTGCGGCCGCAGTCGCCACCGGGTGATAGCAACATCCGCCGCCATAGTTACCCCCGTAGTAGCCCCCGTGCACATTGACGTTGCGATCGACATTCACGTTCCTGTTGACGTTCGTATTCGTGTTGACGTTAGCGTTCCGGTTCACGTTGGCATTCCGGTTCACGTTGGCGGTATTGTTTCGGTTGACGTTCCCTGCATTGTTCCGGTTGACGCTCTGGCGGGACTCGGAACGCGCCGGTACATTCCTGGCATGCATGGACGGCGCCAGCAGCGAGCACGCTGCAATCAAGGCGAGCCCTGGGCGAATCGAGAATTTCATACGTGACCTCCTAGTGCTTTCCGCTCTGCGCGTTCGGAGCAAAATCGATCTTGTGTGTGTCCGGCGGCGGGGTAAAGGTGAATGCAGCCTCGTTGTAGGAGGGAGCAAGGTTCCAGGTGAGGATGGATGTGTGCTGGGGACGGGCGTCATCCGTCAGGGTGGTCAGCACCAGCTTCCGCGGCAGGGGATAGTCGCCTTCCTGGATCCACACTTGCCAGTCGAGACCCTCCTGCCGGAAAGCGTAGTGTTCGCAGGAGACGCCGTCGATCTCGGTCTCCCCAATATCGATCGCTGAAGTCAGTTTCGGCGGAGTGTTGTTGGGACTGCCCCACAAGAACAGGTCAGCCAGGGGAATCTCGATGTCGTATTTGTCCGCCAGGACATCGACCAGTTGTCGCAGCGTGCCGACGGCGGGAGTCGTGGCATAGTAGCCCGCATCGCGCGCGAACAGAGTAAAGGTCTTGCCGTCGAAGATGTAAAGCTTGGAGCCTTTGTCCCCATTGATGTCGGCCATCAGCTTGTCGGGCATCCGCGCCAGGAGATTGGTCCGTTGCGAGAGAGTGACCTTCTGGCCATCAGGCATCACGATCTCCGACGTGCCCTGGCTTTGCACCTGAAATGCTTTCAAGGTACGAAGGTAGGCCCCCATCCTCTCCAGCGCCTGCGTTGCCGCCGGTTCGACCTTGTCGGTGGCGGGGACGGAGTCCTCCTGGGCTTGCAATTGCGTCGAAAGCCCGGCCGCAATCAGCAGCAGGGCGCCGGTGAATCTAAGCTTGTGTTTCATTCGAGTCCGCTCCTGATGTTTCTCGCTCCCCTTTTCGCGAGGGCTTAAGACGACTTTGCTAACGGTGGATGATATTGTGATGCGTCACTCGCATCAGATGCCTACAGGAGTTTTACGGGGCACGGCTGGCAACGATTGCAAGCGTCCTGTGTATGCGATCCGCGAAATGTCAGGGATGCCGGGACTGAGCGAGGCTCAACAAGTTTTGCGGGCGCACGCGAATGAATCCACCACGAGGACTGTCGATGTCCGCCAGTAGGAGGAACGAAATGGCCAGCACCAGGGGGAGAATCAACAGCAGGACGCCTCTGGTTTTTCGCGGGGCATGGCGGGTGGCGAAACCAAGCAGCAGGTTACAACAGACTGCGATAGCTATGATCAGCACCCATGCCGCGACTGGAATGCGATTCCACCACGCCGCTTGGGTATAACCTTGGGAGTTGAGAACGTCATTCATGCCGGAGACCGCCAGGGCGCTTACGGCTGTGGGTTGCAATAAGGCGGCCCTGCTGACTTCAGACCACATCTGATTCTGCAGTTGCAGGGTGTCGCTGTTGATCTGCCGGAGGCGGCCCGTGTCGCGTGTTTGGTAGAACAAGACACGCTGATCAAGGTACTGGCCCAAAAGCTCGCGTATTTTCCCCGCATCAACCGGAGCCAGCAAGCCGGCACGAACATATTCGGTTCCGATGGCGTTGGCTTCCGCCTCTTCATAGTTTTTCCGCTGATCATAGCGGCCAATGGCCATGGAAAAACTGAAGCCGATAATAAGACCGAGCAGAGTCAGGACGGCGCTCAGGATGAAGCCGAAAGTTTCGCGTTCATTGCCTTCAAGCTCGCGCAGGCCCATGAAGCGACGCGACCCAATCTGAGCCGCTGCCCACAAGACCACGAACGAGAATAGAAAGACAAGGATCGGCAGGTTCATTCTGGATCACAGATTCAGCAGCATTGGTTGGGATGCGCGAGCCGATGGAAGATGTTTCCCTCCGAATTTACCGGCGATCTTGTCCGTTGCATCTCGTCAGAATGGTTTGCACGCGTGAGTGGGGCCTCTTCCCCCGCCTGGATGACAGCATGCGACGTTTGCTCCGCGTTCGCAGAGCCCCTAGAGGGAAGCGATTTCGATTGGCGATCGGCCTTGGCTTTGGCTTTAACCCAAGCCCTTCGTGATCGCCGCCACGTAGTCCCGCATGCCTACGTTCCCGCACGGAGCAGGGTCCGGTTTTTGCTCCTGGTCGTTGGCGTAGCCAAGGATCTGGTCGATATTCCAAATGAACGCGCCACCAACACACGCCTGCTTGCCAAACGGTCCCATCTTCGTCTGCATTGCGGAAGGGCAATCGCCGCCCCAAGACCAGGACTTTGGATCTTTCGCCGGTTTGTCTGCAAAGCGGCTCCAGTCGCTGGCGAGAATGAACCCCGTGGTGGTGAAGCCGGGGATAGCGCCGGAAATCGCGTCGGCCCAGTCCTGAGGTTTGTTACGCGCGCCGCCGGCATAACACTGCAGGTTCCACCATTTCACGGCCCCAGGATTCGACTGATTGAGTGTTTTGAGCGATCCGGTCCAGAAAGTCTTATTGTTGAAGGGTTTCTCGTAGGGACAGAATGTGATGCCGTACCCGATCTGTATGAGCATCTGGCAAAACGCAACGAAAGAATTTTCGTCGTAGGTCTCCTCCACATCCATGTCGATCAAACGAATCGTGGGAAGCTTCTTGAATAGCTCTTTGAAATTTTTCTGGAGCACAGTTCCGGCAAAGGAGTTGTTGTTCTTCTGGTAGATCTTCTGGATGTTGCTGAAATCGTCCACCCAGGGCGGCGCGCCTCCGACCGTAGCCGCCAATCGGATGCCGCTGCCCGGTCCCTGGGTCAGTTTCTGGAGCAGGCTGGGCCAATCGGGGCGTCCAATATAGTTTCCGTTCGACAGGATCTGCGTGTCGTTGTACCAAACGTCACCGGATAAGTGGGGGTGGAGCATGCCGAGGATGATGCTGTTCCAACCCGCTGTCTGGATGGCCTGCAGATTCGCTGCAAGACTGGTGTACATCACGTCCATGCCGTAAGCCGCAACGTTGAGTGGTCTCATGATCCGATCCTTTCTGCTGAGTTCACTTGTGTTGGGTTCAAATTGGGCGAAGGCGCCGAACACTGCCTATGGGAAACTTCTTTGGGGAGCCCGCGCCCGTCAAGAAGCTGCGCGATGGTCTTGCCATGCGGAGGGAGAAATTATCGCTCAACTCGTGGCGCTTGGAAAGAATTTAGAGAAAGCGCGGAGAGCGTGCCCATCTCCGCGCCCTGTCGGCGATCTCACCGAACTGTGACGCCATCTCGCGAGTCAAAATGCACCACGATGTTGTAGTGAAGCGCAGCATGGGCGCCCTCAACACAAGCTGGATGGAACACCCATTCGCGGACAACGGCCATGACAGCGGCTGCTAACTGCGGATGACCTGCAAGGACTTGGGGATCGGTAACGTCGCCCTTTTCGGTAATGAATGTCCGAATCACAACGTTGTCCTGAACGTTTGCCCTGCGTGCAAAAGCCGGGTACTCGGGTTCCACATAATGGGAGAGTTTGAGTTTGATCGGAGCGCAGCGCCCCCGGCACGGCCGGCGAGTATTTTTTTCAGCAGGGCAGCGATCGTCGTTGTCCTTCGTTTGGCTGGTAGACAATAAAGCGCCGCCCGCAATGATCCACGCACACAGCGCAACCGCGGCGATTCTACGAAGCACAGACGCAGCCATATCCTGGTTAGACATCGCGCGGGACAGGATTTCCGGAATAAATTTCATAAGTCATTGGGCGCGGTACCTATCGCTCCACCTGGAATAAGTATCTTCCTTTTTCACTGGCACTGAGCGATTGCGCGACCTTCAGGAAGGCGCGGCCGGCATGGGATAGTTGGCCGCCCTTGCGATAGACGATGCGCAGTTTGCGTTCGAACTTCAGCTCCTGCACGGGAATGGCGATCAGTTCGCCGCGGTTGAGCTCCGGCTCCACGGAGATGCGCGGCACCAGGGCCACTCCGTTGCCGGCGGCGACAAAGCGTTTGATGGATTCAATTGTCGGCATCTCCACGTCCATGTTGAGCGGGGTTTTGTGACGCTTGAATGCCTCCAGCACTTTCAGTCGGTAGGGTGACACCACGTTGTGGGCCACAAACGACTCCGCTCCCAACTGCCGGATGCTCACGTTGCGGGCGCTGGCCAGGGGATGCGCCGGGGGAACAATAAAGACCAGCTCGTCACGGTACACCACAATGGACTGCAGCAAAGAACTGTCGGGACGGAAAGAGAGCACGCCCAGTTCCACGGTATGGTCGGCCACTTGATCGGCAATGCCGCTGGCCAGCGCCCGCTGCACTGCGACTTTGATCATCGGCGAAAAACGCCGGAAGGCCTCCAGCACCCGCAGCAGATAGAGCGAAGTGAACTCGTTGGCTGCCAGCACCAGCGTGCCGCGCTGGAACTGGCGCAGCTCTTCGAGCGAGGCGCGGGCCTCGCGGCGGAGGTTCAGCATTTTCTGAGCGTATTCCTGGAGGACTTTGCCGGCGTCGGTGAGGCGGCCGTCGCGCGAGGAGCGGTCGAAGAGTGGCTCGCCCAGCTCGTCCTCCAGTTTGCGTACAACTTGGCTGACGGCCGGTTGTGTCCGATGCACCACCTTGGCTGCGCCGGAAAAACTGCCGGTCTGGACCACGGCCAGAAACGTCTCTAACTGAAACAGATCCATCGCTGCTCCACATTTCGGCGGGTCAAAGCCCCGCTAATAGAATCATTAGTATTTATGATAAGCCAAAAAACTATAAATTTGACTTATCTGTGGTTCCGGCCCAGCATACATGAAAGTTTTGTGCGCGGAAGGAAAAAACTCCATGGCCAAGCCGCATGTTGCGATTTTTGACACTACCTTGCGCGACGGAGAACAAGCGCCCGGCTGCAGCATGGGTATTCAGGACAAGCTGCGCATGGCGCGCCAATTGGACCAGTTGGGCGTGGACGTGATTGAGGCCGGTTTCCCCATCGCGTCAGAAGACGACTTCAACGCCGTGAGCTTGATTGCCGGCACGATCCGGCGGCCGGTAGTCGCGGGGCTGGCCCGGGCCAGCGAACCTGACATTCGCCGTGCCTGGGCCGCTCTCGAGACGGCCAATCACCCCCGCATCCACGTATTTCTGGCCAGCTCCGATCTGCACATGCTATCCAAACTCAGAGTCACGCGCGACCAGGCGCTGGACCAGGCTTACAGCTCCGTTGCCTACGCCAAGTCGCTTTGCGATGACGTGGAGTTCTCGCCCGAAGATGCGTCGCGCTCGGACATCGATTTTCTCTGCCGCTTCGTGCAGGCAGCGGTTGATGCCGGCGCCAACGTGATCAATATTCCGGACACCGTGGGCTACACCGTCCCCGAGGAGTACTCCGAACTAATTCGCACGATTCGCGGTCGCGTTCACGGGATCGAAAAAGTTACTATCTCGGTTCACTGTCACAATGACCTGGGGCTGGCCGTGGCCAACACACTGGCCGCCATCCAGGCCGGGGCGCGGCAGGTGGAGTGCACCATCAACGGCATCGGCGAACGCGCCGGCAATGCATCGCTCGAAGAAATCGTCATGGCGCTGAGCGTACGGCAGACCAAGCTTCCGTACCATACCAATATCAAGACGCGGGAGATCTATCCCACGAGCTGCCTGCTCTCGGAGATCATCGGGATCGCGCCGCAGCCGAACAAGGCCATTGTGGGACGGAACGCATTTGCCCACGAAGCCGGCATCCATCAGCACGGAGTCATCGTCAATCCGCTGTGCTACGAGATCATGACGCCGGAATCAGTGGGCGTACCCGGCAACAACCTGGTCTTGGGCAAGCATTCCGGACGCCACGCCCTGGGTAAACGACTGGCGGAGCTGGGCTATTCCACCTCAGGGTCCGAGCTGGACTCCGTCTATAAGCGGTTCATGAAGCTGGCGGAGAACAAGAAACGGATCTATGACCAGGACCTGCTTTCGCTGCTGCCCGCGCCGGCGCGAAGCAGCGTTACCGCGCAGGCCGCCAGCTAGGAAGAATCGGGTGATCGGGTGATCGGTTCATCGGGTGATCTGAAAAACCCGAAGCTGTTCAGATGAACCGATGGCCAGATGTTCCGATCTCTCGGCTTTCGGGTGTTTGCGTGGTTATTCGGGAGAAGTTGGGTCCAAACTCTATGTCTTTCAAAATCACAGTTCTTCCCGGCGACGGCGTCGGCCCCGAGGTGTGCTCGGAGGCTGTGCGCCTTTTGCGCGCGCTCGGCCATTTCCACAACCGCGAATTTCGCTTCGAAGAAAAGTTGATCGGCGGCGCTGCCATCCGCGCCGAAGGCACGCCTCTCCCGCAGAGCACGCTCGATGCCTGCCTTATGAGCGATGCCGTCTTCTTGGGCGCGGTGGGCGCGCCGGAATTCGACCATCTGCCGCCGGCCGAGCGTCCGGAAGCCGGCTTGTTGCGTTTGCGGAGCATGCTGGGAGGCTTTGCCAACCTGCGTCCCGCAGCCTTCTACCCGGCGATCGCTGATTGTTCTCCATTGCGGCAATCCCGGGTGGAAGGCGCTGACGTGCTGATTGTCCGCGAGCTTCTGGGTGGGCTGTATTTCGCCCAGCCGCGCGGCTTCAGTGACGACCAGGACTTCGCCTACAACACCATGCGCTATTCCACGTCGGAAATCGAGCGTGTGGCGCGCATCGCCTTCGAGCAAGCGCGCACGCGGCGAAAAAAAGTAACTTCCGTTGACAAAGCCAACGTGCTCGAGACTTCCCAGTTGTGGCGGCGTACGGTCATCCGGATCGCCAAGGATTATCCTGACGTCGCTTTGGACCACATGTACGTGGACGCCTGCGCCATGCACCTGATCTCCAATCCCGCGCGCTTTGACGTGATCCTCACCGAGAACCTCTTCGGCGACATTCTTTCCGATGAAGCGGCGGTCATCACCGGCTCGCTGGGCATGTTGGCTTCGGCGACCATCGGCGGGGCGGTCGATCTTTACGAGCCCGTCCATGGTTCGGCTCCCGACATCGCCGGGCGCGGTGTGGCCAACCCTCTGGGCGCTATCGCTTCCGCGGCCCTGTTGCTGCGCCACTCCGCGGGCATGTCTCATGAAGCCGCCGATCTGGAGATTGCCATCAGCGAAGTGCTGGAGGCCGGCCATCGCACCAGCGATATCGCCAGCCCGGGCCATGGGAAGACGGTCAGCACCGGCGAGATGGGCGCTTTCGTGGAACATGCTTTCGTAGCCATGCTCGACCGGCGCTTCTCGTATCATGCGGTATAGGCGGTAACCATGACCCCGCGCACACTGTTCGACAAGATCTGGGACCGTCATGTGGTCTGCGATGGCCCGCAGGGATCCACCATCCTCTATATTGACCTGCATCTGGTGCATGAGGTCACGTCTCCGCAAGCGTTCGAGGGCCTGCGTCTGGCTGGACGAAAAATCCGCAGGCCCGATCGTACCTTCGCTACGCTCGACCACAACATCCCGACCGCCGGCAACCGGCTGGTCATCGAAGACGCTCTGGCGCGCACCCAGGTAGAAGCTCTGCGAACCAACTGCAGCGAGTTCGGCGTCCCGGTGTTTGATCTGGATTCGCCGTACCAGGGCATCGTGCATGTGATCGGACCGGAGCTGGGACTCACCCAGCCGGGCGAAACGATTGTCTGCGGCGACAGCCACACCAGCACCCACGGCGCTTTCGGCGCTCTGGCCTTTGGCATTGGCACGTCGGAAGTCGAGCACGTACTGGCTACGCAGTGCCTGGTGCAGGAGAAACCCCAGACCATGCAGGTGCATTTTTCGGGCGCGATTTCACCGGGCGTCACTGCCAAGGACATCATCCTTGGCCTGATCGCAAAGATCGGGACCGATGGCGCCACCGGCCACGTGATCGAGTATGCCGGCGATGCCATCCGTGCTCTCTCCATGGAGGCGCGCATGACCGTCTGCAACATGAGCATTGAGGCCGGCGCGCGCGCGGGAATGATCGCGCCCGACCAGACTACCTTCGACTATCTGCGCGGCCGCCGCTTCGCGCCGCAAGGCACAGCCTGGGACCAGGCAGAGGCCGATTGGAAGACCCTGCCCACGGACCCTAGAGCCACGTTCGATAAGACGGTGGAGATGGATGCCTCGCGCCTGGCGCCGTTCGTCACCTGGGGAACGAATCCGGGCATGGCGGCGCCTATCACCGGCGAGGTCCCTGATCCCGAGGGCAGCGGCAGCGACTCCGATCGCGGCAGCATTCGCCGGGCGCTCGAATACATGGACCTGCGCCCCCATACCCGCATTGCCGATATTCCCGTGGACCGCGTGTTCATCGGCTCCTGCACCAACGCGCGGATTGAAGACATCCGCGCCGCGGCCAAGGTCATTAAGGGCTACAAGATTTCCAAGCACGTTCAAGCCATGGTGGTGCCCGGGTCGCAGCAGGTCAAACATGCCGCGGAGAGTGAAGGCCTGCACAAGATCTTTGCCGAGGCCGGCTTTGAATGGCGCGAGTCCGGGTGCTCCATGTGCCTGGGCATGAACGCCGACCGCTTGAACCCGGGCGAGCGTTGCGCCTCCACCAGCAACCGCAATTTTGAAGGCCGTCAGGGAGCGGGCGGACGCACTCACCTGGTCAGCCCGGCCATGGCCGCCGCCGCCGCCGTCGCCGGACACTTTGTCGATGTCCGCCAATGGCAGTACAAGGAATAGAGGACCATGCAGAGCTTTACTATCCACACCGGGACCGTGGCCGTACTCGATCGCGACAGCGTGGACACCGATCAGATCATCCCTAAGCAATTTCTAAAGCGCACGGAACGCACCGGCTACGGTGATTGCCTGTTCTTCGATTGGCGCCTCGATCGCGAAGGGAAGCCCGATCCCGCCTTTCCTTTGAACGCTGCCAAGTACAAAGGCGCCAGCATTCTTCTTGCCGGCAAGAATTTTGGCTGCGGCTCCTCGCGCGAACACGCCGTGTGGGCTCTGCGCGACTATGGCTTTCGCGCCGTCATCGCGCCGTCATTCGCCGACATCTTCGCCAACAATTGCGTAAAGAACGGCCTGCTCACCGTGGTCCTGCCGGCGGCCGAGATCGCTGCGCTGAAGTCGCGCGATCATGCGGGACATCTGGAACTTACCGTGGACCTGAAAAGGTGTGAAGTCTCGACCAGCGACGGCTTCCGCGCCCGTTTCGAAATCGATCCCTTCCGCCGCACCTGTCTCCTCGAAGGCCTGGACGAGATCGGCATGACGCTGAAG
>CAZFRV010000372.1:0-5901 GCA_964521445.1 uncultured Acidobacteriaceae bacterium
TGCCAGAGCCTGCTTGCCGCCCTCTCGGGAAGAGTAAGGGACACTGATGGCTGGTCAGCAGAAATGATACGGCGCAGAGATCTTTGTTCTTCGGTTCTTTCGATCTCTGCGCCGGCAGAAACTCAGGTAGCGGTTGCGGTATTTCCTTAGCGATCGTCCCTATCTCGTCCGCAGGCTCGGTCATCCCTGTCATCATCCCCGTCCGGGTGCGGGATCACGCCATCTTCAAACAGACTGGAGAGATCGTTGGCGTGTATTGCGTCACCCAGGAAAAGCGGTCTCGTCACATGGAAGATTTCCTGCATGGTGCGCAGATCGGACGAGTGAGTCAGAAAGACGTCACTCGCAAAGGGAAGGCCACCCTCGTTCGGGTGAGCATCGGTAGAAATGACGATCTCACCGATCGTGTGAGTGAGGTCGTCGGGATTGTCGTTGGCGACGCCGTCCTGCTCGGATTCATCCCACCAGATGATGATCGCGCCGTGATCCTGGTAGGCCTTGGAAGCCATGATCGCGGGAAGGATCATTTTCAAAAAGTTGTCGCCCTGGGCGATGTTGGCCGCGTCCCCGGTCAGACCGTGGAAGCCTGCCTTGAGCGCGGTGTGCTGGTCGTTGAACTGGTCCGGCGTAATCCAGTTGTAGTCGGCCACGGTGTTGTTGGCCAGATCGGTGAACAGCTGCTGCAGTGGTGCGTACTGCAAGCGCCGGGAATTCCCCGTCGTGGTGTCATCGCCGCCGTTGGAGTCAGTGAAGAACGCCTGGGGATTGTGCTTCACGGCGTAGTTAAACTGCGTGGAGCCGTTGAACTGGTTGGTGCCGACCACAAAGTTTCCCGAGAAGCTCTTGATCGGAGATGTCCATTGATTCTGCGGCAGAACAATGTTGTCGAAGGAGTTGCCGTCCGGGACCAAGTCGATGTCTTCCTGATACGACTTCCAGCTTACTCCACAGCGGTCCAGAAGGCGCGTGAGATGCAGCTGGTTGTCCTGGTTTTGGATCGCCCCGGTGCCGGATTGGGGGGAGAAGGGATCGGAGTCGTTGAAAATGCCATAATTGGTGCCACCTTCCGCCCAGAGGTAGTTTGGCTCGGACGGATGAATGTGGGGGTTGGCCCCGCTGGCCGTGGCCAGAACGTTGCGGTAGTTCGTCGCGTAAGCCGTCTGCTTGCTGATGTTGACTGAGTGGCCATTGATGGTGGCAACCGCGGTTCCGTTTACCAGGCTGTTGATAAAAGGCGCGTTCGGGTTTTGAAAGATCTGCTGGATTCCGCCGGAAAACTGGTTGCTCGGCTGGGTCCAGTTGTGGTTTTCCATAGCGATCACAAAGACCTTCTTGATGTGCTCTGCGCCGGCGTTCAAGCTGCCCAATGCAATCGAGAGGGCAAATACACCAAGCGTGCGTAGCCATTTGGCATGCGACATTAAAGCCTCCAAACATGAGATTGGCGGCCTTTGGGCCGCCGATAACTGATAGCAGCTCTGTTTTGAAGCCCGATGAATGGCAGGTTACTTTTCGATGAATGGCATGCGATGCCATCCAACGCGCTTGCCCTTTACTCCTCCGCGGTATATAAGAGCGAATGAAAGTAGAAGACAGACTCAGCATGCGAAGTCTGGCAGAAAATAATGGCTGATTCCGGCGCAACGGGCGAAGACGCCCCCTGCGCTTTTTGCTTTTTCGGGCATGGTAGCGCGTGGGGAGGGATGGGACCGGAAAGCGGTAATGAGGCTAAGTTATTTGTTTGCGTGATGTTGGACGGTTAGACGAGCAAGAAAACAGGCCTCACCGGAAACCAATAGAATGAAAGGAGCCCCTAGGATCCCCGAGCTCCAGGTGGGAATGCGGGGTGAAGCGGGGTAAAGAAGATGATTTTGGAACTTTCTCCCGCTGACTCTACAAACTCGAAGGGGCAGGAAATGCATCCAAAGCTCCTTGGACTGGCACGGAACGAACGGAAGCGCAGGGTCTTTTGGCAGGCCTGCCGTACAACAGAGCAGCTACTTGGCCGCATCCTAGGGATCAACGGCCTCTCAGAGGCAAATTGACACAAGCAAAGAAAATGATCGCGTCGGGGCTGTCAGAAGCAGAGGCGATTGAAAGGGCTAAGGGCGGTGACGCGGAATCCTTTGAAGCCTTGTACGGGCTGCACAAGCGGCGCGTGTATTCGCTGTGTCTGCGCATGACCAGCAATACCGCCGAGGCGGAGGACCTGACGCAGGAAGCCTTCTTGCAGTTGTACCGCAAGATCGCAACCTTCCGAGGGGAATCGGCGTTCTCCACCTGGCTGCATCGGCTGTCAGTGAACGTGGTGCTAATGCATCTGCGCAAGAAAGGACTGCCCGAAGTTTCGCTGGATGAAGCGCTGGAACCGCAGCATGAAGATGGTCCAAGGAAAGACATTGGCGCGCGGGACAACGTACTGGCCGGCTCCATTGACCGGGTCAACCTGGAACGAGCCATCGAGAGTCTGCCGCCGGGGTATCGCATCATCTTCGTACTGCACGACATTGAGGGATATGAGCACAACGAGATTGCGGAAATGATGGGTTGTTCGATAGGCAACAGCAAGTCGCAATTGCATAAGGCGCGCATGAAATTGCGCGACCTGCTCAAGCTCAGCCGAGCCGAGAAGGCCGTCCGCCGTTAGAGCGGGTTGAGCGGGAAGGATCCACGAGTGCGACGGACGCGTTCGGGACCGTAACGTTGGGAGAGGATGAAGATCGCATGAACTGCCAGCAGTTCCAGGAGGTCCTGCCGTACATCATCGAGAGCGGCGGGAACGAAGAAGAGGAAGCGCACCTGCGCCGATGCCCGGCCTGCGCCGAACTGGTGCAGGACCTTCAATATATCGCGCAGCAGGCAAAGCTGATGCTTCCCATGCATGACCCCAGCCCGCGAGTGTGGGCCGGGATAGAGGATTCGCTCCATCGCCAGGGGCTGATCCAGGAGGGTCGAATGTCCCTTTTGGGACATGTGACGACCATCCCCACCCAGTCCAGGAGTTGGACACCGCTAGGCTGGGCCATGGCCTTGGCCGCCATGGCCGTGTTCACGGCTTTACTCATTAACTATCGACCGCAGTTGCCGGCGCAGCCGGCCGCGGCGCAGAATGTGAGCGCTCCCACGGCTGTCTTTGAAGGCGAAGATCAGCAGTTGATCACCCGAATCTCGCAGCAGTCCCCGGATGTGCGGCGCGCCTACGAAGACAGCTTGCGCGAAGTTAACGCATATATCAGCGACGCCCAGCTGGCTGTGGACCAGGACCCGGAAGACGCCCAGGCTCGGGCGCATCTGCTGGACGCTTACCAGCAGAAGGAGATGTTGTACGAGATGGCGACGGCCCGCGCGTTGCCTTAAGCGGATGAAGATGAAAGAGGAGATGAAAGCGATGAACAAGCTCAACTTGACCGCCGCCGCAGGGGTGTTGATGGCTCTGGGAACACTGAGTGCCGCGGCCACGGCCATGACCCCGCCGACGACCCCATCGATGACCAACGACACCCGCAAAGAAGCTCGTTTCGAGGTTGCCGCCGGCGGGACCGTCAATATAGTCAACAACAGCGGCTCCGTCACGCTGCATGGCAGCGCCGGACGGCAGGTGGTGGTCGCGTATGTCACCCACTCGGACAAGGTTGAAGTGGACGAAAACACGACTTCCGACAAGCTGCGGCTGGAAGTCCGCACCCACGCGGTGGGCGAACAAAGGCCAACCGCGGACGAAACTCGAGTGGATTATGAGGTCACGGTCCCGGCTGGCGTTGCCGTCACCGTCACCACGGCCACGGCGCCGATTACCGCCGACGGCCTAAGCGGCGATCTTACCCTGTCTTCCGATACCGGCCAGATCACCGTGCGCAACGTAGCCAAAGTTCACGTTCACGTTCGCGGCGTCACGGCTCCGGTCAGCCTCAGCAGCATCAACAACGGCCATGTCGAGGTCACCTCCAGCGGCGGCGCAGTGCAGTTGGTGGATGTTTCCGGGCCCATCGTCTCCGTGGGGACTACCAGCGGCAACATTACCTATCGCGGCGACTGCTCCGGCGGCGGCGATTACAGTTTAACCACGCACAGCGGCATCATCGATGTGACCCTGCCGGAAACCGCTTCCTTTGACGTTTCCGCGCGGTCCGTCTCCGGCCAGGTACAAAACGATTTTCCTCTGCAGCAGAAGCCCCATGTCCCCTATGTCACGAAGGCGGGCAGTTCCTTTACAGGTACCTCCCATTCCGGCTCATCTTCGGTTGAGCTCCAGTCGTTCAGTGGTAGAATCCGCGTGAAGAAGCAATAAAAACGCGATCGCGGCACCTGAAATCAAGAGCGGTTTATGGCCCGAGATGAATCAATCAGGCGGGTGTGCCTCATCGGGTTTATGGGCGCCGGCAAAACTACAGTCGGCAAAACGCTGGCGCGGCGGTTGGGATGGGCGTTCCGGGATTTGGATGAGGTTATCGAGCGCCGCCAGGGCAAGTCTGTAGCCGCAATCTTTGCCGAAGACGGCGAAGCCGAGTTTCGACGGCTGGAGAGTGCGGCGCTGGAAGACCTGCTGAGCGAGGCGCACGGAAATCTGGTGGTTGCGCTCGGGGGCGGAGCGTTTGTCCAGCCGCACAATCGGCAGGCGCTGGAGAGCTCGGGCACGGTCACGGTCCTACTCGAAGCCCCGCTCGCGGAGTTGCGGCGCCGTTGCATTCGGGACGGCGGCATGCGTCCCCTGGCGGGGGATGAGATGCAGTTTGAACAATTGTTCGCGGCGCGACGCTCGGCTTACGAACTGGCCCAGGCGCGCGTGGACACGATGAACAAAGCTGTAGAGCAAGTGGCGGCGGAGATCGAACACAGGGTCCTGGCCGCAGCCAAGCCGGAGGTAAAGCAGTGAAGGCAGTCATCATCAAAAGCGTTCTTCTCAGCGGCGTACTCCTGGCCGCCAACGGCCTCAGCGCCGGCGACAAAGATAAGGGCGCCGCCGAAAAGATGGAATCCAAAGTCGTGGACCAGGGCAGCTTCGGCATTTACCTGGAAGGAAAACGCATCGGCACGGAAACGTTCAAAATTGAACAAAGGACGGATTTCAGCATCGCCACTGCGTCTCTCAAGGTAGACGATGGCAAGATGAAGGCGGAGCAGACCGCGGAGATGCGAATCAGTCCCAACGGAGACCTGCGCTCCTATCTATGGCGCGCTACCGTCCCCCAGGCCGAGGAGTCCTCGGTAGAGCCTCAAAAGGAGCTTCTGGTAGAGCACCTGGTTCCCGCCGACCAGAAGAAGATGGATGTGCCTCATCTGCTCCCGCTCTCCACTGCGATCCTGGATGACAATTTCTTCTCCCAACGCGAAATCCTTTTGTGGCGTTACCTGGCCACAGCTTGCGTCTGGAAACAAGGACAGGGGCGTTTGTGTGGTCCCAGCAGTTACGTGGTTTTGGTGCCCCACCAGCATGCGTCGGTGAGCGCCACCATGGAGCTTGTCGGTCCGGACAAAATCACAGTGAAAGGCGTGGAGAGGCAGCTCAGCAAGATGACGTTGAGCACCGGCGGCTCCGGTCGAGTGATTGCCATGAACGAACCGAAGGACTCCGACGCCGGACAGTGGCTGCTCTGGGTGGACGACCAGTTCAAAGTCATCAAAATGACCATACCCGGGACCAATATCGAAGTGATACGAGACTGAGTGATAGCATTTGGCAATTAGCAGTTAGCAATTAGCCTGAGCGAGGATGTGCAGAGTGTGTGGCAACCTCAGCAATCTTGCACTGTACACCCTCGCGCCAGACAAAGAACGATTGCGTCGGCTAAAGGGCGAGGCTAAGAGCCAGGAGCCAACTGCTAATTGCTAATTGCTAGTTGCTGCCTTTATATGCTGTCCCCACTGCAATCTTCCTAAACCTTGCGGGAGCGGAGCCGTGGC
>CAZFRV010000373.1:0-10011 GCA_964521445.1 uncultured Acidobacteriaceae bacterium
TGTCGCCGGTTAGTGTCTCTTTCAGCTTGGCGACGGCGCCAATGTCGCCGGCGTGCAGTTCGGCCACAGGCAGCAGGTTTTTTCCCTGCGGAGCGGCAAGATGCGAGAGTTTCTCTGGAATGCTGCGGTTGAAGTTCTGCAGCGTAGCGTCATTCTTCACCACCCCCGAGTAAACCTTGAAGTAGGTGATGCGTCCAGCGAAGGGATCATTGGCGGTGCGAAAGACGAAGACCGATGCGGGCTCACTATCGGCCACTTTGCGCTCGGCTGAGGCGCCGTTGGCGGACGCATCAGGCGCGGCGTGTACCGCCGAATGCTCGGCCGCGGTTGGGCAATAGTCGACGATGAAGTCCAGCAGATGGTCGGCGCCGATGTTGCCCAGGCCGGAGGTAAACAGGACAGGGAAAATACGATCGTCGCGGATGGCCTCATGCAACGCAGGAAGCAGGTGCTCTTCAGAGATGGTGCCTTTGTCGAAGAACTCTTCCATCAACTCGTCTTTGCCTTCAGCCACAATCTCCACCAGCTTTTCGTGCGCTTCCTTGGCTGCGGCTTCCACCTCGGCGGGCACCGGGCCTTCCTTGCCTTTGCCGTTGCCGCCCATCTCGTACGTGTAGGCTTTCATCGTGACCAGGTCCACCACGCCCTTGAGGTTCTTTTCGCTGCCGATGGGAATCTGCACCGGCACCACCTGGCGGCCAAAGGCGGCGCGCAGACTTTCCAGAGCCGTTTCATAGTTGGCGCGATCGCGGTCCATACGGCTGACCACGATCACCCGCGGCAGATTGATTTCATCCGCGTATGCCCAGACCTTGTCGGTGACAACTTCCACGCCGGCGCCGCCATCCACCACCACCAGCGCGGCCTCGGCGGCGGACATGGCGATTTTGGCTTCGTGAGCGAACATGGGAAAGCCGGGTGTATCGAGAAGGTTGATCTTGGTGTTGCGCCACTCTACGGGAGCCACGGCCGGCGCGACCGTCATCTGCCGGTCGATTTCTTCTTCGTCATAATCAGTAACGGTGGAACCATCGTCCACGCGGCCCAGCTTGGGCGTGGCGCCGCCGGTATAGAGCATGGCCGATACCAGAGACGTTTTTCCTGCGTGAGAGTGCCCTATCACCACAAGATTGCGGATGTCTTTGCCTTCATAAACCTTCACAGTGCCTCCTTCCAACAGGCGAACCCGGCCCCGGCCGCGGGCAAAATAATCCCGAAAGTTCTACTTGGTTGCTGACTTCGGGTCAAGAGGGTTGCGGGCTCCAGTAAGGACGAGATAAGAACCACCGAACCAATCAGTTATTATCTCGCCGGAGCGAGGGTTTTGGGAAGAGGCTGCGAGATCTGGTGATCGGATCATCGGGAGCACGGGCCTATGACTTTGCCGGTGCCAAACGATTTTTCTCGATTGCCGGGAGGTGGGTCGGAGGCTCACGGTCGTCGGGTATGAATCTGGCCGACTCCGGAGGTTTTCAGATCACCCGATCACCCGATCTCCAGATCACCCGATTCTTCGGCAGCTACTGCAAGGCGTAACTGGATTCGTTCCCGCGCAGGTTGCGATCGCGGATCTCCTCATAGCAGCCGCCACAGATGAAGGCAAGTTCCATGAGGTCCTCGGTTGCGTCGGTCCAGCCGTCGTGTTCGAGGCGGATCAGTTCACAACCGTTGCACCAGGCGTCGGGATAAGGGTTGCGAGGATCGTCGAGGTCGCAAAAAAAGCCGAGGTACTTCCCGAAAAGCAGATGTTTGCAGACAATCGCTTCTGGGTTCTTACCGTGCTGGCCGCAGCGAACGGGTTCCATACGAAAAACCTCCCGGGAGTCTCCGGCGCATTCCGTCGATGCGGACCGGGAACATCTCTCTGCTGAATCTTGGTGGGCCCAGCGTGCACCCGCACTTATATAGGGTTTTTCAGTATGTGAAACACTGGAACCGCATATTTTCCGTTTTCGTGAATAATCCAGATCGGGAATGTTCGTCTGATGCGCTATCTTGTTGTCCGGAAATGAGATAGTTTCTCCGCACTCCCTGCTCTTAGGAACCGAGGCGGGCGGTTCTGGAAAGCCTTGTTAGGGGAAACCCAACCGGTTCTCTCCGCCAAAAGAGAACCCAAAGATCGGGCGTTGCTGGAGCGCGGGGCGAAGCACCACGACGAGCCAGCCTCTCTGTGTGATGAAAGCATTTAGAATGCTTAGGCTTCACGCGCAGAAGACAATGTCCGCTCCTGGTTCCAGATTCGTTCGTGCCTGTCGCGCCCAGCCGGTGGAGGCCACGCCCATCTGGCTCATGCGCCAGGCAGGTCGCTACATGGCCGAATACCGCGCCGTGCGCAAGCACCATTCGATCCTGCAAATCTGCAAGACCCCGGCGCTGGCCGCCGAAGTCACCATTACCGCTGCGGAAAAACTGGGCGTGGACGCGGCCATTATCTTCGCTGACCTGCTGCTGCCGTTGGAAGTGATGGGCCTGCCGTTTCGTTTTGAAGCCGGCGAGGGCCCGGTGATCGAGCGTCCGCTGCGGGCGAGCAAAGACGTTGACGCCCTAGTGACGAATCGCGCCTCGGAACTGGGCTACGTGGCCGAATCCGTACGCCGCGTTGTGAAACATTTTGGCGACAAACTCCCGGTGATCGGCTTCTGTGGGGCGCCGTTCACGCTGGCCAGCTACATGATCGAAGGCGGCGGCTCGCGGAATTACATCCATACCAAAAAGATGATGTACAACGAATCTGCGGCCTGGCAGATGCTGATGCGCAAGCTGGTGGACGTACTGGCAGCGTATGCCGCGGAGCAGGCGGCCGCCGGCGCCGACGCCCTGCAGGTCTTCGACAGTTGGGTAGGTTGCTTGAGCGTGGAAGACTATCGCCGGCACGTGTTGCCCTTTGCCACCGATCTGGTGGGGCGGCTGCAACAAGCCACGAAGGTCCCCATCATCTATTTCGGCACCGATACCGCGACGCTGCTGCCGGCCATGAAAGAAACCGGGGCCGAGGTCATCGGCGTGGACTGGCGCATGCCGCTCGATCTGGCGTGGAAGAGCCTGGATTTTCGCGGCGCTGTGCAGGGGAATCTCGATCCAGTGCTGCTTTTTGCCGGGCAGAAGGAGTTACGATCGCGAGCCGAGCAGGTACTGCGCCAGGCTGGTGGACGTCCCGGACACATCTTCAACCTGGGCCACGGCATTTTGCCCGAGACGCCGGTAGAGAATGTGCGCGCGCTGGTGGAGTTTGTAAGAGAATGGAGGATCAAGCCCTCCGGCGATGCGGTGGAAGGAGGTGCACCATAACCATGACTCAGAAGACGGCCATTCTGCTCCTGGCCCACGGCAGCCCGGAATCTCCCGCCGACGTGCCCGCGTTCATGAACTACATCACTGGCGGGCGCCCGGTGCCGGAGGCGGTGATCGAGGAAGTGCGCCACCGTTATTCGTTGATCGGCAAGTCTCCGCTCACCGAGATCACGCTGGCCCAGGGCGCGGCGCTGCAGCGCGAAGTTGGACTGCCCGTGTATGTTGGCATGCGCAATTGGAAGCCGTTCATCGCCGATGCGGTGCGCCAAGCGACGGCCGATGGTGTTGAGAATTTGCTAGCCGTCTGCCTGGCGCCGCAGAATTCTTCTACCAGTGTCGGCCTCTACCGCAAGGCGCTGATGACGGAGATGAAGCCGGAGATTTCGGTGCGATTCGTCGAGTCCTGGCATGACCATCCCTTGCTGGTGCGCGCATTTGCCGAGAAGCTCGAGGCGGTTTGGCGCCGCGCCTGCAACGAATCCGGCGCTCAAGTGCCGGTGATCTTTACCGCGCACAGCGTGCCTATGCGCACGATCCAGGCCGGCGATCCTTACGAACAGCAAACCAAAGAGACGGCGCGGCTGGTAGGGCAGGGCATTCCTGCCCTGGCCGCGGAGTTGCAGCACTTCGCGTTTCAAAGCCAGGGAATGTCCGGCGGTCCGTGGCTGGGCCCGACGGTGGAAAGCGTCATGCTGGAGATGAAAAAGCAGGGCCACAAAGGAGTGGTGATCGCGCCCATCGGCTTTGTCTGCGACCACGTAGAGGTCCTGTATGACGTGGACATAGGCTTCCGCCACTTCGCCAACGAGCAAGCCCTTCAAATGTGGCGGACGGAGTCGCTCAACACCTCGCCCACGTTCATCACCGCCCTGGCCGATCTGGCTTCGGCACGGCTGGGCGTCACCGGTTCGGTCGGGTAAGGAGCGCGGTGACAGAGATGAAGCGTGTTG
This sequence comes from uncultured Acidobacteriaceae bacterium, assembly GCA_964521445.1. Lineage (GTDB taxonomy): Bacteria > Acidobacteriota > Terriglobia > Terriglobales > Acidobacteriaceae > Angelobacter. The sequence goes on from CAZFRV010000373.1 coordinate 4,242, forward strand.
CCATCATCGGCGGCGGCATCGCCGGATTGAGCGCGGCCTTCTATCTGGAAAAGGCGCGACGCGGCGGAGCACCCCTCGCCTGGACCCTGTTTGAGAAATCCGGCCGCCTCGGCGGCGTGATCCAGACGGAGCGTCGCGATGGTTATGTCCTGGAGGCCGGCCCGGATTCTTTTCTAACCGCCAAGCCCGATGGCGCGCAGCTTTGCCGCGACTTGGGGATGGGCGATCAGCTCATCAGCTCCAACGACGCCGAGCGCAAGACTTACATTCTGGTCCGCGGCCGCCTGGTCCCGATCCCTGACGGCCTGCAGTTCATGGTGCCGACGCGAGTGTGGCCCATGGTGACCACGCCTCTGTTTTCCTGGAGGACGAAGCTGCGCATGGCCGCCGAACTGTTTTCGCCGGGTCGGGTCCAGCCGCGTGACGAAACGGTCGCTGACTTCGTGTGCCGCCATTTTGGCGGGCAGATGGTGGAGCGCGTAGCCGAGCCACTTCTAGCCGGCGTTTATGGCGGCGACGCGGCGAACCTGAGTGTCCGCGCCGTTTTGCCGCGCTTCGTGGAAATGGAACGCGAGCATGGGAGCCTGGTGCAGGCAACGCTGCGCGCACGACGGCAAAGCCGGGGCGCGAATCCTCAACCGCAGTCGCTGTTTACCTCATTGGAGAACGGCATGCAGCAGATGGTGGATGCCCTGGTCGCTCAGCTGCCAGCCAGCTCGTTGCGGCTGCATCAGGAAGATGTTTCGCTGCGGCGCAGCGGCGAGGGATGGTTCTTGGAACGCCCAGGCACCAGCGCAACATACGATTCTGTCCTGCTGGCGGTGCCCGCGCCAGCCGCAGCCGCGTTGCTGCGGCCCGTGCAGCCGCAGATTGCCGGACTGCTCGAGAGAATCCAGTACACCTCTTCAGCGGCGGTGGCGCTGGCTTATGACCACGCGAATCTTCCTCCAGGCCACGGCCTCCTTGTGCCTCGCGCGGAGAAACGCCAGATGCTGGCCTGCACCTTCGTTCACAAGAAATTTCCACACCGCGCCCCTGAGGGATCGGCGCTGTTGCGCTGCTTCATCTCCAGCTCGCGCGTGCCCGGCCTGCTCGGCTACAGCGACGGCGCGATCGAAGAAACTGTCTTGCGGGAGTTGAAAGAGATTCTCGGTCTCAGCGTCAAACCGCGGTTCACCCGCGTGTTTCGCTGGGAGTGCGCGCTGCCGCAGTATGAACCCGGGCATCTGGAACGCGTGGCCGAGATGGAAAAACTGCTGGCGGAGCTGCCGGGCGCCCACATCATCGGCAATTCCTTTCACGGGATCGGCATTCCCGATTGCATCCGCTCAGCCCGGCTGGCCGTGGAGAGAACTACTTCTTCCGTTTTGCAGCCGGCTTCGGCTTAGTCGCGGTGCGTTTCGGCGCAGGAGTTGTGCCGCTGAGTCGGGTCTGCGTTTTCTTGGGTAGTTTCGCCAGCACCAGTTGGTACGAGTTCCGAATGTGCTCTTTGAGTTCCGTCTGGCGGAATGGTTCCATGTCGGTGACGGAGACCCAGTGGTTATGCGCCATGTAAGGCGCGGGGATCATGCCTTCCACTTCCACCAGTTCGGCGAAAATCTCCGGTGTGCATTTGAAGACGATCTTGCTCGGCCCCATGCCCGGCTCCAGGTTCGCCACGCAGTACATTTTTTCGCCAATGCAGAACAGAAGGTTGTGCTCCCAGCGAACTTTCTCCGTGGTGTGGGGCAGCGAAAGGCAAAACTGGCGGACCCATTCGAGGTAGGAAGCCATGCCGGAACTATACGCGCCGGCGGCGGCGGCGACCAGGACCTCAGTTCTTTGGTGGCGCCTTGCTTTGATTCGGGCTCGGTGTGGGCTGCGCTGGCGGATCCTGATCCTGGACCATGCCAGCAAAAAAGTCGTCGTCCTTGGCGGCTGCGGCTGCAGAATCGGGTGCCGCGCCGGCGCCCTTTTCCTGCTGCTTTTGCCTTTGCTCTTCCCACCATTTCTTTAGTGTTTCCTGCTGCTGGGGAGTGAGCAGGGCAAGAAGTTGCCGCCGCTGCTCGGCGTGGACCTCTTTCAGCTTTTGCTGCATCTGCTCTTCATTCAGAGAGTCGTTCTTGCGAGTGGCCCGGACGTTCTGTGTGGTCTCCCTCTGAATCTGCATCCACTGCCGCTTCTGATCGGCCGTCAGGTTCAGGGTCTGTGCAAGAAGGGCCAGTCGCTGCTGCTGCCGCTGAACGGGCTGGTCGCCCTGGGCTTGCGCGGGGGCCGGGCTGCCTGTGGGTGCGGTGCTTTGCTGGGCCTGTGCCGCTAAAGGAAGTATCATCAGGGCGTTAATAATCGCAAGCATAACGCGTCTTGTATACATAGGCATGCGTCTTCCTCTCTGCGCCCGATAGTAACCCAGGCCAGGGAGGATAGTTAGTATCTCCAAGGTAACTTTCGCCTGATCTTCGGGTTTGCTACTTTGGATCAGGCTTTCCCCGGGGGAAGAGATGAAAAAAGTTGTGATCTTCATAGCCGTCAGCCTTACGGCCGCGGTTCTGTACGCGCAGCATGACCACCAGCAGCAAGCGGATACGCCGCCCGCGCAGGCCGATCTGGCCGCTACCACCGAGGCCATGAGCCACAGTCATCATCATGAAGACCACGATCACATGGGTGTGCACATGCACATGAGCGCGCTGCGGGACCCGCAGCCGGGCGACCAGGAAAAGGCGCAGCAGGTTGTGGACCAGGTGCGCGTGGCGCTGGAGAAATATCGTGACTCCAACGCGGCTCTCGCCGACGGCTTCAAGATCTTCCTGCCCAATGTTCCCCAGAAGATGTATCACTTCAGCAAGTGGCAATACGCGGCGGGTGCGGCCTTCTACTTCGATCCCACCAAGCCGACCTCGTTGCTGTACGAAAAGCACGGCAGCGGGTACAAGCTGATCGGGGCCATGTACACGGCTCCGGTCGGATTTAGCGAGGAGCAGCTCAACCAGCGCATTCCTTTGAGCGTGGCCCAGTGGCACCAGCACGTGAACTTTTGCCGTCCGCCCAAAGGACGGGAACGGGAAATGCTGGCGAAGAATCCGCAGTTCGGTCTCAATGGCTCGATTTCGACGGAAGATGCTTGTGAGACCGCCGGCGGGACTTTCATGCCTCACGTATTCGGCTGGATGGTCCACGTCTATCCCTGGGAGACGACGCCGGATGACATCTGGTCAGTAGAACGCCAGCTCAAGCCCGGCGCCGAGAAGCACGATCACGGCGACATGGCGGGCATGGACCACCAGCACTAAACAACCACGATCTTCATTTCTTCGCCAGATTTTTCCTTGGTCGCGGGATGCCGCAACCGCGCCACGGTAAACGGCGCGCCGGAAGCGATCAGCGGAGGATCGAGCTGGTAACTCTCTCCGACCAGGCTGAGCCTGGCCGCCATCCCAAAGTATTCCGGAAACTGCACGCTGTCGCGGGCGCCGGAACAGATATACAGGGAAAGCAGGTCGCAGAACTGGAGTACGTCTGTCAGCAGCTCCAGTTCGTCGGTGCTGCGAGCTTGCTTGGAGGCTGGTCTTTTCTGCCGGGCAATTTCATGGCTCAGGAAGGACCGCAGTTTCTTGCGATCGTTTTCGCTGTCATCGCCGCGCTCCAGGCGGTGTTCGCCGAGCCGCCAGAAATGCCGACTGACGATGTATCCGCCCGCAGGCGAGACCGGCTGAGCCATCTCGATCGACTGCGTCCATGCCTCCACAAACTCCGTGACCCCAACATCGAGGAAGGACTTGGGACAATCGGCGTGGCTGGAGCGGCTGCGCATGACCGCTTGAGCATCAGGTATGCCCCAGCCCGCATCGTGAAGGGCGATGGCCCGCACCAGCTCCGCTTCGAGTTTCGGGACTCGCGGCGCCGTGAGCCTGTCAGCGAGGTCGCCGGCCAATGCGGCATGCGAAGGCTGAGTGATCATCCAGCAGCTCTCGTATTTCTGCCGCTGCAAGCGCTCTACGACCGGCCACGCAGAGACCCACTCCTGGGAGCTGACCGGCGGCGGATCAAGAGGGCGCAGGATCATTGCTAGCCCGGACGCCGCTTGGCGGCGCGCGCCGGAGCGGCGGCGGCTCTTGCCGGGCCGCTGCTGGACGGCGGCTTCCGCATTCCTTCCAACAGTTCTTTCAGGGCCACGGCATTGTTGTGCTCCGCGTCGCGCGAGGCAAAGACCAGGGTCAGCCGGTCATGGTGGCTCATCAAGCCGTAGAGAGTTTCCAGGTCGGCTGACGCCTCCGCGGTGGAGAGTTCGCGGAAGTAGCGCTTCTTGAAGACCGTCCAGTTGGCGCTCGCATGAAACCATTTGCGCAGCGCGTCCGACGGGGCTAGGTTCTTGAGCCAATGGTCGATCCGGGCGTTCTCTTTTTTCACGCCTCTCGGCCACAAGCGATCCACCAGAACGCGCTGGCCGTCGGCGAGCGATGGCTTTTCGTAGGCTCGTTTGATCTCAACCGGCATGAGATGCGCCACACGGGAGTGTTTGCAAAACTCCGCGCTCCAGACATAATAGTCAGTTGAGGCGAACAGCGTCCATACCCATGCTCGCCCTGGCCATGATGCTGATGGCCGGTTGCGAAAAAGACCGCTCGCAGATGTCCGATGCCGAGCTGGGCCTGAACGCCCAGCAGGCCCAGGGACGACGCGTATACAACCAGTATTGCCTGATCTGCCATCCGGCCTATTCCACCAGCGGCAATAAAGGTCCCGGCCTGAAGGGACTTTACAAAAAAGAGTACCTGCCCAGCGGCCTTACCGGGACCGACGAGCACGTGGAACAGTCGATTGTTCGCGGGCGGAACATGATGCCCAGATTTGGCGACCAACTTGACCAACAGCAGGTCGCGGATTTGATTGCGTATCTGCACACGCTGTAGAGACGATGGGTAGTGGTACAGGTTCACACTTAACTTGTGGAGCACAGCTGCCCTCGCCTGTGAAGAGGCCGCGCAGCCGGGGGCGGCTGCGGTCCAAACTCGATGAGAACAGTGAAACTGCACCACGACCTGGCGATACGCCTGCTTTGGTTCACGTCGCGCCGCATCGTACAATGGAGAGTTCCCGAGCCCCATGGCCAGTCCCGTTGAACTCGTACAGATCGATCTCACGCCACGGCGTCCGCAGCCCAAGCCGGCGTGGCTGAAGGCACGCGCGCCGCTGGGCGATAACTATCACGATCTCAAAAAGCTGGCCCGAACGCTGGATCTGCATACGGTGTGCGAATCGGCCCAGTGTCCTAACATCGGCGAATGTTGGAACCATAAGACTGCGACCTTCATGCTGCTGGGCAACCTATGCACGCGGCGCTGCGGATTCTGCGCCGTGCCCAAGGGCAAACCTGAACCGCTGGATTGGGACGAGCCCCGCCGGGTCGCCGAAGCTGTGGCCACTCTCGGTCTGAAGCATGCGGTTGTGACCAGCGTGAACCGCGACGATGACAACGTCGGCGGGGCGAAGATTTTTGCGGAAACGATCCGCGAGATTCGCGAGGTTATGCCGGATTGCCGGATCGAAGTTCTGATTCCCGATTTCCAGGGCCTGGAAGAATCGTTGCGCATCCTGCTCGACGCCAAGCCGGACGTGCTCAACCACAATACCGAGACCGTGCCGCGAATCTATCGCGCAGTTCGATCGGGCGCGCGCTACGAGCGCACCCTTGCGCTGCTGGAAAACGCCAAGAAGTTTTCGCCAGGCATGGTGACGAAGAGCGGAGTAATGGTTGGCTTGGGCGAGTCGACGGAGGAACTGGTCGAGG
>CAZFRV010000374.1:0-10653 GCA_964521445.1 uncultured Acidobacteriaceae bacterium
AGCCGGGGAGGCAGGAGTTTGTGCTCGTCGCGCCCTCGGTGCCGGGCGAGTACGAAGTTGTGTGCACCGTTATTTGCAGCGATGACCATGAGGGCATGCGCATGAAGTTCGTCGTCGTACCCTGAAGTGTGTAGACGGTACGCTGCCATTTGATGCAGCGGCCTGGATCATAGACAGGAGATCGTTCATGATCGGAACAAGAAACATTGCAACCACAACCGCGGTATTGACTTTCGTCTTGCTGCTCAGCGCCGCCTGTTTCGGCAAAGACAAAGACGGTCCAGTGGTCCTGCGCGGCGCCATCGCCGACAGCCAGTGTGCCTTCAATGTCCACTCCAACGCCCGCTCCCATGAATGGATGATTAAGAAGGGAGTGCCCGGCGCCAGCGACGACAAGAGCTGTACGAACCACTGTGTGAAAGATATGGGAGGCAACTACGTGCTGGTGGTGAAAGACGAAGTTTACCGGCTGGACGACCAGGGGCAGGCTGAGCCATTTGCCGGCAAGAAAGTAAAGGCGACTGGGACTGTGGACACGAAGACCCACACTCTGCACGTCCTGAAAATTGAGGAAGACCAGTAGGCAGTAGGCGCTACTTCTGCGTCACCGTCAGCTTGTGGTAACCCACGGTGGCCGCGTCGATCCTGGACGGCATCTGGAACTGCGAGTCCAGGCCGACGTTGGGGTATTTGGGCGTAATGAACTTCGCCACGAAGAACTCCAGCGCGATGCGCGGCACTTCCACCGAATCAATCATGACGCTGCGGACATGGACCTTGCCCTGGCCATCGCTGCCGGCCGCATCGGCTTCCAGTTGCACGTTGTGGACACCGCTAAAGATCGACAGCAAAGGGTTGGAAGAGCGCTGCCCAGCCCGGATCTCGTCAAAATCAACGTTCACCACGGCGTCGATCACGCCCGACTTTCCTTCCAGGCTCACTTTCTTCACTCCCTGAGGAAGCTTGACCCGCCCGGCAGCAAAGTACTCATTGACCTCTTCTTCCGTGATCACGGTCGGCGCCGGATCCGGATGGGACAAGGCAGCGTTGTCACGGATGTGGTCGAGCTTGCGCTGCATGCTGTCCGCCAGGCGATGCGTTGCATTGGGAGAGGGGGCAGGCGTCGTTGAATCTTGAGACGCGTTTGCCTGCGCGGCCGGGGAAGGTTGCTCGTGGCCGAGATAGATGACGGCGGCCACCAATAGAACGGTAAGCACGATCCAGGCCAGTTTCATCGCGGACGCGCGGAAGTTGTTTGGGCGGCCATGGGCTGGGCGGCAATCCGCGGCCGGTCCAGAGCGCCCGTGATCTCCCAGCCCGAGCCACTGCTGCTCATCTTCAGCTTGGCTTGCCGGTCGGCCAGAGTCACTGTTCCGCTTACCTCATAGATGTGGTTCTCAGCCCTGAATTTGCCCGGGAGCACTTTCACAGTCTGTTTCTCCAACTCCAGGGAGCCTTGGAAACTCTGAAATCGCAGCGGCTTGGAGGCTTCCAGCAACAATGCGCGCGAGCTTCCGTTGAGGACCGTGAAGTCCCCGCGGCCGGCGGCGCTCGAAAGCATGTCCTGGGCAGTTTTTCCCTCAAAGTGGAACGAGTATTTCGCGTCTGCCTTGCCGGTGATCCACGATGTCAGCACATCGATGTCCGGGGTGGGCGGTCCCAGGTGGTCCAGGGCCACACCGGTGAGAGTTCCGGAGGCGGTGTAACGCGGCTGCGGGCTGGTCCAGTCAGCGCGCCATTCGCCGGCAACGGCGCCCCCGCCAAGCCTGGCGGCGATGTGGCTTACGAGCAGGAGTCGATCGCCAACTTCAACGTGCCCGGCGAATTTTTCCAGGGAAATCTGCGCGGCCGTCAATTCATCCACGGCCAGTGTGCCCTTGGCGCGAAACTCGGGCAGTTTGCTCGAGTCGGACAAGAAAGGGAGGTTCCAGCCCTTCTCGTTGGCGCTGAACAGTCCGGCCACATCGGTGATCGCCAGCGTTTGAGCGTGGAGGTCGAACTCCAGCGGGCAGGCATCGGCTGCGGAGCAACTCCAGGGGCTGGTGATGGTACCGGTGAAAGCCACAGGCGTGTGTTCGAATTGGCCGTTGATATGGGCCAGGACCAGGGCGGCATCGGTCAGCTGAGCGTCGGCTTGGGAGAGCAGCAGGCGGTCCTTGACGCCGGGAATCCATGCCGTCAGATTCTGCAAGTGAGCTGTTCCGCGCACGCGAGGAGGAACCGCGTTGCCCCAGGGGCCGTTCACATCGAGGTCCACCACAGCCGAGGCGCTGAAGTTGGCGGTCCCGGACTGAAACCCAGCGGCCTTGCCCAGAACGAGCAGCCGTTCCAGCGGCACCATGCCGCGGGCCGACAACCTGTAACCGGCGCCGTCCAGATTACCCTGCACGTCCAGGGTCGTGGACGGCCCAAGTTGGATGGAGAAGGTATCGATGGTGAACGAATCCCCCTCCGGGGTTGGGCTGGGCGCGGGCTGCTTGCCTTTCTTCGCCGCCAGAGGAGGCGAGGTCTCCAACGGGCCGGCGTGGAACTTTACCGAGCTGACGGGGAACGGCTTTTCCGCCACGGAAGATTCCAGCAGGAACGGCGAGGTCATGCCGGCGCCATGCCAGTTTCTGACTCCGTTGTGCGAATGGAAGCCAAAGGCGGCGTTGCAGTCGCCGGTGGCTGTGAGATCGTCCGGCAAGGTGCGGCGGGCGTGGCGTGCGAAGGTCGCCAGCACGGAAAGCGGCACGTGGTTGGCGACCGCGGAAAGATCGTAGTCGAACGGCGTGGCCGCGGACCAGCGCGCGGTAAGAAGAAGGCCGCCGGTATCGAGCGGTGTATCGCACTTCAAATCCAACATGCCGTGGATGGCGTCGCCCAGGCAGCGGGTGCGCAGCCGGGGCATGCTGTCGCGATTGATGTCATAGCGGCGAACGTGGCTCAACTCGGCGGCTGCGGCCACACGCAAGTTGGCCGGCGTTCCGGCGAGTTGCGCGTTTCCCTGCAAGTCTCCGCGCCAGCCGCGGTCCTGCCCCAGCAACAGGCTCGAGAATTGGCCGAGCTGGGTTTTTTCCCAGCTCAGGTTCAACGCGACCGGCATATTGGCGAGCTCACGTGATCGCTGCAGGTCGCCCTCGAGCTTGACCGTGCCTGTGTCGTTCAGGTTCATGTCCGTGCGCACGGGATGGCCTTCCATGCGGACATGCCACAGGTCCTCCGATGCCAGCCAGAGGGCAAAGTCGGTGTTGGTGATGGTGTAGGGTTTTTTCTCTGTGCCGATTTTGAGATTGATGCGGCCGCCGCTGGCCTCGATATAGGGAAAGCGCGCACGCTGTTCGGCTCGTCGCTTTGCTGTCGGCGCGCTAGGCACCTGGCCGGCGCGCAGAATGAGCGACTCCAGGTTCCAGTGCCCGTTGGCAAGTACCAGGTTCAAGCTAGGGGGCGCGGCGTCATCGGTCAGCTTCAGTGTGGCAATTTCCAGGCGCCCCTGCCACAGCGAGGTCAGACGGAGGTCGGCTGTGACTTTACCGCACATCAGCAAGGGCTCGGCGCCGAACGCGGGCTCGTCTGCTACCCGGAAGTCGTAGAGATCGAAGCCCGGACGCGGCAGGAGCCGGTATTTGACCTGGCCGATGGTCACCGTCCGACCCAGAGCGGCGCTCAGGGCCGGAGCCAGCCGGTCCCGAAAACGCGTGCCGTTGATGTTAGGCGGAAGAAAAATGCCCAACAAGAGCACGCCGGCCAGTACGGCAACGAGTTTGGTCCTGCGCTTCAGAGCGGCCATCAGTGCACCAGCCGCAACACGCGGTTCCAGCGCGTCAAACCGAAGAAATGACTCGCGGTACGGAAGAATGAGGTCACGCGCTCCGCCACCGTCGGGTCAGTAGGAAAGTCGGCCTCGGTCTGGTCCAGCGACCAGGCGATAAAGAGAGGGCTGCCGAGAATGTTTTTCTTGGGAACAAAACCCCAGTAACGGCTGTCCAGGCTCACCTCGCGATGATCTCCCATCGCGAAATAGTAGTCCTTGGGAACGACCAGGTCCTGGCCCTGAATGTTGCGCGGCAATTCGTCAGCCCACTGTTGCGTGACTTCAAACTGGCCCTCCGGGCTGACCGCGGGAAAATTGTCCCGATACGAGTTGGGGACGGTAATGGGAAGCGCGCTGGGCTCGTTCTGCTCCACGCCATTCAGGAAGAGCTTGCCGTTGCGTAGATGGATGTGGTCCCCTGGAACACCGACAATGCGCTTGACCAGATACATACCCGGCTGGGCCGGAGAAGGAAAGACTGCAATGTTGCCGCGGTGAATCTCCCGGTAAGGCATGAAAAACGTAAAGAAGCCCTCTTTGCCCGTGGGTGTTAGGCGGTCCACAAACACGTGATCGCCCACCAGCAGCGTGTTCTCCATGGACCGGGAAGGAATCTCGAACTGCTGGATGACGAAGGTAAGAATGAACAGCCCGCTCACGAACACCGCCGCAATCCCGGCGATGCTCTCCGGCAGGGTCTCTTTCTCCCGCTCCGGCTTCTGGTCGTTCTTTTCGATTTCTGTTTCAGCGTTGCTCAAAGGTCTTCTTCCTTGATGGATTTTCAGGCTTAATGCACCCGGCGAAACATGCGGTTCCAGCGCGTCCCATCGAAGAAATGGATCACGATGTGGAACAAGAACGCGGTGCGCTCACCCCACGAAGTGCGGTTGACCTGGTCAGGGGGCGTATCGAACGACCAGTAGATGAACAAAGGCCGCCCAATGACGTTTTCCTGGGGAATGAAACCCCAATACCGGCTATCCAGGCTATTGGCGCGGTTGTCGCCCATGCCGAAATAGTTGCCGGGCGGCACCACTAGGTCGCCGCCCTGCACATGTTCACGCAATATCAGAGGCCACTCAGGCAACACATTCGAGTCTCCGCCTCCGGGGACGGAGGGGAAGTTGTCTCTGTAGGCGTTCGGATAGCCATGGTCGGGGTTCAGATAGGGCTCGTTGAGGGCCACGCCATTGCGATACACCACGCCATCACGCAGGTGAATGCGGTCCCCCGGCAGGCCGATGATCCGTTTGACCAGGTAGAGTCCAGGCTCGGCGGGCTTGAGGAAGACGATAATGTCACCACTGCGGATTTTGCGGTAGGCCATCAGCGGACCGACGTAGCCGGCCTTCATGGTCGGCGACAGCCGGTCCACGAAAACGTGGTCGCCGATGAGCAGGGTCTTTTCCATGGATCCGGAGGGAATCTCAAACGCCTGCAGCACAAACGTGATAATGAAGAGTCCCGAAACCAGGACTGAGGCAATACCGGCAATGGACTCGGGAAGAGTCTCTTTCGGCTTTTCCTTGTTTTCCGGTTTTTTGTCGGTCGGTTTCTTAGGCAAGGGCATACCTTACGAAAAATGGTCCTATCAGCGTTATCAGGCGGAACAGTCGATCCCAGCGGGCCAGTTGAAAGAAGTCGGCCGATACTTGTCCCGAAGGGTAAAGTTTATCATCGGAACGGTTCTCGCCGTGCTCCATGCCACCGTACTAAAGGTCAATCGGGGAGGGCGTCCAGGGACCTCATCATGCGCGCTCAACTTCTCCGCGCAGGTGCTCCAGGGCCTGTTTGGCGGCTAGCTGCTCCGCCTTCTTCTTGGTTGCGCCTTCCCCGCGGGCCACGTACTCGGGCTTAGCCTGTCCCTGGGGATAAACGCGGGCCTCCACTGTAAAGGTCTTGCGATGGTCCGGCCCTTCTTCCTTGACGATGGCGTACACCGGCTGCAGGCGTCCGCTGGACTGAAGCAGTTCTTGCAAGGCGGACTTGTAGTCGGCCAGGCTGAACTCGCTGTCACTTTCGGTCCGGATCCGCTCCAGCTCAGGCTCCAGGATCCGGCGAATGATGAACTCGCGCGTTTTTTCGATGCCGCCATCCAGATACATCGCCGCAATCACGGCCTCCAGAGCGTCGGAAAGCAGCGTTCCCTTGTTGCGTCCGCCGCTGCGTTCTTCGCCTCGCCCCAGACGCAAGTAACGGCCCAGCTTCATGCCGGCGGCCACGCTGACCAGATGGCCGGCGCTTACCAGGTGGGCCTTCAACTTCGAAAGCTGGCCTTCGTGAAATGTGGGGAAGCGTTCAAAGAGCAGCTGGCTGGCTACCAGTCCGAGCACGGCATCGCCCAGGAACTCGAACTGCTCGTTGTCCAGTTTTTCGGCCGCGGTTTCCGCGCCGCCGGCTTTGGACTCTTCATGGGCATGGGAGCTATGCGTGAGCGCGCGCTCCAACAGTTCCGGCTCCGCGAAGGAGTGTCCAAGCATGGACTGTAGCTCTTGCAAATCTTCCTTCATATCCGTTGGACTATTCCGGCTTGGTCTCTTCGCCCTCGGCAGCATCTTTGCCGTGGCGCGCCAGCCGATTGAGACGTGCATGTTCCGTTTCTGCCAGCCGCTGGAGTCGCGGATTGGCGCTCGAGAGCTGCAAGGCCTGCTCCACAGAATCAAGCGCGGCGGGATATTTCTTTCGATGGTCCTGGGCCAGGGCCAAGTGGTACCAGATGTAAGGGTCGGGCCGGACCTTGGGCAAATCAGCAGCTGTCTTAAGGTCCTTCTCCGCGCCGCTATCGTCGCCGGTCTTGAGCTTCATGATTCCTAACGCGGAATAGGCCATCGACTCCAAGGTCGTCCGGTAAATCGGCGATTGCGACGAAGTTGCCGCGACTGTACCCATGACCTGTAAAGCACGAGTGGCATTCCTCTTGATCTCAGCGATCTTCGTCTCCCGGTCAGGATCGCCTGCGGAAAGGCCGTCCGCTACCACGGTTGCGGTCAAGACCAGCGCCAGAGCATCGCCGGGATCAAGGGCCAGAACGCGCTGTCCCATGGCTATCATCCCTTGGGGATTGTTCTCGCTCTGGTACTGGCGCAAGGCTTTGGAGAAGAGATACCGCCTCAACTCGCTTTCCGGATACTTTTCAGCAAAGGTTGTCGCGGTTTTCTCCAAGGCGGCGCCGCCGTTGGAGTTGCGGGCCGACTGGTAATCGTCATACTCCTGCCGGCTCTTCGCCACCGGCCGCCGGACAGCAGACCCGGGCTGTGGTTCTTGAGCGTCTTCGAGCGAAATGCGTGCGATGCGCGCCTGGGGAGGTCCGGCGAGAGCGCCCTGCCAGCTCGCCCATGCAACGACGAAGATGAACGCTATGCTCTTCATGAACAAGATGCCTTGCCCCAATTATGCCGCATTCACGACACTGGCCGCCTCAAGTTGGTTACTGGGGAGGCGGGGAGGGACTCGCCTGAGGCTGAGGAGCTGGGGACGGCGCTGCTGTAAGCTGCACCAAACGTTCGCGTTCGCCGGCCGCCAACTTGCCCAGATCAGGATTGGATCCGATGTATTCCAAGGCCTTATTGACGGAGACCAGCGCCTCGGGATATTTCCCTTGATGGTCTTGAGCCAGGGCCAGGTGATACCAGACAAAAGGATCGGGCTGGGCCTGGCTCAGGTCCGCCGCGATTCTGAACTCTTTCTCCGCGCCGGGGTCGTCGCCGGTCTTCAGGGCGGTGATGGCCAGCGCAGAATGGGCCATGGACCGCAACGTGTTCTTGTACGCGGCTACCTGTTCCGGGCTGGCTCCCTGGGGAGGCACTACCGAAACGTCCACGATGTCCAGGGCGTGCTGGGCGTTCTTCTTGATCTCCGCGATCTTCTGATCCCGGTCCGGCTGGTTATCCTTCAGGTTGTCCGAGAACACCGTCGCCGTCAGCACCAAGGCCACCGTATTGTCGGGGTCCAGTTTCAGAACCTGCTCTCCCATGGCCAGCATCTTGTCAGAATTGTTTTCCGACTCGTACTCGTGCATGGCCTTGGCATACAGTAACGGGCGCAATTCGCTGCTGGGATACTTCTCCGCAAAATCATGGGCCGCTTTCTCCATGGCCGCGCCGCCGGTGACGGCATAAGCTGTATTGTAGTCGTTGAATTCAGGCTGCGTCCGGGCTTGCGGTGGACGCCGGACCACTGTAGCAGGTGTCGGGGTGGCTGCCGGGGGTTGCTGCGCCAGCGAGCGGCCGACGGGCAGCAACGCGACCGCGAAAATCACCAGCCAGCGCTTCAGGGTGTGTCTTCGATCCATTTGGATTTGGCCTCAGCGGCTCTCGTTCTCCCCATCAGTCTATCGCGGATGCTGCGGTTGATAGGGCGTCTCCAATCCTCTTTGCGCAGCCACCTTGGTGTCCGGCTGGACATCGCCGGCCGCCAGGGCCGCCTGATACTCCGCCACGGCAGCTTCTCGATTCTGTTGGATGTCAAAAATTCTGCCCAGGTAGATGTGGCTCCAGGCCAGCACCCGTGGATCGTGGACGGACTGCACGGCCTGCTGAAAATCAAGGCGCGCTTCTTCCATGTTGCCGGAGAGGGTGGCAATCCGGGCCAGGATGAAGGCCGCGCGCCCCGGCTCGTCGCCGCCGTTATTGTGTTGCGCCACTTGCTGGGCCAGCTTTTGCGCGTTGGGGATGTCGCCTACAGCCAGCTTCTGTTCCGCCTCGTCCAGGAGGCTGGGCGCTGAGTACGCTTTGGATGCGCTGATCACTTCGGGCGTGGCTTCGGCAGCGAAAACGATCTGCCGCGCGCGTTTACGTTCGCGCTCCAGTTCGATGTTGTACAACAGGTCGCCATACGCGTCCCTCAATCCCGTGGACTCTTTTTCAAAATTCGCCAGAGCCTCGTAAAAGGAATGAGTGAAGACAAATCCTTCGGACATCGAACGCTGCACGTAGGCCTCGCGGCCGGCCTCGTTGGACTTGGGAATCGCGGTGCGAGCTTCAATCGCGCGAATCAACGACTCGTTGACCATGAGAGAGATGTCGTCCTTGTAAGACTGATTCATGGGCGCCCGGCCCAGGTCGAGCAGGATCGGCTCCAGCCGTTTCATGTTGCCGCCGTGCTTCAGGGCCAGCGGTTCGAGAACGAAGTGCAGATAGGTGTGGCGGATTTCCGGGATGGGAAGCTGTCCATCCTTCCCGGGCGAGACGACCACGAAGTAGTTGCTGCCATAGTTCCGCGCGTCTGCATGGGAAGGCGCCAGCAGCGGCTCCAGGTACACCACGAAACGTTGCCCCGGGTAGTTGGTGAAGGGCAGCTTGAGATAGCGATCGGTTTCGGTGATGGCCGCGGACACCGGATCGTGGAACTGCAGCCGCAAAGATTCGTACTCCCGGCGGTGCTTGTTCCACAGGGCGCCGATCGCTGCTGCCTGGTAGAACTTTTGCAACAGAGGAATCACACCCTGAACGTGGGCGGCGTCGGGAGGCAGATCGGCTTCCGGTAAGGTCAGTGTGAACAACGGAGGCGCCCCTAGTTCCAATGCCAGGGAGGTATATTGCGTGACGTCGCTGGAGGTGCCCGCCGGCTGGTGTTCCGTCCAGAACTGGCAGATGTTGTCCCGGGCCTGCGCCGCCTGGGGCGATTTTTGGGCTATCGCCTCCACTTCCGCGCGCACGGTCTTCCGCAGGAGAAGCGACTCTTCCAGGCCCGCGTCATAACCGCAACTATTCAGCGCCGCGCCTAGCGTGAAAAATGCTTCGCTGACTTCCAGTTGCGCCTTGGTGGCTTGTGCGAAAGAAGCTGAGGACGCGAGCAACAACCCGGCCCAACAAAGACCTGTCAATGGAAATATCCGCCTCAAAGACCCTCCGGATTTGCGGGGAACTTCCAGTTTAGGCCACAAAAAGAGGAAGGGTCAATTGCTGGAACGCCTGAGAATCGGGCCGAGCTTTCATCTTTGAGCGTGGATGTGGGACGAAGGAGAAAACGACCTTGCCTGGGACAGGCCGCCCGAACGACTGGGCAGGAGTAAAGACAATCATCAAAAGCGCCCGATTGAGCTCCTCGTGAATCTGCGCGTCATCGCGTCCGGAGATGACGCGGTAGTTCTGTACCCTGCCGCTAGCGTCCACGTCAGTCTCGATCATGATCGGCGAATCCAAGTTCAATTCAATGATGGGGGGTGGGCTCTCCAGCACCGGCGGCGTGTAGAGCACGGTGGGCACGTCATCGGCCGAGGCGCTGACCGGGGGAGCAACCAGGAACCCCATCAGGGCTCCGAAGAAGAAAATTGCCGTGACCACGCCGGCCGTGGCCGGAAGCATGAAGGTACGGAACCCGTGCTGCCATCGCACCATCTGTCCCTCAAGGAACTGGCGCCAGCCGTGCGAACGCTCGCTGGAAAGAGCAATGCGGATCTTGAAAGCCAGATCAGGAGGAGCCTGCCTCGATCCCAAGGATGAAACCAGGACGCGTGTGGACTCCAGCATCCGGTACTCGTCGCGGCATGTCGCGCAATCGCGCAGGTGTTCTGAAACCTCATGCATCTCCACACCGCTCACTGCTCCATCCAGATACGAAGAAAACAGGGCCTGGGACTGATTGCATTTCATGACTGTGCCTCCCATTTAGGGTGACCGGGGAGACCAGTCCGGGTCGGGTTGCCGCTCTTGGCGGCATTGGAGCTCGTTTCGCGGACAAAGCTTTCCAGGCGCTTTTTTAGCGCCTCGCGTCCGCGGATCAGGCGGGATTTCACCGTTCCCAACGAAATATCAAGGACCTCGGCGATTTCGTCGTAAGCCAATCCTTCAATGTCGCGCAGAACCACCGTGGTCCGGTACGGCTCGGGGATTTGCTTCAGCTCCTGCTCCACTCGGGCG
>CAZFRV010000375.1:0-11151 GCA_964521445.1 uncultured Acidobacteriaceae bacterium
TTCATGAAAACCTGGAGGTCGGCCGCGCTCCTGTCGGCAACCTCTTCCATGGGAATGTGCCCGCAGTGGTCGTAGATCATCACGACCGCATGGGGCAGTCTTTCCGCAAACGCTTGGGCGTGGGCCACCGGGATCAGAGCATCCTCTCGACCCCACAGAATCAGGGTCGGGACCGTGATCTCATGAAGCCGATCCATCATGTCGGGATTCGAAAGCGGCAGGCGAAAGCGGGCGAACGTCGCTTCCGGGGTCCCGGTGCGACGATTGAGCTCCCAGTAGCGATCGACCATTTCCGGCGTAACCAGGGACTTGTCATAGAAAGCATCTTGGAGCGTCTTCTCGAAGACTGCGCGCGGCGCGAAATGCCGCAGGATCGGGGCCGCAAACCGGTTCCGCGCCAGGCGGAAGCCGATCGGCGGGGTCATAGTAACTCCCGGCAGCGTAATTCCACCCGCATCCACAAGCACCAGCTTCGATACACGGTCAGGATGCGCCAGGGTAAAACGCCAAGCCACGCTCCCGCCCATCGAATTGCCGGCCAGAACGAAGGGGCGGTCGATCCCGAGAGTGCGCGTGAAGCTGTCGACGAAGGCCACCATGCCTTCCGTGCTGTAATCGCCCTCGACGGTTGCGCCAGTGAGTCCGTGCCCCGGGAGATCGACGCTGACCACGCGCATGGTCGGGCGAAGGCGCTGCGCCCAGGGCTCCCAAGTGTGGAGCGATGCGTTGGACCCGTGGAGCAGGACCAGAATCGGCGCTGGCTTATCGCTGGTGGCTGCGGGGTAGTCGCGATAATGGGCGACGGTTCCGCCGGGAAGCTTCAGAAATTGCGAAGGCGGCTGGCCGTACTTGGCGGGGAGCGTGGCCGCCGGAACCTCGGGCGTCGAGAAAAACAGCAGAAGAACGCCCACACCCGCTGCGACCAAGACAACCAGCCCAACAATGGTCCAAAGAAGTCTCTTCAAGAACTTTTTCATGCGGTGCTTCGCCCTGGAACGGATTTAGTAGCAGTAAATATGGCGTGGATTTTACATCAGGTCTTGTCTTCGCTGCGGCAAAGGAGACTCGGGGCTGGATGACTCGTGCGGTTGCAATCTGGGTTTTGCGGCTTAGATGGGGAGTGCCGGGTCGGTTTAGAAGCTGTGACAAGTCAATGGCTTCTCCCTCCCGGCACTCTGTTTGTCGCAACTTCACGACTTCCTAGTGATCGTCACCCCTGTCGTCGTCTCCGTCGTCCCGGTCGTCATCGTGATCCCGAGGCGCGAAAGCGACTCCGCGAAGCACCTCGCCGGCTTTCGCCGAACGAATGGTGACGAAATGGCCCAGGCCATGGTGGGTTGGCAGAGTGGTGGCCCTCAGAAGGTCTCTCACCTTCACGAGTTTGTTCGGATCGGCGCCCTGGTCTCCGCTGGCACTGATGGTCGAGGTAATGGCATAGATATCGACCGTGCCGTCGCGGTGGACCTTCCCCGTGATGTTGCGGCAACCGCCAGTCGCCGGGTTGAGCGCCGTTGGATAGTTCGGAACACTGTAGGGAATGCCGATATCCAGACCATTCTGAAGAATGTAGTCCAGATGCCAGACACCGTTCACCAGGCTCCACTTCTGCACGCCGGCTGTGGCCTGGCTCGCGGCATCCGCTACGTTCCCGTTGACGGCAGGCGTCACCAGCGTGCCGTCGCCTTCATCGCAAACATAGAGGGTAAACGCGTTCGCGAACCAGATCCCGAAGGGGAACGCTACCGGCGCGGGGTTGCCCTTCTGGTCCACGCCGCTGGCGAGCGAAGTCGGGAAGCCCGGCAGGATCGTGATCGGCAGGGCCACCAGTTGTGCCGTTGTGCCGGTCGGCAGCGCGCCCGTATTACCTAGCTGATAAACGGTGTTGATGCCGTTGCCGCCGCTTCCCTTGGTAACGTACATCGTATTGTCGAAGATCGTCAGGCCGCGGAAGTTGTTGTCCTTGCCGGCCTTGTCCGCCTTCGCGTAGCCAACCTGGGTAACTTCAAAGTCGCCGATCTTGTTGATGTTGGGCGGCACAGGCGCGGTCTGGCCCGGAACCAGAAACTCGGCGCCGGTGGAGGTGATCAGGTTGACTCCAACCTGGGTACCTGTAAGCTGGCTCGACGATAGGCCGCCGTTGTTGTCGTTCCCGGTCAGGAAATACGATCCATTCGCCTTGATCGCGGCGCGGCCGTTGTTCCCGCTGTAAGCATTTCCTTCCGTGATCTGAAGGTGCCCACGTGCATCCACCTCGGCCACCGCGCGGAAGTACTGCGAGACCACGGGGTTGGTCGGATCCACTACGCCCGGCGTGTTGGAATTCGATACGTCCAGCTGGTTGGGGCCGGTAACGAATCCGGGGCCGCCGCGGTAGCCCACGAACGTGATCGATCTACCATCGAGCGACCGGTTCAAGGCCAGCTCCGATTTCGAGCTGAAGCTGGTAACGATCTGGTCGCTGGGAATCGCCAACGACCCAATCCTGTGGCCATCGGTGGTGAGGTTATCCAGAAAGATCGGCGAGGTAATGCCAAAGCTGCCGTCGGCCGCGTCATTGTTAAAAACGGTTGGATAAGTCCCATCCGCCGTGGCGATAGCGCATTTTACTTTCACGGTCGTCGTGCCTCCCCCCAGCAGCGGCAGCGTGACCGTCTGGTTCACGCAACCTGGGGGCAAGGTTTGTCCTACAGTAACGCTGGCTGGGGTGCCGGCATAGACGCTACGGCTCACCACCAGAGTACCTTCCTCAAATTTGACCCGATCGTGATCATCTCCGTCGGCGGATACCTTGCCGATTGTTCCTGCTGACAGCACGAATGCCGCGACGACTGCAAGCGCGGCTGGAATCACAGTTCTCTTCACGTAGTTTGCCCTCCTAGGCGGCAAACATACTTTCACAGCCAGTGCGCCGCTTAGGTTACGTGTTTGTTAAAAGTTGATGAATCGTCGATGGGACCGCGAGCCGCGCCCAAAACATTTCTTTACACACGTTCCAGGCGTGAAATGGCAGACGGCCCACGTTGTTGCATTGACGATGTCGAAGAACGGTAAGACCGCTCCCCTCATGGGCACGTCTTCGGCGTTCCGGGGACCGAAGCGTTTTTGTAAGCATTCTCGACCAGACCAATGATGTCACCGCCGGTCTGGAACGGCGACGGTAGCGGAGAGTTTACGACCACCACCACCGGAACGTTACATTTGAGGATGCCTGCGTAGGTCCAAACGGCGATGCCGCCGCTGCCATTATTCAGGTCCCCGTTCTTGCAGGCGTAAGGGTTCGGGCAGTCGGACCTCACGGCGCAGTCCCAACCAAGACAATCGCTGAGCATCTGTTTCCTCTCGGCGCTGGTGAGCAACGTGTTGCCGGTGGCAATGTCGTTGATAACGTTGAAAATGTTATTCGCGCTCAGCACCCAGCCTCCGCTGCCGCATTGCAGCGACCAGTCGCCCCAATCGGTGCCGGAAGTCGATCCGGCCGGGTTGGTGTAGGACAGTACGTCGTTGGTTCCAGAGGGAGGCTTGCACTGGCTCGCCGGGACACCGACCGGCTGAAAGACATGCGCGTTCATATAGTTGATGTACATGGTTGAGCTCTGCTGGGCCCGCTGCGGGCCATCGGGATAGTTGCTGAGCGACTGTCCCTGCAAAGCCGGCATCAACTCGCGCAGCAGAGCGAAGTTGCAATTGCCATATTGCGGTTTGCCGATGTTGGTTGACAAAACCCCGTTGGCGACGATCGTCTTCAACGCGGAATACGTGGTGTCATTGCCGCAGGCGTTCTGCGCCAGCTGGCCAAAGCCTGAAGAGTGCGTCAGCAGCTCTTTGAAGGTAAGCAGGTTGATGTTGCCGCCTTGTTTCCAGTCGGAATAGATATACGGCGAGATCTTGGTATCGATGGTCAGGCCCTTCTTGGCCAGCAGCTGCAAAATGGCGACGGCAGTCATGGTTTTGCTGACGCTCGCGATGTCAGTCACCAGGTCGGGCGCCATCGCCAGACTGGGTGGGTTGGAGTTGGTGCGCGCCAGCCCGCCATAGCCCGGACGCATCCCGCCCACCAGGCAGGCGTAGCCGACCACGTGGTTGGCTAGCGTGCCGCAGATGTTGGCGGAGAGCTTGGCTTCCGAGATGCACCCCTGGGAGTCGCATGCTGTGATGTCGGCTGGAGTATTGCCGATCATCACCGTGGCAAAACATTCGCTCGATCCACAGCCCTGATAGGTGTCGGCGGTCAGCACTCTGGCGCCGTTGTTCTGCGCCTTGGAAAGAATCCCATTCGCGTCCAGTCCGTAGTACCACCACCAGCCCGGGCAACCGTTGGAGCAGGATTCCATGACCACATTGAAGTTTCCGTTGCCCGCCGGCGTCATGTCCAGAAGGCGGGCCTTGTTCGCGGAGATGGCGTTACCGATAGCCGTCGGGTTCTCATTGAAGTACCACCACCAGCCCTTGTTGTCCGCGCCGGTGTTGGCGATCATGATGAATGAATAAAGCGTCTGCCCGTTCGAAGTGTAAGACTGGAGCGCGGTGAGTCGCGCGTTATTGGCTTTGGTCAGGCTGGCGACGTCGGCCGTCGATTTTCCGTAGTAGTACCACCATCCTTTGTTGTCAGCGCCGGTGTTCGAGATCATCGCCACGGCAAAACGGATGTTACCGCCGCCGACATCGTAGGCTTGCAACGAGATCAGCCGGGCATTGTTGGTTTTCAGATTCTGCGCCAGGGTATTGGCGTCGATCCCCACATACCACCACCACTGCTTGGCGTACGATCCGGTATTCTGGACGTAGGTGACAGTGAAGGTATTGGCAGAGGAGTTGTCGACTTTCACGTCAATGACACGCGCATTCCGCGCCTTGATGGTGTTGTTGACGTCGTTGAGCGTCTGCCCGGTCCAGATCCACCACGCGGTTGGTGTGCTGTTCTCGTTGTCATCCTCGCCCTGTGCCACCCCAGCAGTCGCCAAAGTGAAAACGATCAAACCCACCAGAGCCCAGGAAGAATGACGCAACACTCGTTTGCATACGTTCCCCGGGGATGAAAATCCGCGCGTGGCCGGTTCTTCAGCCGTTATGGTTTCGCCAATCGCAATCGTAGGCACAACACTGGGCCCGACAACACGCGCAAATCTAGATCTCATGTTTCGCTCCTCTTGAATCGTTTCGGGTAAACGTGGCCGTCCCAGATTGCTGCAAGCGATCCGCAGCACTGGTCGAGCGCCATTTCTGTTCTGAATCTGCCTGATAGTCTCCCCAATCCGATTCAGGCCGTCAAGTCCTTTGGGATTTCCGCCCCTTGCCGGTTACCTTACCGACTCACGGTCTTCGCGAAACTCAGACGCCGGGAAAGAAGTGATTGCTGTAGAAAAGAATGCTGCGCGCGGCGGGAGAAAGAGACCTGCTAAGCATCGGATTCTCAGAGCGTAGGTTTGTTGGCGAGCTTCGGAAGGAATCGAATCCGGCTGATGGGGCTGCGGGAGTTTCCTTTGACCTATCCGCCCACCCCAGACTGAACGCCATCGTGACACGAGTCGCAGGGACCCGTTCTTGCTGGCGACGTCTTTGGAGCCAATTTAGAAAGCCATGCGCACTCCGAGTTGAATCTGCCGCGGTATGAGCGCCGAAGTAAAGCCCAGGCCCTGGCTCGGGATGACGCTGTTGAGGCCGTTCTGAACAAATGTCTTTCCCAAGACTGAGCACTCAACACAGGTGGGGCCAACCACATTGTTTACGCTGGCGAAGTTGGCGCGATTGAAGAGGTTGAAACCTTCGGCCACGATCTGCAGCTGCCCACGCTCTCCCACGCGGAAAGCCTTGGTCACGCGCAGATCAAAGTCGCTGTAGTTCGGTCCCAGACCGGTATTACGGCCGGCGCCAATCGGACGATCGTTGGTGGAATGGCGGTCGCCGTTCACGTCAGTTCCCGCGAGCAGGTTGAAGGGAAATCCGCTGTTGAAGCGGTAGATCGGCGCCAGCTGCCAGCCGCCGAGCCACTGGCCCTTCCCGGTGGTCTCCGCAACCACGGCAAGGACCACTTTATTTCGCGAATCAAAGCTCGAAAGACCGCGTTCCGCATTCAGCTCAGTGTTATCTTGAGGCCCAAAGTCGCTGTTGAAGTCAGTGGTTGTGTCGTTGGCCTTGCTGTAGGTGTAATTGGCTAGAACGCTGAAGTAGTTGCTCATGCGCTTCGTGACCTCGATGATCCCTCCTTGATATACGCCGGAGGCAACCGAGGAATACTGGTTTGTCTGCAGAAGCAGCGGGTTCACAAAACATTGCACGATGGCTATGCCGGCGCAGGGTGCAGGACCAAGGGAATTAGGAACGCTGACGTTCCAGTTATGGAGCGACACAACTTGGCCGTTGGCCGCCAAGGCATTGGTCGAGAATGCGGCCAGCGCGTTGGTATCAATGGCCACGGGCAGCCGGAGCGTGTGCACGTAGATGTAACTCACGGCAATGGACAAGCCCTTGGTCACCTCGTCTTCAATTCCGAAAGATGCCTGCTCGGCGTAAGGGTTCTGGTAGCCGGGCTGGGCGCTAAAGACCACGCTCAGCGGTGGAGGCGGACCGGTGTTGGTGACGGTGATGCCGAACTGGGTGAGATTGGCGGGCGTGATGCAGGCGGCAGCGCCCGGATTTGGCGTGGTGCACTGCACCAGGCCTTGGGCAAACAGAGTCTGGAAGATGGTTGCCGAGGTTAACAGCGAATTTCCTATCGCGCCCGTGAGGGGCACAAACACTTGGGCAATCTGCCGCTGACCGTTGACAAAACCCAGGGTCTGCACGACGTCGGCAATCTGGCCATAGATGGGTGAATAGAAAATACCGAATCCGCCGCGCACCACCAGGTTCTGCTTTTTAAACGGAGACCAGGCAAAGGATACCCGGGGAGCAAAATTGTCTTTGTCGGTATTGAGCTGGCCGTATTGGGTATCCAGTTCGTAGCGAAGACCGTAGGTGAGAGTGAAGTTCGGCTTGATGGACCACTGGTCCTGCCAGTAAACCGCAGTCCAGGGCCGCGGGTAGTTATAAAGCGGGTTGCCAAATCCCTGCTGGTAGAACTGCGGCAGTCCCAACGACGCCGACTGCAGGGAGTTGATCACAGCCGGGTTCACGCTGGCGCTCAAGCCGCATGCGGCCGGCACCTGGAGGCAGGGGCTCAAGATTCCGCCGGGCAGATCGCCAAAAACAAAACGTCCCGGGAAGAACGTATGCGACTCCGTCTTGTTGCCGCGCCACAGGAAGAGACCGCCGAAATTCATGGTATGGTGGCCGCGAATCGCGGTGGTATTGTTGGCGATGCTGGGCCGTTGCATGATGGTCGTGCTGGGCAGGAAGATGTTGGTCCCCAGAGCAGCGAAGCCGGGAATATCGAGTCCGACTTGTCCCGGTTCATTGGGAATCACGTCGAAGCTGCTGTAGTTGTACTGGATGCTGAGTGAGTTTTGCGTCCGCGCGCTGAATTGGTGAAACCAGGACGCCTGCGCGGTGTTGTCGTATGCGGTGACGGAACTTCCTGCGGAAAAGCCAACCAGCGATTGCACGTCCGGGCTCTCCTCATGGTCGTGGGCGAAGCTGTAACGGAAATAACCCTGGTTGTGCTCGTTGAAAACATGATCCAGACGTCCGGAGATGAAGTAGACGTTGGTGTTGTAGGCGAACAGCCCGCCGTTGCTTTCAAACTGGTTGACCAGATATTGGTTTCTGGCCGTCTGGCCGGCAGTCAAGCCTGTGGATGAGCTGGTGGTCAATGCGCTCGTCAATATCTGGGCACATGCTGCCGCCGACAAAGCCGGAAGGCCGGTCAGGCACGGTACGGGAGTCGCACCCAGCGCGGCTAAGCCATTGATGATGACCTGTTGATTGTTACCGGTCTGCACGCCGTTGATCACCGGACTGCCGTTGTCAGGCCGAAAGATGCTGGTGCTGGTGAGCAGGGGAACGGCATTTTGCGCATTCTGGATCAGCCCCTCAGCGGCCACAAAGCCGAAGGTCTTGTTCTTTGAAATTGGGAACCCGAAGCTGCCGCCAAATTGTTCACGCGTCAGGCTGTCCTTGGTTTTCGTGCCATTGACGTCGGGAAGAGCGGGATTGAACGTCTGGCCTGGCTGCAGCGCCTGGGTAATGGCGAAGGGGTTGCGCGCATCCATGGCAGAATTTCTAAACAACGCAAAAAGGCTGCCATGCAGGTCGTTGGTTCCGCTTTTCGACACAATATTGATGGTAGCCCCGCTGGCTCCGCCTAATTCCGCTCCGTAGTTCGTTCGGTTGATCTGGAATTCCTGCACGCCCTCCTGGCTCAGGGTAAGGCGCACTCCACCGGCGTCATCGTTGGCTTCCCCGCCGTCCACGGTCACGCTGTTGCCCCGGCCGTTGCTGCCATAAAACGAGAGACCACTCTGGGGCGTCTGCTTGACCCGGAAATCCTGATCGCTGGCAAGCCGCGTGGAATCGGTTACCCCGGGCGCCAGCAACGAGAAAGTAAGATAGTCGCGGCGGTTGATGGGCAGGTCCTGGATGTATCGCGTGGTAATGGTGTTGGCTTCCTTCCCGCTGGTGGTCTCCACTAACGGCGGCTCCGTAGTCACCTCGATGGTGGACGTGACGGCGGAGACTTGCAGGGCGAAACCCAAGTCCAGGGTCTGGCCAACGTTCACTACCACGTTCTTCTGGATCGTGGTCTGGAAACCGTCATGCTGGACGCTTACGCTATACGTGGTAGGCGCCAGCCCGGTAATCTCGTAGTGTCCGTTGCTGTCAGAGGACGCAGACCGCTTGGTCCCTCTCTGGGGATCGGTTGCGGTCACAATAGCGTTGGTAATGACCGCACCGGAAGAATCGGTGATCGTGCCGGTAATGGTGCCGGAAGCGCCAACGCCCTGTGCCAGCGCGACGCCGCTTTGAATCAACACGCACACAGACAGACACAGCAGAATCCTGATTGACTTCATAAATTCCTTCCTTCTTGCCGAAAGAGCCCTGGGGAACGAGCAGAAGGGCCATCGAAAACGAGAGAGGTGACTCAAGGACTTTTCTCTGATCATGGAATGAACATTCATTCACGCGGATGAACATCCATTCGCTATTCCGACCGGAACTGTCAGCACATTTGCTAACAGAACAATGTCTCTCGATTTAGAAGGCAGGAGCTCTGCCGGGGGTTGTCGGGAGTTTCTGGCTTGCTTCCCCCGGGGTTTCTGGGAAAGGGTTGGTTGATAAGTGTTCTTCCCTCACTCAAGCCTAAGGTGGCTATCCAGGTTTGCGGTTCGGGGATGAATATGCAGACGTTTTGGAGGAAGGCCGGCCCGGCTCGTTGGCCCGGCAAGCGCCATTTGGGCAGCCGGGACGAGGATGGCCGTCTCGTCGCAGTCTCGATGCTCAAGGTCGAACAGGCTGAACAGGTCGCTTGATGACGGGTCTGTTCAGACACGAGATTCCATTCTTCGCCAAACTCGTAAAGACTAGACCCGTCAAGAGGTTTTCTGAAAAAAATTGGTCTCGTCGGAACCAGAGAATTTCACGAGATTTATATGCCGTCTAAATTTGCAGGTCATAGTCGCTGCCTAGACTTTCACCGAGGTTGATTTCAATCTTAGGAGGAGAGTATGCATCGCAGTGACACAAGAAAATGGCGAGCAAAAACCATTGCTTGCGCGTCCATCCTGGCCTTGTGGGTTTTCGGCCTTGGGTCATCGGCCCAAGCCCAAGCCGATCCGGATAAAGCGGTCGACAAGATCAAAACCGCGACGCCGATCAAACACGTCATTATTATAGTTGGCGAAAATCGCAGCTTCGATCACATTTTCGCCACTTATGAGCCAAGACATCGCGACGAGAAGGTGTTGAACCTTTTGTCCGAGCGCATCATCCATGAGGATGGCTCGCCGGGTCCGAACTTCGCGAAGGCGCATCAATTCCAGATCGTGTCCGCTCCCAATGGCGGCAAATTTTTCGCCAGCGCAGATATGGCCCAAAAGGCACTCTACGCGACGCTGCCGGCGCCCGATGTAGCCGGCGTTGGCGCGGTGTCACCCTACGTTGCCGTTTTGGGCATCCCTGGCGGGGACCCCGGCCTGCCCCCTGCGGATCAATTCCTGTTCGGCACCGGGGGGACGGGTTTGGGCTTCACGCTGGGTCCAGATGTACGCATCACTGACGTGAACAATCTGCCTCCCGGGCCGTTCCAGATGACCGGTCCGACCATGCCGTTCGACGCCTTCACCGGCGACACCATCCATCAGTACTTCCAGATGGTCCAGCAGGTGGATTGTGCTATTGACAAAGAGCACGTATCGAAACACAACCCGACCGGCTGTCTCCATGACCTGCAGTCGGCGATTACCACGACCTACAGCACGCCACCCACGGGGACGCCGCATGACACCGGGCAGACCATGGCCTTTTTTAATATGCAGAACGGCGATGCGCCAATCTTTAAGTCGCTCGCGGACGCCTACACGATGAGCGACAACTATCACCAGCCGGTTCTAGGCGGCACGGGCCCGGACAGCCAGCCCCTCGGTTTCGCCGACCAGGTGTTCTTCAGCGACGGCCATGGCAACCCGGCAACACCGCCGGCGGCCAACATCTACAATCCCGATCCGCAAGCGGGAACGCTCAATCTCTATACGCATCGCGCACAGTGGTTCAATTGTTCGGACGTGAACCAGCCCGGCATCGCCGCCGTCACGAATTATCTGAATGCGCTGCCCTATGCGGTGCAGACGAAGTGCGGAGCCGGCGAGTATTGGCAGGCCGTCAACGTCAACCCGGCCTTCACGCCGAAAGGAACGGTGCAGACCGGTCTCGTGGTTCCGCAGACCATGCAGCGGAGCATCGGCGACGTGCTGAGCGCCAACAATATTCCCTGGAAATATTATGGCGGCGGTTTTAATGCCTCTGGAACCACCAGCCCCTTCAACGGGACCTACTGCAATATCTGCAACCCGTTCGAGTACGAAGCGAACTATCCCAACATGGTGGCAGATCACATGCGGGACGTCACCGATCTCTTCACCGATCTGACCAACGGCACTCTTCCCGCGGTTTCCTATGTGAAGCCGGACGGCCTGATGGACGGCCATCCCGCTTCCTCGAAATGGAGTCTGTTCGAGGCCTTCGCTCAGAACATCGTTGAACTCGCGCAGAGCAACC
>CAZFRV010000376.1:0-9410 GCA_964521445.1 uncultured Acidobacteriaceae bacterium
GCTACGGCCTGGCCATGGAGCATTCTCGTCTGGGCCAAAACGAGGCCGCGCTCGAGCAGTTCAGCAAGCTTCTCGAACTCCATCCTGACTACACCAACGGTTACTTCATGGCCGCGCAGACGTTGGAGCGGGTTGGACGTACGGGCGAGGCGAAGAAAATGCTGGAACGTGGAATCGCCGCTGCGCAGCGCACGGGAAACAAACACGCTGCCTCAGAGATGTCGGGGATGCTGGAGGAACTGGACCGGCAATGATCCTCCTGGCTGCGTGCGTCGCGCTTACTCTATCTGCCCAGCAACCGCAATTGCCGGATGCGCCGCAGCCCAAAGCGACGCCCACTCCGTTTCAGGCGCCCGCGGATGCGCCTTCGCGGCACGCCGACTCTGCTAAGGAACCCGAGACTTCGAAGACAAAACCGGATCCGGACGGACCCGAATCGTCCTTGGTCTCATTGGAAAAGCTTTCCGTTCAGGATCGTTTCATCATCACGGAATTCTTCGACCAGAGATTACGGCCTACGGTGCATAAACACTGGTTAGAGCTGATGCCGGAAATCGCTAAGGGAAAACGGACCTGGTACGGCACGGTGAAAGACGGCAAGATTGGAACCGTCAATATCACCTTCAAGCTGCACAAGGACGGCTCGATCACAGAAATCAAGATCGAGGATTCGAGCGGCGACCAACAACTGGACCGGGCTGCCCTCCAAGCCGTAAGGTCCTCGGCTCCGATGCCCCTCCCCGGTTCATTCTCCCGCGAATTGCTATGGATGCGAACAACGTTCATGTACAACCCCAAGCACCACCCGTAGCGTGATTGCAGGTAGATAGCCAGCCAGGCAGCGCTCATTTCTGCTTCGCCGCCGCATCCGCCAGCACCTGCGAAGTCGGCTTCAGAGTTTTGCGGATTCTGCTTTCGACGAATCCTGGCGCGTTCTGGTACAGCTTGATGAAGAGCCAGTAGAACCAGGGCGTCACCGCCTGGCGCTTGCGTTTCAGCACCGCCTTGAGCGTGTCCCGCGCCACCACGTCGGCGCCGGCGGCATAGCTGGCTGCCGCGCTCACGCGTTCCGGCTGGCTGCCTTTGAGCATGTTCTTGCCAAAGTCCGTGGCGATATATCCCGGACACACGGTAACCACGTTGATGTTATGCCGCCGCAATTCCATCCGTGCTGCCATGCCGATGGCTTGCATGGCGTGCTTGGTAGCCGCGTACCCGCCCATGTAAGGCGTGGCAATGTGCCCGGAAACCGAGGAGATGTTGACGATCTCGCCGCCGCCCTGGCGACGCATGATGGGGATGGCGGTTTGCATACACTCCATCATTCCAAAAAAATTGGTGTCAAACATCTGGCGGAGCTGCGCCATATCCACTTTCTCGACCGAATCATTCAGCCCGAAGCCTGCGTTGTTGATCCAAATGTCGATGCGCCCGAACTTCTGCACCGCCGCCTGAGCCAGGGCGTCCACCTGGCCGCGCTGGGTGACGTCACAGGCCAGGCAGAGCGCGTTCTCCGCAGTGGCGCCGATCCGTTGCGCTGCCGCCTGGGTCCTCCCGAGATCGCGGGCGCAGAGCACCAGCCGGGCGCCTTCACGAAGGAACAGGTCTGCGATGGCTTCGCCAATCCCCATCGAGGCGCCGGTAATCACTGCCACTTTTCCCTGAAGTTTCATGACCAACGTTTCTAGTGTTCAGCCGCGGCAAAGTCAAGAGGCGCTGGGATAAAATGGCCGAGTGAGCTTGCTGGCGCTATTTCCGCTGGATTTGGTGCTGTTCCCCGGTGCTCCGCTACCTCTCCACATCTTTGAACCCCGCTACAAGGAGTTGATCAGTGAGTGCTTGTCGAGCAAGACACCCTTTGGCATGGTGCGGTCACGGGAGAGTGCGCTGGCGGAGGTGGGATGCACCGCGGCGATCCTCGACGTCAGCAAGAAGTACGACGACGGACGCCTCGATATCGTCACCGAAGGCCGGCAGCGCTTTGAAATCGGGCAGTTGAATCAGGAACGCTCCTTTTTGCGCGGCGAGGTGATCTATTTTGAGGACGAGCCTTCTCAAGTAAGTCAGAGCGAGACCGACACTGTGATTCAATTGCACCGGCAGTTGTTTGAGGTCCTGGGACAACGCGTGGAGGTGGAGCCCAGCTTTGCGTCGCTCTCATTCCAGCTTGCCCACGAACTGCCCGTGGATCTGGACTTCAAGCAGACGATCCTGGAGATGAAGTCGGAAGCCGAGAGGATTGAGACCCTGATCGAGTACTATCGCGCCACCATTCCCAAGGTCGAACTGACCTTGCGCGCACGCGACAAGGCGAGCAGCAACGGTCACGTGCGCTAGCCATCACTTTTGCGCAACTCGAGTCTCTTGTCCCATCAAGCCGACACGATCCACCCCGGCGTGGTGGGCGATGTCCACCGCCTCGGCCACGTATCGGAAATCGATCTCCGGGTCGCCCTTGAGGAACACGACTTTGTTTTTCCTCTTCTCATAGATCTCCCGCAGCGCTGAATCAAGCTTTTCCCAAACAACTTCCTTCCGATTGATGCTCACTGCAGGAGGTTTGCCCTCGCCGGCGTCGTTGAGCTGTACCACGATGACATCGTCAGGACCGGATAGTTGTGTCGTGCTGGAATTGGGTTGCGGAATCTCTACTTGTTCTCCCCGGTGATGAACCAGCACCATGAAGATGATCAGCAGTACGAGCAGAACGTCAATCAATGGCGTGACGTTCATCTCCGAACCCGGATCTTTGCCTGCTCTTAGTATCATGGACATGCTTCTGCTCCTGGTGTGGCCGGCCGCGTGGTGTTTGACGGCGATATTAATTCGCGCGCGCTAAAGTCATTGGACACTCCCGGCCACTACGATGTTCCCACGTTCTGGTCCGGGCTGATTTAGAATCTCTGATTTCCGGTTGTGTACCGGCCGCACGAGAGGAGATGCATGACCTCGCCAGCATTTGCCCATCACACCGCCAGAGTCAACGACATTCTGCTCCACTATGTCATCGCCGGACGTGGCGATCCGGTCGTGCTGTTGCATGGATGGCCGCAAACCTGGTACGAGTGGCGCAAGATTATCCCCGCGCTGGCCGAACGCTACACCGTCATCGCGCCCGATATGCGCGGGCTGGGTGATTCGTCCAAACCTGTTGCGGGCTATGACAAGCGCAATATCGCCCATGACATCTACCAGCTTGTGCGCCAGCTTGGCTTCGAGCGCATCTTTCTGGTCGGACACGATTGGGGCGGGCCCGTGGCTTACGCCTACGCGTGCGCGCATCCTACCGACGTGCACAAACTCGTGATCCTCGACGTTCCTATTCCCGGCGCCGGACTTGAGCATGCGCTCACTTTTCGTCCCCGCAGCGTGTGGCACGTTCAGTTCCACTACGTTCGTGATCTTCCTGAGACGCTGGTCACCGGCCGCGAACGTACGTACCTTTCCTGGTTCTATCGCACGGCTTACGATCCCACGGTCATCTCCGAGGAAGCCATCGACGAATACGTGCGCTGTTACGCTGCGCCCGGCGGTCTTCGCGCAGGATTCGAGTATTACCGGGCCATCTTCAGTGACGTCGAGCACAATCAGGAGAACGCGAAGACCAAACTCAAGATGCCAGTCCTGGCGCTTGGTGGAGAGCGCGGCTTCGGCGAGATGACGATCAAGTCGATGCAGCAGCTTGCCGAGGACGTCCGCGGCGGCGTGATCGAACGCTGCGGACACTGGATCCCGGAAGAGCGCCCCGACTACCTGGTCGACAGCTTGCTCAGCTTCTTCAGCGAACCTCAACCCTGAGGCAGGAGCTTCGACAGTTCTGCTAGTGCGCAGCCTCTGACTTCTGACCGGTATCTCCAGTCCGGACGAAAGCAGCGACGAACAGGACGCCAAACAAGAGATCGACAGCGCCGAAAAAAAGTTGCTGCGGATTCAGGCGCCTTTCCAGGTAGAGGACGAGAAGCGCACCGGCGTAGCTCAGCTTCTCCAACACCGCCGCGAGCATCATCCATCGGTAGCGCTCGGGATTTGTGGCAATCACCACAAATGCCACCTGCCAGGCCAGAGCTATGCCGACGAAGCCGTAGTAAAAGTCCGGATGCGTGATGGCCGGCGGATCCTGACGGCCAATCGTGGCGAACAGGAAATAGAGTGGTGTCAGCGCGAGAAATCCCCAAACGGCGGCACACCAGAAAACAATCTTCGCAAACCTCACCGCTTGCGCCTCCTTGGAGTGTGAGTGGCGGCATCGGACCCAGTCATACCCCAGCTTACGAGTCTGTACGCGCCCAAGCGTCGACGCCGTCTTCCGTAAAGTGCCCGCTGAATTCCCACGCACAGCATCAGGGAAATCGAGCGACTCGACTAGCAAATGGATTCCTGACTCGCCCCCGCCTGGAGGTATCGCTCCTGAAGGATGGCCATGTGATGGACCGCGTGTCCCGCCACAATGTATGCCAGAGCGCGGACAGTAAACACATTCCCGCTCGCTGTTCCGCGGCGCTGCCAGGCCTCCGCCGGCAGGTTGCGGAAGAAGGCGATGGTAGCCATCCTGATTTGCCGGAACTCGTCGACGTGACGAACCCACTCGACCGCGTCCGCGCCGGCCGCGCCTACCGCGATCTCCTGTTCAAAGCTCGGCAACGGCGTCTCAAAACCGCGCGCGAACCACAGGGCGCGGGAGACGAAAACACGTTCAGCGTCGTTCACGTGGTTCCACATCTGGCGGATGCTCCACTTACCCGGCGCGTAGCGATACAGTGACTTCTCTTCCGAAATGCCGCGCAGGAACGAGGTGGTGTTCTCCGCCTGGCCCTCCAGAACGCCCAGGATATCGCCGCCGTTGCTGGTGATCCGATCGATGTAGGTGAAGTAATAAGGCGCAGCTTCGTCGCGTTCAGGACGGCCAATCATGTTGCCTATCATACTCTCTGCTCTTGGCCGCGAAGGTCGGTTGGGCCATACTGGTTTCCCGACTGACAGCCTCTTCATCGCGCGAGTTGGCTCTCCAGACGCGCCTTCACCGCCGGCCACTCGGTATCGAGGATGCTGAAGTACACGCTGTCGCGTACCCGGCCAGTCCAGGTGATCAGGTGTTTCCGCAGCGTGCCCTCTTCTTTCGCGCCCAGGCGGAGGATGGCGTCGCGTGACTTCTGATTCAACGCGTCGGTCTTCAACTCAACGCGTATGCACTGCCATGTTTCGAAGGCATGACGCAGCATCAAGTACTTGGCTTCCGTGTTGACCGCTGTGCGCTGCCACGCCGGCGCGATCCATGTGGAGCCGATCTCCACCCGGCGGTTGGTGCGGTCCATGTTCATGAAGCGCGTGCTGCCAATCACCCGTCCGCAAGCGCGCGCCACCGTGGCGAACACCACTGACTCGCCTCGCTCTTGCTCGGCAAAGGCCCTCTCCAGCAGCTGTTGAAAATCTGCCTCGGTCCTCATGGAGTAAGGAATCCAGCGAAAAATGTCGTCGAGAGAATCCTTCGCGGCTTCCCAGAACAGATGGGCGTGCTCGCGGCGAATCGGCTCCAGGCGAGCCACGTTCCCTTCGAGAGTGAACGGAGCGACGGTATTCAATTGAGAAACTGCAGGATTCATGCTGCGTGGGCCTCGGCTACCATTATCGGGTAAAAGGAACGCCAACGCTCGCATCCAGGACGGAGTGATAGCATCCTGCATGTACCAGGAGTGCGTCGTGAACTTTTCTGTCCTCGCTCAGCAAAAGCTCCGGATTGATGACCTCACCAACCGCGCCATGATGCTGGCCGATGTGGCCGGCTGCGTGTCGTTGATGAAACGAGACCTCGCCGAACTGATGCGCGCTCTGCGCCGCTAAGAACGGCCTTTGCCACGCGTGCTGGAGTCTGCCGCGCTGCTGTATCAAGCGACTGACTGGCCTGACCAGCCGCTTTGGCCGGCGGATTCGCGAGCTTGCAGTCAACTCCAGACGCCGGATGGGAACCTTGCCCACGTTCCTGAAGGTCACGCTGATCGTATTCTGGTCTTTGGCGCCGGTAACTAGCCTGATGGGGCAGGCGCTCTTGGCTTCGCCACGGAGAGCAAAGGCCAGGGCCAACAGTAGAGGAAGCGCTCTTGGCATGCAATGAATGATAAAACCTTGTCGGCCGCGCACTGCGCCGGCGCCAAGTCGATCATCAGGATTCGGCCACTATTCGCCCGGCGTTTGGCTTCTCTGTTTTTTCTGCCCGCCATTGGAAGCAGAGGTTGTAGCCATCGGGATCAAGCAGGTACAACTGCTTCATGCCGTAGGGCGCGATCTTCGGCGGTTTTAGCTGAACGTTCTTGTCTCGCAGATATGCGTACGCCGCATCGACGTCCGGGCACCCAAAATAAATACACGTATCGCAATGTGCAGCCATGCGCGCGGCATCGGGCGCTGAAGGACGCCGATCCGCCTCGTACGCGGTATTCAGCATCAGTTGCGCGCCGTTCAGCTCAAGCAGCACCCAATCGTTGTGCGGCGCCGGCTTACCGTCAGAGCCCACGATTTGGAACCCCAGCGCATCGCAATAGAAGGCAATGGAAGTCGGCATATCGAAGACCTGCAGCAGCGGCGCCGACCCGCGAATCTCGATGGACATGTGGTCCTCCACTGGTGAGAAATCGTACTTTATCCGGCCATGTCCTGAGAAACGGTTTTCCCACTTCACCCGATTCCTTCACGGAAGATTTACTATGGATGAGACGGGCAGATACCGAAGCCCTCTGGAGCCCCGATGAAGTTTGGCAGGCCAAAGCCGTTACCTCAACTGAGCAGCAATGGCCGTTTCGAACTGGAACGCGACGGCCACGTCGCCTACCTCGAGTACAACCTCGCCGGCAAAGTGCTTCAACTCATTCATACTGAGGTTCCGGAAGCGCTGCGCGGCAAAGGAATGGCCTCGGCTCTGGCCGAATCAGCGCTCGAATGGGCCCGCGAGCATGAGGTCAAGGTCGATGTGATCTGCCCCTTTGTGGCCGCTTACCTCGCAAAACATCCTGAGTATTCCGACCTCGTCATCAAGTAAAGCTATCCCGTGGCAACACTCGTAGCTAAGATCCTAACCAGCAACTATCGACGCCTACTATAAACCCGTGGTAGCATCATCTCTGCTTTCGGACTGTCGCATGACTGGCGGAGGTTGTATGGGCTTACCGCGTTGGACCATTGCTTTTACCGCGTTACTGCTCGTAGTCGCGGGCTGCGGAGGAAATTCCGGGAACATCACAAACCCGCAAGGCACCACCGTCACAGTGGCTTTTGCAACCGCACCAACGACGGCGGCTGTGCAGATCGGTTCCGGAAGCTTCATGCCGGCCACAGTTCAAAATGGGGCGCTGACCTTCACCGTCCCGAATGGAACCACGAAATACGCCATCGCTTATGCTTGCCAAATCAGCAGTGGCCAGAATACACAGGCAGGGTTTGAGACCATCTTCGAGGCCACCACGCAAGATGTCATTGCCAACAGTCTCAATTGCCTTCCGATCGTTCTTCCAAGTGGTCCACTAGGCCAGGCCACCGGCATCGTGGACGCGTCGGCCGTCCCCGGCGCCACGAAGGTCCAGATGTCCGGCGACAACGCTATCCCCACCACCTTGGGGGCAGTTTCGGGGCCGTTCACTCTGCTTTTGCCGACTGGAGCCAATGACGTTGGGGCCGTGGTCCTCGACGGATCATCCAACGTCCTGGCTGCGAAGATCGTGCGTTCCCAGACGGTTCCCGGCGCCGTCGACGGCGGCCTCCCAATCGTGTTTGGGCCGGGCGATGCTACCACCCTGCAATCGTTCACCGTCAACGGCGTTCCGCCGGGTTATGCTATCAGTAGTGGGGACGTGAAATACGCTACGGCGAACGGCGCCGCCTTGATTCTCAAACCATTCTCCTCTGCCACGCAGTATGCAGCGTTTCCCGCGTCGGCGACGCAACCGGGCGATTACTACCTCTATGCCGCCTCTGCCGATATGCTCGGACACGAGGTCAGCGTGAAACAGAGCACGGCGGGCGTTAACCTTGCCTCCAGCGTCGCTCTTCCTGCTCCCTGGTCGTCTTCCAGCCCAACGCCTGCGGCTTTGCCAACTTTCACACTCGACTATGCCGGCTTCAATGGCATGGCCTCGGTTACCTACTCAGCAACCCTGAATTGGGGTTCGTTTCAAACCATCACTGTCGTCGCGACCAAAAACTTCATGGCCGGATCTACTACCATGGCCATTCCCAACTTGACGTCGCTCAGCGGCTTTCCCTTGAACCCGCCTTCGAGCACGCCGGTCTTCTGGGTGGCCTCGATCCAGGGCGCGACAGTGCCAAACTTTACCTTCTTCCCGCAGACGCAACCCATTCCGGCCAACAACTCCGTCTCGACCGTACAAGCGAGTGGACAGTACATAGTGCCCTGAGCCGCGATCGATCCATCAGGTTGTCTCGATCGCCAGTTGATAAAGCTGGCCCCTTTGGCATGACACAATCGCTAGAATGAAGCGAACGAATTGAGGAGGAATTCATGCTCAAGGGATTTCGCGAGTTCGTCATGCGGGGCAACGTGGTGGACCTGGCCGTGGCCGTGGTGATGGGCGCGGCGTTCGGCGCGCTTGTGACTTCGCTGGTCGCTAACGTCATTACGCCGCTGATCGCGGCTGTTTTCGGTAAGCCCGATCTTTCAGCCCTGACCTTGACCGTCAATGGATCGGTCATCGCCTACGGCTCGTTCTTGAATGCCGTCATCAGCTTCCTGCTGGTCGCGACCGCCGTGTACTTCTTCATCGTAGCGCCGATGAACGCCTGGAAGAAGCTGGCCGCGCGCGGGGCTGCCCCTGCCGATCCCACGACCAGGCAGTGCCCGGAATGCCTCAGCACCATACCCATCGCTGCGCACCGCTGCGCCTTCTGCACGTCGGCGATCCCGGCGTAGAGCGCGTGCGGGATAGGGGCGCCCCGGCATCCACCGCGACAGATCATCCCGAACCCGCGAACCCGAACTTGCGAGGGGAGCGGCGCGAGGGACCTGCTCCGCTGCAGTCACGCATGAGCGATGAACGCCAGTCCCGAAGCGACGGCGGAGTAGATCCCTCGGCCTCGCCGGAAACACTTCAGGTGAACAAGCGCTGCGCTCGGGCCTATTTCGACTCGCGCACACTCACAATCATTTTGCCGCCATATTGGTTTCCTGGTACTCTCCTGCGGATGCCTTTGGACCCAAAGAAACGCGATGGTCTCAAGAAGATTGACGAGGATTTCCTCCGAATCATCGACGAGCACGGCTGGCACGTGATGAGCGTAGCCCCCGGCGTGGATGACGATGGGGAGCTATGGTCTTATTCCACGGGCCTCTATTATCACTACAAACATCCTGAGATCATCGTCTTCAACGAGCCCACCGAACTCCGCCACAACATGGTTAACAACAT
>CAZFRV010000377.1:0-13246 GCA_964521445.1 uncultured Acidobacteriaceae bacterium
AGGAGGCGCTGCCGCTGGCCGCCGAGGATAAGCCTTCCTTGCAGGGCCACAGTACGCCTATGGAGGTGATGGGCGCGCCTTTTCGCGGCGGCGATCTGCGTCACGGCTACCAGGCTGTAGCCGACAATCTGCCCAACGATCCCCGCATTCACCAGGAAAAAGGCACCAAGAAGATCTTCTTCAAGAATTTCATGGACGCCCGCGTGAACTACATCGTCCTGCCCATCGGCAAGCTGCTCATGCGCAATGACCAGGCCGCTCTGGCCTCCATGGAGGGCTACCTGACCGTGGTGCTGATGCATGAGATCAGCCATGGGCTGGGCCCGGCCTATGCCCGTACCAGCGCCGGCCAGGCTGACATTCGCCAGTCCATCGGGCCGGCGTATTCAGGATTGGAGGAAGCCAAGGCCGACGTGGTGGGCCTGTTCGGCCTGAACTGGCTGATCGAGAAAGGCATCCTGCCCAAGGACAAAGCCGCGGAGTACTACGCATCGTATGTTGCCGGAATCTTCCGCACCGTGCGCTTTGGTGTGGCTGAGGCCCATGGCCGCGCGGAGATGATGGAGTTCAATTATCTCTCGGAACAGGGCGCCATTACCCGTGACGCCAAGACCGGCAGCTACGCCATCGATTACGCCAAGATGCCGGGCGCCGTTGCTTCGCTGGCCAAGGAGTTGCTGGAGATTGAGGCCACCGGCGACAGGAACCGCGCTGAGCAATGGTTCCAGAAATATGGAGTTATGCCGGCTGAGTTAAAATCGTCTTTAGCGAATGTCAAAGACGTGCCCGTGGACATTGATCCCGTCAGCGCATTCGGAGAGCAGGTGCAATGATCAAGCAGATGCCGGAAGCGCAAAAATCCGACAAACGCAGGTTTGAACGCGTGGATATCTCCCGCGAAGCCCAGGTCATGGTATTCGACGTCAAAGGCAAGAAAGCTGGCATTCTCCGCCAATTGGCGCGCGGCGGCTTCATGATGGAACCCGACAAGGATTACAGCAAAGACAACAAGATCTACAACTTCACCATCCACGAACCGAAGGAAAACATCCGCGTGACCATCAACGCGCGCGCCCGTTCGGCCGGCAAAGACTACGCCGGCTTTGAGTTTGTCGATCTCGATCCCGCCGCAGCCGTGGACATCGGGCTGATCATCGGCGCGTACTACGAACACAAGAAGTAGTTAGCTCCTGGCGTTGTCGCCAGTACGTGCTCATCGTTATTCCACTCGGGCGCCGGGTTTAAGACGTCGGCGCTCGCGGCGTCCGTCATTTATAATTTCTAGTTACTAACCACGCGATTGACATTCATGGAAGGAATCCATGCCGACTGACGTAACCATGCCCCAGATGGGCGAGTCGATTTTCGAAGGGACCATCACCAAGTGGCTGAAGAAGCCTGGGGACAAGGTCCAGCGCGATGAGCCGCTGTTCGAAATCTCCACCGACAAGGTGGATGCCGAAATTCCCGCCCCTGCGGCCGGCGTCCTGCGCGAGATTAAGGTCAAAGAAGGAGCTACGGTCCAGGTGAATACGGTGGTGGGCGTGATTGACGCCGACGGCAGCGGGGTAGCCGCCGCATCTGCGTCGCCCCAGCCGCCCCAGCCGGCAAAGGCCGCAACACCGCCGGCGGCGAGCAAAGCTCCTGCGCACGATGGCGCGTCCACTCCGCCATCGCCTTCAGCCACTCAGGCAGCCGGGCCCGCGCCAGCCTTGGCCGGCGGCAACGGCGGCGCCGGGGGCGGCGCTGACGTGGTCATGCCGCAGATGGGCGAGTCGATTTTCGAAGGCACCATCACCAAGTGGCTCAAGAAAGTGGGCGATAAAGTCCAGCGTGACGAGCCGCTGTTTGAGATCTCCACGGACAAAGTTGACGCGGAGATTCCCGCGCCCACCAGCGGCGTGCTGAGCGAAATCAAAGTCAAGGAAGGAACCACGGTACAGGTAAATACCGTGGTGGCCGTCATCGGCGGCGCGGCACCAGCACGTCCCAGCGCTCCCGCCCAACCTGTAGCGGCTCCATCCACTCCATCACCGGCGGCTCCGGTTCGAACGCCTCAACCGGTGGCAGCGCCGGCTGCTGTTGCGGCCAGTGCGCGTCCGTCTGCGCCGCCTGCGGCTCCCTCCGGCGAACGCCTGCGCTCTTCACCGCTGGTCCGCCGCATCGCCCGCGAGAACAGCGTAAGCCTGGAAGGAGTGTCCGGCACCGGCATGGGTGGACGCATCACCAAGAACGACATCCTGAATTTCATCCAGCAGCATGGCCCGTCAGCAGCGGTAGCCGCGCCGCCGGCAGCCCGTCCCAGCACCCCGTCGCCAGCGCCCGCGGCGCCGCCGGTTCAAAGACCCGCGGCTCCGGCAGCACCCACGCCTACCGTCCAAGAGCTTGCCGGCGAGCTGGTGCCTATGACCCCGATGCGCCGGAAGATTGCCGAGCGCATGGTGGAATCGCGCCGCACCAGCGCCCACGTCCACACCATCTTCAAAGTGGACATGACGCGCATCGTCAAGTTCCGCGAAAAAGCTCGCAAAGGCTGGGAGGAGCGCCATGGCGCAAAGCTGACTTTCATGCCGTTCATCGCCAAGGCCCTGATGCACGGCATCCGCAAGAAGCCGGTGGTCAACTCGTCCGTAGTGGGCGACGCCATCCAGTACCACAAGAACATCAACATCGGCATCGCCGTGGCCCTGGAGTGGGGATTAATCGTCCCGGTGGTCAAGGGAGCGGAGAACCTTAGCTTTGTGGGCTTGCAACGCGCGATCAGCGACCTCGGCGAACGCGCTCGCACCAAAAAGCTTGTTCCCAACGAGGTCCAGGGCGGCACCGTCACCATCACCAATCCCGGCATTTACGGGCCGCAGTTCGGGACACCTATCATCGTGCAGCCGCAGGTAGCCATCCTGGGCATGGGCGGCATCTTCAAAGAGCCGGTGGTGGTCACCGACGCCGACGGTAACGACTCCATCGCCGTCCGCCATATCATTCGCCTGGTGCTGGGCTACGATCACCGCATCATCGATGGCGCCGATGCCGATCAGTTTATGGTCGCGGTGCGCGAATATTTGGAAGGCTTTAACGAAGATATCGGGTAAAAGCTCTCGTTTCCGCCGTCCGTGAGGAGTGTCCTAAGGACACTTCGCTTCCAAGCAACTGTTTCCCGAAGAGTGGATTCCGAATCATGGAATGGCAAAAGCCTTTTGCGCCTGTGCCCTGCTGTTGGCTCTGATTTCTTGTAGCGGAGGCTCAAGCACTCCGCCCTCCACGCCCACGCCGACGGCTACACCTGTGCCCAACGTGAGCGTTTCGCCGTCGGTAGTTACGCTGGGGCTCAACGCGCATCAAGCCTTCACCGCCACCGGGCCGAACGGTCAGCCGGTGACAGTGACCTGGAGCGTAAGCGTTGGTAACGCCCCGGGGACCATCGACCAGAAGGGAAACTATACCGCGCCGTCTTTTTTCCCCGGTCCTGCGTCTCCGATCACGGTCACGATTACCGCGG
The DNA here is from genome assembly GCA_964521445.1 of uncultured Acidobacteriaceae bacterium. Classification (GTDB taxonomy): domain Bacteria; phylum Acidobacteriota; class Terriglobia; order Terriglobales; family Acidobacteriaceae; genus Angelobacter. The sequence goes on from CAZFRV010000377.1 coordinate 3,500, forward strand.
CCCTGCAGTCGACCCCTGCGACCAAGGGAACGGCGCAGGTAACGGTCGAGTATCCCAACGACAACCGTATGGCACAGACGGTTCCGGTCATGCTCGGAACCTCCGGGGGCAACGCCACCGACAAAGTTACCACCAGCAAATCGACTACCTGCTGCTCCGGCACCCTGGGCAGCCTGATCCAGCGCGGCAGCACGTTTTACATCTTGAGCAATAACCACGTGCTGGACAAGTCCGACACGGGAACGGCGGACGACCCTATCGACCAGCCCGGCCTGGTGGACAACAACTGTAGTCCGGGAACGACGGTGGCCAACTTGAGCGAGCATGCGGCGCTGAAGCCAACCAACATCAGCACCACCGGGGCTTGCGCCGGACAACCTGCGCCATGCGGCCCAGCGCCCAGCAACGTGGATGCGGCCATCGCCGCGATTGTGCCCGGACAAGTGGATGTCTCGGGAACGATCCTGGACATCGGGCCCGCCTTAGCCAGCTCGATCGGAGCCGCGCCGCCATCCGCCACGCTGGCGAACGCCGCCAACGTGCTGGCGACGAATGAAGGCGTCGCCAAAAGCGGCCGGAGCACCGGGCTGACCTGCTCCATTTTGCAGTCGGTCGCCACTACCGTCAGCGTGGTGTATGACGCATCTTGCGGTGGCGCCACGGCCTTCACCGCCACGTTCGCCAACCAAGTCATCATCAATGGTGGCAGTTTCAGCGCTGCCGGCGATTCGGGCTCGCTGATCGTCACCACCGACACCGCGCGCCCGGTGGCCCTGCTGTACGGCGGGAACTCCACCAGCACTTCCGCCAATCCTATCCAGGACGTCATCGCGGCATTTACGAACGGGTCGGGAACGCCGGCCATTGTCGGCGGGATCGACCGCGCGGTGAGCTGCGCCCCAACGACCAGTAATCTCTCGACCCCGCTGGCGCCAAGTTTCGCTGCGCTCTCCGCGCAAGAACGCGCGCGGGCGGCGGCGGCACAAAGAAGAAATGCGCCGGGCTTGATGCAGGATCCGACGATCGAGTCCGTCACTGCCGGCGTCAGTGAAGATAACCCTCAAGAAGCTGCGCTTGTAATTCACCTCTCGGGATTCCCGCGAACGCCCATCCTCGCGGTGATTGACGGCGTCCGCACCAAGGTGATCGCCGCCCAAACCGGGCCGTCGTCGGTACCCGTTCTAAGTGCGCAGGAGATGGGCCAGGCCATTGCCGTGAAAGAAAGCCACGCTGACAAGCTGATGGCACAGTCTGGCGGCGTCCAGGGCGTGGGCGTCGGCCGGAGCAGCGATAATCCCACCGAACCCGCCATCGTCATTTACGTGATCACCGGCATGGATCGCCCGCTCATCCCCGCAGTACTCAACGGCATCCGCACCAAGATCGTGGAAGGCGACCGCTTCCGCGCCTTTGGCTGGGGAAAAGAGACGGCGCCGAGAGCCAAGTGCACGAAGAAGTAGGCGCCCATTACTTCTTGGAGTAACGCGCCTCGTACTCCTCGCCGTTAACAGAGCTTGTTCTCAGCAGATACAGGTATTCCACCCACGTTTTGCCGCCATCCTTGCTTTCCTCTTCCACCCGGATGAAGCCCGGTTCGGGATTGTTCTTTTGACTGTCAGGGATCAAGGTGATGGCGTTGCCTCGCAAGTTGTACGCACCGTCGCCGAAGAATCCTTGTGTGGTTGTCAAGACTTCCCTGTTGGAAATGTTGCTGTATTGCTGAGAGGCGGCTGCGCCCGCATACCGGCCGTTGGCGGCGAAGGTAAAGCGGCTGGCGGCGGTAGCACTGGCGATTGTCCAAACCCCCGCTATCTTGTTGCGCATCGCGGCGGACTGCTCTGTGGGAGTCCAACTCTTGAAGCTCAAGCTATAGAAAAACCTGGGCCATACGTTGTGCTGCAGTTCCCCCATACACGCGCTCACCAGCGGGTCCTTGGAAAGCCCGGAAATGACCGCCAGGCGATTGTTCAGCTTGGCGACAAAGACGAAACCCAGCCGGGATTCGCGCGAGCCCCGGGGGGCAATGCCTCTTTTTACGATCACGTACTCCCAGCCCTGCCCGGAGATACCGTGCACGTCAGACTGCGGCATTTCGGAGCCGCGGGGGGTTTGATTGGTGAGCTGATAGTCCTTCCAGACATCCTGAAAGACAGAATAAGCGTCGGCCAGCAGATTGGCGCCCGCCGGTCGCATGGGCAGGATGTTGATGATGCATCGTTCACTGCCGAAGACAGGCGACATGAGCCCCAGTACCCCATCGGAATACTTGGTGCCGATCCACCCTGGCGGCATCGTAAACACATATTCACTCACCGTGGCCACGCCGGTTGCATTCGATTGCGGACCGACCGAATTGCCCGCACCCGCAGGAGGGGCTGAATAAGAACCAGGCGCCGCAGAAGCGCCGCCGATAATAGCGCCACGCACCATGGCTTCGAGCGCCGGGAGATTCCGGGAAAGAATGTCCGGGGTTGTCGCGTCCACGCTGATGCCAATGTACTGAGAACCTGCTTTTGCGCTGTACAGAATCATAGCTTGCAGTTGGCTGGCACCGGGATTGTGCATCACAAACCTGGTCCAGATGAATTGGCCCAACACGCCGTTTTGCTGCGGGGAACCGGGCGGGATCAAGGCGGCCAGATTTCTTAGAATCATGGAATGATGCGCGCGAACGTCGTCCGGCGTCTCTTGGGGAGGAAAGATTTCCACCTGGAGGTATTGCTGCGGCGTTGAATCCGGGGAATAAACCTTGACGGAAACGCTGTCGGGCTGGGTCGACCATCCTGATGGAACGGCTACGGTCAGCGGCCCGACGGTTAGCGGAGGCCCCTGAGCCAAAGCAAAGACGGAGCCTACCAGAACAACGCAAACTAAGAACAGCCCACGCAGGGTTGCAACGATCATGCCAGCCTCCCCTGGAGACCACGATTCTTTCCGATTCATGAGATCACCTCGACAGGGAGCGCAAAGGTTCCCTGGCTCACCTTGTTTTACCTCTGGCAACTCGAGAATGGAACCCTATTTTTTCCAATCAGGCCAGAGGGTTTCCCGTGATGGCGAAAGTCCTGAGTTCCGGAGCGTTAGGGGCTTTGGTGTCGGCAGGAATGAATGCGAGCCACACTCAGCGTCCGGTCAAGAAGTCTTCCAATACCGCCACATACTTCTCCGGCTCTTCGTACGAGGGCAAATGCCCGCTCCGCTCGAAGAAGACGATTTTCGCGCCGGAAATCGCATGCGCGAGGCGCCAGGCCGTGAGTGGAGCGACATTCATATCGTAGCGACCCGTGATGACAAGCACAGGAAACTGAAAACCGGCCAGCTTTGGCGTGAGATCCATGCTGGCAGTTGCCTTGGCAACCGCTGCGGCAACCATCGGTTCGTATCCCAGATCGCCCATATGACTCATGTACATGTCGCGTTTCTCAGGCGAGTAGAAGATCATACGGAAGTGGTTGCGCAGGCTGGCCCTGGCCGCGGCGTCCGTAGACGGGCCCAGCCTTTCCTCTTCCTTAGCATTCTGTTCCTCGATATCGGGAAAGACCTCCGGCAGCAAGTGCACAATGCTCGTCCACGAGGGCCCCGGAGAGTCGGAGAGTACTAGTTTTGCCACATGCTCAGGATGGGAAGCGGCGTAGGCCATGGCGAGCAGCCCGCCGTAGGAATCGCCTACCAGGGCAAACTTGGCAAGTCCGAGAGCTTGGCGCACCGCCTCCAGGTCCGCCACTTGCGCATCCATGGACTGCGGCGCTCCAGGCTGGAGGCGCTTCGATGCGCCCGTGCCACGCTGGTCATAGAAGACGACGAAGCGGTTTCTAGCTATACGCTCCCACACGTCGTTCTGCATCATGTAAGCATGTGCGAGCCCAGGCCCGCCATTGACCAGGATCACGGGAAGCGCCGTTCCCAGGGTGCCGAAGGTCTCATACCCGAGGTCGACTTGATCCGTGTGGGCTACGCCTCTCTCGTGGGGGACGCTTTGCGCAGGCAGAGTTGTAGAGAACAAAAAAAGCACGGACGCAAGTAGCAACTTCATAACGCAAGTGACCTCACAGGCAACAATTGAGCAAGAAATGACAAGCCCGGGCTGTGCTAACCCATCCCCATCTCCCTGGCAGCAACCGCCGCCAGCGACGCCATCTGCGCCAGTGGCGCCACGTTGATCCCCTGGTGGCTCAAGGTCTCCATGGCAAACACGATTTGCTCTTCGTCGCGCGGCAGATCGTCTTCTACCACCGCGGTCAACTGCGCGTGCTTGCCTTCTTTTTTTCGCACTCCCTCGGCAAACGGAGGAAAGCTGAAGGCCAGGATTTTCGCGGCATTGGCGTCCGCGGCCAATCCCAAGGCGTGGAACAGCTTCACGGTACCGTTCGAGCTATAACCGCAGTCGATTTTTAGCGGGTCGCCCGGCCGCGTATAGTCGGCAACTCGGATTTCCTTGCGCAGGGCGCGCCATACACCAGCGCTCTCGAATTCCTGGCGCATGGCCGCCAAGATGGCCTGGCGTCCGCCGGTCTCGCGGGGCTGGCGGGGGCGTTTCCGTTCCAGGTAGAGGCGGGCCAGTTCGTCGGCTTCGGCGGCCGGTGAAGCCGCGGCGCAGGCCTTGAACTCCGACGTCTGCACGGCGTTCGAGAACGAATCCTGGATCTTGCGGAGGATAAAATCGCGGTCGCCGTTCAAGGAGCGCAGCTTTTCGCGCAGGTCGCCTTCCATGGCTTCCAGTAGCTCCAGGTCGGCTTGCGGGTCCAGGCATTTCACGCGCGACCAGTCGCGGGTGAAGCGGAGCTCGGCCGCTCCGGCCTGCGGCAGGAGGACCAGCCCAACGTTGACGAATTCGTTCTTGACCGCGTCTGGCACGTAACGCAGCAGGAAGAAATTACATTTTTCCATCTCGGTCATCGTTACACCATTGTTCCTCGTCCTTGCGTGGCCTTCTTCGGGGTCTCTTCCCATGCCGGGAAGGGCTGTCGCGAGGAGTCGCGGAAGGCCCGAATCAGCTCCCGCACCTTGGACCGTCGCTCCACAATTGCTTCCACCAGCTTCTCCAGCGTCCGCCAGTCGTGACCCGTCCATTCCGGCGGGATTTCTCCGGCGATCTCGCGGACTATCTCCGGGTCAAAGTTCTCCACGCATGAGAGCCACGGCTCGAAGGACTCCCATCCGATCACGTGCTCGTACACGCAGTTGCGGGCATAGACGCCGCGCAACGCGGCATCGGGAAAGTTCCATTCGCCGGCGTCAAAGCAATAGCCGTGGTCGATAAAGCTCGCGCTGTACTTCCTTTCCGGGCCTTTCTTCCAGAAGACCGCCTGGCGGCCGTTGGCGTTGCCCAGCCACTTGTCCACCGCCAGCATGCCGGCGAAGGCGGTGAGATTCTTCACCCGGGCCATCATGCTTTCGGGAAGATAGTCGAAGATCAGGCCCTCGCCGGGATCGCAGACGCAGCGCGAGCCGAACTGCAGGCCCGCCGAGCAAGGGATGCGATTGCCGCCGAGTTCGATGCGCAGCTCCGGGGTGTTTTCGATCAGCCACGGGCTGACCTCGATCACCTCTGACGGCGGCACGGGCAAGCCGGCGCGTTCGGCCAGACGCGAGGCCAGGAGCTCGTTGGCCAGCACCCGCAAGTGCTGCGGGTTGTTCTGGAATTTGACGATGTAGAAGTGGCCGTCTCGGGCGCGCATCAGTTGCGCTTGCGCCCCGCCGCGCATACGCCGCACGTGCTGGACCGCCTCGGTGGGCATAAGGTGTCAATTGTACAAGCGGAGACAAGACCCAGCGTGAAGGAGTTCTTTCCTGGCGCCGCAATGAAGCGCCAGCTATGCGACCGACCTACTCGGCGCGTATTGCTGCCATTCAGCTCGCAGCTCGATGATGTAGAACTCGTTCCCATCCGGGTCGGTAAAATGCGCAACGCGGGAAGGCCCCTCCTGGAAAATGTCTTTGGTGAACTTTACGCCCTGTTTCCGCAGGCGATCCACGGCTTGATCGATCGGTTCGTCCAACGTGAACCCGATGGTGATCGATCCGTTGCGCCCGGCAGGCGATTGTTCCGATGCCGGATGCAGGCCGATAGCCACACCGCCAGGAGCCTTGATGGAAGCCCAATCATTTCCAAACCGCTGATTCAGGGTCAGCCCCAGAACGTCAGTGTAGAAGCGAACCGATCGATCCATATCCGAGACAAAAACAGTGGGAACCGCTCCAGAAATCATGCTCTCCTCCTTGGATTGTGCTAAGTTCATTCAGAGTCTAGGTCAAAGGCTTGGGAAGGCAAGAGCCATTTTGGCCCAGCCCGGCGGTTCCAGGCCGTGTTATAGACACGTTATGACTAAGCGAGCACGATCTTTGCCTGTTCCCAGGATTTCGCTGAGGCGGAAGTCGAGGCTTTCGCTTCGCCGCCAGTTATGCCTGGCCCTCCGTGGGCAAATCATCAATGGCCAGCTGGTTGCGGGTCAACGCCTGCCATCGACGCGGGTTTTAGCCTGGCACCTCGGCGTCTCCAGAAACACGGTCTTGGAAACGTACGAAAACCTCACGGCCGCAGGATACTTGAATGGACGAGTGGGTTCAGGCACCCGCGTTGCTCGCCCGCTCCCCGAAACCTATCTTTCGGAATTGCCGCGCCTGGGCATGTCATCCAAAGCCAGGGACTTCCATCGCGTGGTGCGCGATTCTCTTTACCCGGTCAGTGCCGCTAGCCTGGAAGACTGCGATCACAACGGTATCTATATCTCCGGTTCCTGGTGAAGCGGCTTACACCTTGGGCGATCCCAAGGGCTTGGCTGCGCCGGCCTTACGCGCTCCGTCATACACCTTGACGAAATCTTCCACGCTCTCTACATACACATCGGCAAAGTCAACCACCTCACGACGGCCCTGGATCAGCTCCATGGCATCCTCCAGCGACCACCCGAGCACCCGCAGCAAAGCCAGGGCCATCATGGGAGCACGATGCACTCCGGCGGCACAGTGGATGAAGATTCTGCTTTCCGGATCGTCCAGGGCGCGCAGCGCGAACTCTACAGCCGGCCGAAACAGGCGCGGCGGCTTGGGCTGAAGATCGTCGTCGGTAGGGTTGTGGCAGACCGTAACCGGATACGGCTCCGCCAGGGGACGGTCGTCGAACTCGATCTGCATATTGATGACGTGGGTCACGCCCAGCCGGACCAGTTCGGTCATGTTCTGGTCATTCCAAATGCCGCCGCCCACGCCAATGCGGTCCGTCACCCAGGTAAGGTCCATAGGCTCAACTCTTAGATGCTATCAGAGTGATCAGATCATCGGGAGATTGGGACCAAGTAAAGAGATCGCCGGGATCGCACGTGATCGCGCGACATCGCCGTCATCGGAATTCCCGGCAGTCTGCGCAAAATGGTTTTCCGATCTCGGCGATCACGTTGCGATGACGGCGATTCCGGCGATCTCTCCCGATGTCCCGATGATCCGATCTCGAACTACAATGTCTGCATCTTATGTTGTATTCTCGGAGGCACCATGGACCCACTCTCAGGACTTGTAGGCGCCCGGCGCAACGAAGACATTGCCCTGGACCTGATGAAATTCATCGCCGCCACCACCGGATATGGCAAAACCAGCGGCCAGGGCCCGGGATTTCAGGGTGGCTCCGACAGCAAAGCAGAAGACTATGCGGGCCAGCTGCTGGAGCTGTATACTCGGTGCTTGAACACGGTTTCCGGCAAGAAGTAGCCTGGCCATGGGTTTGCGCAAGGGTGGGATATTCTAGGATAATCGAATCAGTCGTTTCCAAGACAGCTCGTCCGTTGTGAACCTGCCGAACTACATCACGCTGTCGCGTATCGCGGCTATCCCGCTGATCGTCTGGATTCTTACTACCCACTACTTCGGCGCTCCGGGAGACACCCGGCGCGTAGTGCTGGCCTCTGGCCTCTTTATCCTGGCCTCGATTACCGATGGTGTGGACGGCTACCTGGCCCGCCGTCGCGGACAGATCACCACCATGGGCATGCTGCTCGATCCCCTGGCCGATAAGCTCATGATTGCCGCGCTGTATATCACCTTGGCCCAACTGATCCCCGCCATCGTGAGCGTCTGGGTGGTAATCATCATTGTCGGACGCGAGTTTCTCATCTCCGGCCTGCGCTCCATCGCTGCCTCGGAAGGCTTTACCATCGAAGCCAGCGAGTTGGGCAAGTTTAAGATGGTCATCCAGATCGTCTCGGTCGTGGCCGCCATCCTGGCGCTACGCTGGTATGAGTGGGTGTTCGGGGTCATCGTCATCCCGGTACGTCTCACTGCTTACATGTCCATCTGGTTCATGGTGGCAGTTTCGGTGATCTCCGCCGTGGATTACTTCTGGGGCTTCTGGAAGAAGATCGATAAGCGCGTGGAGCGCCGCCGGCGGCGGCCCTTTATTCTCAGCCGCCGCAAGAAGCGCGCTCTACAGCAAGCCGCCGAAGCCGAGAATCCCGCCAAAGCGCACTAGACTGGTCGCGCTGCCGGCTCACCGCCGAGGCATCTTCGAGGCCAATCGATGACTCTATTTGACTTTTGCAGTCAGGGGCTTGCATGCGGAGGCTGACACCTCTAGCCTTTGTCGTTTGCGTGGCAATATGGCCTTACAGCGGCGGCCAGAAAGACACCGATCGTTCGCACCCGACTCTTTCGAACCCACCGATGCTCTATAGCCGCCACGGAGAACTTCACGTCGATCTGGTTGCGGCTCCCGCGGCTTACACACTCGGAGATCAGCAATTTCAAGGGATGCTTTACAACGGCCAGTACCTGCCACCAGTGTGGCGTCTTCAGTCGGGGGACAGATTGACGGTCACTCTGCGTAATCGATCGTCCGAGGAAACCAACCTTCACTTTCACGGCATCGATGCGTCTCCGTTGAAGAACAGCGACAATGTTTTCATTCACATCCGGCCCGGTGAGACATTCACCTAGTAAGCTCCCCTGGACGAAGCCGAAGCGGACCTCGCCAAACGAAACAGCAGATACACGGCGGCCGCCAGCAGAATGGGCGAAGAATAGAATCCCGGCATGGGCCGGGGGAAGCTCACGGCGGTGACTGTGTGCCCTAGAATCGTCCCCGTGATGTGGCCGAGCGCATTCAGGATTCCTGCCGCGATCGCCACGAAATATCCCAGAGGCCGCACCCAGCGGCTGCCGCGAAAGAACAAAGGCGAAAGCGCCAGCCCAAAAAGCACGGCAAGGATCAATCCCGTGAGCCAGGTGCGAAACTCAAAGGTCGGGGGAAACCACCAGCCGTGGGGACGAAACGCGAGCACGGTGGGATTGTAGACGGCGAGGAAGCCGGTGGATGCCTCGTCGGTCACGTGCAAGGCCACGGCCAGGCAAAACGCCACCCAGGCCCAACCGAGTTTGCTGAGCGTAGCGGCATCCGGTCGCGAGATCGCTGGTGCATTCACTCCTGTGAAATTCTACTGCAATCGTGAAAATATCGCCGGAATCGCAACGTGATCGCCGAGGTCGGAAGGCCATTTTTGCCGCAGAGCGCAGATTGACGCAGAGAAACCAGAGATCAAGGAGCATCAGCCCATCTCGATGGCGTCATGATTGGGGAAGCTCCGATCACGGCGATATCGCGCGATCCCGTTGCGATCACGGCGATCTCTCGGGGTTAATCTCCGCTCGGTCCGGGCAGCGGTTCCCTTTTGGGCAAGCGTCCGACGATCCGGGCTTTCAGCCGGCCCGCTCGCAAGCGCAAGCGGTCCAGGTACAGGTAGACCACGGGCGTGGTGTAGA
>CAZFRV010000378.1:0-5652 GCA_964521445.1 uncultured Acidobacteriaceae bacterium
ACGTAGACGCTGGTCAACTTGATTTTCATTTCGTTTCTCCTATGTCCCGGTCGCGGTTCGGGCCGCGTCTTCTCCTTGTCTTTCTTTTGGCTGGTATGGACTCGTCCATGCGGTCGAGGTGGCGCTCGAGAGCATCTACATGAGCGGACCAGAACCGGCGGAACGGAGCCAGCCAGGCATCGATCTCCTGAAGTGGTTCAGGTTTCAACCGGTAGAGACGGCGCTGTGCGTCCACCGTGGATTCCACGAAACCCGCCTCGCGCAGCACGCGCAGGTGCTTTGACACCGTCGGCTGCGGCATGTGAAGTTGATGCTCGATCTCTCCAACCGACTGTTGTGACGAGACCAGGAGGCTCAATATCGCGCGGCGGTTCGGCTCCGCAATGATTTCGAACACAGATTCCACGCCATAATATACGTCGCAGGGCATATGCGTGTCAAGGCATATAAAAGAACGGGGACGGCAGACAAAGAGAGGCCGGCGTGGCTACGCTGCGATGGTCAATCTTGGAGTACGTATTCGACATGAACCTCTGGGGTCGCGACCGCGACCGTGCCGTACAGCGGTCACCTGCCCTTGAATTTCTCGACGAGCTGTTTTGCGGCTCCATCGCTGACCCCTTGCATTTTGAAGTGGAGGCTCACGGAGTTGAACAGTGACACATCCGAGCGCACCGGCTTGGATCGGTCCATGAGGCCTTGAATCTCTACTGCAATTCCTTGCAAAGGAATATTGGAAGACTTTGCCAGGACCTGGATCAATTCCACTCCGCAAGAAGCGACCGCCGAAAGGAACATTTCAGCGGGAGTGACTTCCTCACCGGGGCAGCCGTTCTGCTCAGGCCCGTCGATCACGAAGTGGTGATTGCGAACACTGCACAAGACGCGACCAAAAGTTTCGGTGGAGGCTGCGCGTGCCTCGTAGTGCCGGATTTCCGAATTTGCCATAACTGCCTCAACTCCTTTTCCACGTGACAGTCTAATTCACGCTGAAGAGGGATCCTGGATTGCAGATCAAACGGTCCTACGGCAGCACTTTCCCGAGGAATTGGGACAGTACATCCGCGAAGACGCGTGGATTGTCGCCTTGCACAGTATGTCCGGCCTCGCCAACTTGTGCATAGTGTCCATCTGAGAAGTCCGCTGCCAGCTTCTGCGCGTCTTCGGTGGTGAATACGTCGCTTAGCCCGCCGCGCACGATGAGCGTGGGACAACTCACACGCCGCGCTTGCCGGAAGCGCTCCTCCAACCGTTGGCGTTCCTGTACGCGATTTAGATTGCCGTGCCACATGCGAAGATCGGTCTTCCGCACCCATTTTCCGGAAGGACTCCGGCGAAAATTGTGGAGCAGACTGCGCCGCAAAAGCCGGGGATCGCGTCGTGGATTGAACGCAATGGCCTTCTCGATGGCCTCTTCCAATGAATCCAGCTCCGCGGTTTGAGTTACAAAGTCAACGATTCGCCTGGCGCCCTTGGCCAGCATGCTGGGCCCGGCGTCCACCAGCACCAGGGCAGCGAGGCGGTGGCTGTGGTGGAACGCGTAATTGAAGGCGTTGAATCCACCCATCGAGTGGCCCACAAGCACGAACTGATCCAGGCCCAGGGAAGCAACGAAAGCTTCAATATCTCCGCGGTGCGCGTCGCCGGTATAGTCGGCGTCCTCGGCCCACGCGCTTTCGCCGTGCCCGCGTTGGTCGATGGCATAGCAGTGATGCTGCTGGCGCAGGATGAGACAAACGACATCCCAGGTGTGGGCATTCAGCGCAGCGCCATGAAGGAACACCATGGGCCGCCGACCGGCAGTGCCCCAGTCCAAGTAGTGCAGCCGCATTCGAGCCATGGCAATTTCACGCCTCGCGGGGAGAACGATCTCCGCCTCAACGCCCGAGATTCTGGCCGCGAGCGCCAGATGCTCCCGTTCCTCTTCCGGTTGCATGGCTGCTTTTCCTGCTTGTGCACCTTCCATCATGGAACCTTAGCTCATCCTTTTTGGCGGCGAATTTAGACGCGTGAAATATTGCGTGTGTGGCTGCTGTGTACCAACCTGGGAAGGATCTCCCCGATCATTCCTCGCAGCACGGAGTCGGCCATCCCGTCCATCGGGGTGGGCTCGGCGTTTAGAATAATGACCTTGGCTCCCGCGGATTTTCCCAGGGGTATGGTGTTGGCGACCGGGTAAACGTTGAGACTGGTGCCGATGGCAAGAAGCAGATCGGCTTCTCGGGCTGCCTGCATGGCCCGATCAATGACCTCCGGTACCAGCGTCTGGCCAAATGAAATCGTCGCACTCTTGAGCACGCCCCCACAACTTCTGCAAGCCGGATCTTCTTCTCCGGCGCGCACACGGTCCAGCGTGGCTTGCATGGGGCCGCGCCAGTCGCAGCGCATACAGACAACCTCGTGGATGGTGCCGTGTACCTCCACTACTTTGTCCGGGGAGTTGCCGGCGACCTGGTGCAAGCCATCAATATTTTGCGTGACCAGCGCGTGCAGCCGCCCACTCTGCTCGAGGGACACCAGGGCCAGGTGCCCGGCATTGGGTTTCGCCTGCCATGCTGGATGAACAACGCGCTGTTGCCAGGCCAGCCTGCGGACTTCAGGATCGGCCATGTAGAAGCGGATGTCGGAGAGCTTCTCGGCCTTGGGGTTTTGCGTCCACAGGCCCTGGGGTCCGCGAAAATCAGGAATTCCCGATTCTGTGGAGATGCCGGCGCCGGTCAGCGCCACGACGCGGCGCGCCTGTTCGACCCATTGGCCAACGATCTCCAGCCGGCTCTCCATCGAGCTATTCTACAAAAACACGATAACAAACGGGCGGCGCCGTCACACTCGCGTCGGAAAAGGATTACGTTCCTTGAACTGGCGCTGGTGCCAGTACGGATAGGGCATGGTCACGGTGCTCGCCTGATCCAGCTTCTTGACTTGATCCGCTGTGAGATTCCAGCCCACGGCGCCCAGATTATCCTTCAGCTGCTGCTCATTGCGGGCACCGATGACGACGGTGGAAACCGTCGGCCGCTGCAGCAGCCAGTTCAATGCCACCTGCGGCACTGTCTTGCCTGTCTCTGCTGCCACTGCATCCAGAGCGTCGACCACCTTGTGAACATATTCCTCGTCCGCAGGCGGACCGATGTCATTGGACGCCTTCACATTGCGCCGGCTTTCTGGCGGTGGCGGCTGGCCTCTGCGGATTTTTCCTGTCAGGCGTCCCCAACCGAGCGGCGACCACACAACGGCCCCGACACCCTGATCGAGGCCCAGAGGCATCAGCTCCCATTCATAATCGCGCCCCACCAGCGAGTAATAAGTTTGATTGGCGATATAGCGCGGTAGACCGTAGCGGTCGGCCACCGCCAACGCCTTCATCAGGTGCCAGCCGGAGAAATTGGAAACACCGATGTAACCGATCTTGCCGCTGCGGATGAACGTATCCAGCGTGGAGAGAACTTCTTCCGGCGGCGTTTTCGCATCGTAGGCGTGCAGCTGGAAGAGATCGATATGGTCGGTGTCCAGGCGGCGCAAACAACCTTCTACCGCGCGGGTGAGGTGAAAACGAGAGGAGCCTACTTCGTTCGCGCCTTCGCCAGAGCGGAAGGTGGCCTTGGTGGAGATCAGCACCTTGTCGCGGCGCCCTTTGATCGCTGCGCCCAGCACTTCCTCCGCTGAGCCGTTGGAGTAGATGTCAGCGCTATCAAACATGGTCAGGCCGTGTTCCAGGCAGATATCGATGAGCCGCGTTGCCTCGGCCACATCCGTGGTCCCCCACGCCGACAAACGGCCCTTTCCGCCGAAAGTGCCTGTTCCCAGCGTTAGAACCGGAACGTTGAACCCGGAGCGTCCTAATTGGCGATATTCCATTGATCAATCTCCCGCGACGTGGCCGTTCAAAGTATCGGACCGTTATTTGACTCAGCCCGATCGCGAACACACTCGCTATCAGAGATGTTGATTTTACGATAAGGAACATTCCGCCGAGAACTGACCTTAAGGACACGACAGAGGACTTAGCCAGGTAGGAAGTACTCTGCCCAGCGTTTTCGAACCTCTTTCGCTGCGCTGCCCGTCGCGAATGTTTAAGCCGATGGCGGCCGTAGCCCGCCGGTCTTGGCCGGTTTTACGACACTTTGGCTCTCTGACCCGTAGCTTTTTCTTTGAGTACCTGTAGTTTTGCCTTCACTTGGCGTTCCGCAGCTTCGGTTCTGTCTTTGTCCTTCTGCGACCAAGACTGTATCTTGGAATCGAGCTGGTTAATCTTTTCCTGGAGCTTAGCCTTTCTGTCCGCGCGAGCTTTGCTGTGCTCAGCCTTCAGCTGGGCGAGGTCGGCCTTCATGGCATCGGCTTCCTCTTTGTTGGCCGTGTCAGACACCTCGGAGAGAGCACGCCGGAAAACGGTCCCACCGATCGCTTCCATGCGGGTGTCCACGGGCGTCGCCCACTCCTCTTCAATTTCTGCAACCAAAGCCACCCGATTCGGCCGCAACTCCGCATTGACGTCGTCAATAAAGTCGGCGCCGATCCTGGCGTTGTCCAGGTCGGCCGTCGCTCCGCCCAACATACCGGCAGCAGCGCCGACCGCTACACCAGCCGGGCCACCCAGCAGGCCGATAAGACTTCCCAACGAAGTGCCGAGCAGAGTCCCCAGCGGCCCGGAGTCATCCCCTTGCTTGATTGTTGCTTTCCCGTCGGGTCCCTTCGCTAGAACGGCATAGGCGTACAAGCTGATGCTGCCTTCGTCATCGAGCTGTTGAAGGGCTTGTTGCCCTTCATACGCTTTGCTTTCCTTGTCAAAAACCACTACGAGCATGCGATCCATAGAATCATTCCTCCTCGCCGTTTGACGCTGTTGATCGCTGCGCGGTTTGCTACAACGAATGTCGCCTGGGCAGCTATGGCCGGCTTAGAACCAGGGCTGCAGCGGAAGAGAGCCGTTGGATGCGAGCTTTTCATGGTTGCGCACCGTCATTGAACCAACCAAGCTTTATCAAACGCCAATTCAGTTCGGGTCAGGCGAAGACCTCCTAATCCTGTTCACCGAGAGTTTGGAGGTACGTCTTGCCGTACGGATAGAAGAGTTCCTTGCGGCCCTGCTGCCACGCCGCTTTGAGTGCGGGCGTGGTGATGTCCCAGTCCGGCCGGCATTTGCTGGTAACGGCACGCAGGTCCTGGCGGAGATCTTCCACAGTGGGCCGGCCGAAGAACCAGTAACCGTTGTAGATCTTATGAACAACAAGACCGGGCTCAAGGACAATCGTGTGAGGGATCATGGGATTGTTGACAGGATCCGTGTATTCGGCGATGTCGAGATCTTTTTGGACGACACGCCCCGCGTCGGAAAGGAAGGGCCAGTGGGCGCCGACTCCGCTGCGGTATTCATTCGTCAGCGTGATGTTGTCCGTGCTGATCGTCACCAGCCGGCAATAGGCAACCTCGAGCTCACGATGGAGCTGAACGAGTCCTTCCGCCTGCCGGCGGTCCTTGGGGCAGAAACCTCCGCGGCTGAGGACGAGAACCATGGGATGCTGTCCTTGGAGTTCGGAGAGCTTCCGGCGTTTCGCGGTGTGATCGGAAAGCTCATAGTCGGGGAAAATCGCCCCCGGCACGATATCAGATCGCATATGAGATCCTCCGACTTCGACGGGCGTAGTTACCGCA
>CAZFRV010000379.1:0-8984 GCA_964521445.1 uncultured Acidobacteriaceae bacterium
TGCCTGTTCCAGCGCGAAGGCGGCACTGCGGTCTGTACCCATCCCGTTCAGCATGCCCAGAAACGATAGGGGCAGCAGAACGGCCAGCCCTGAATGGAAGACCAAAGGGATCGCGCCCAGCGCGGTCAGCGCTGACAGGAGGCACAGGGTCGGCTTCCGCCCCAGCCGATCAGCGCGCAGTGTGACGAATACGGTGCCCGCCGCTGCGCCTGCCAGACCTGCGGCGATAACCAGACCAATGGAGGTCGTGCTGAAGCCCTCGCGATAAAGGAAAACCCCCAACACCACGCCGAGCAGACCGATCCCGAATGAGCGCAACCACGCGGCGGCGCAGATCAGCAACAGATTGCGTGTAGAGGCGGACATGGAAACCGGTCACCAGTGTAAAAGAAGCCACGGCAGAGCACGGAAATCACGGATGCCTGGAATGCTCGGCAAAAATCAGGCGGGCCTCTTGGTGCGCGGTTTTTCTCGCTTTTTCATCTCTTTCTGCGCCTCGTTCAGGACGGAACGGACGCACCGTCCCAGGTCTGGAAACGTGAAGGGTTTTTCCAGGACGGTGATACTAGCATCCATGCCCTGCAGGTCAGGATAACCTGAGATGAAGATCACGGCGAGCGCGGGACGCTCCTCTCGAACCTTGCGCACGAGTTCGTCCCCCCGCATGCCCGGCATGACGATATCGGTGAGCAAAAGATCGATGACGCCTTGGTGCTGGCGGGAAATCTGGAAGGCTTCGCGCCCGTTGGACGCCTCCAACACTTTGTAGCCCAGGCTCTCCAGGTACATGCGAGTCATCGTGCGAATGCCGGTTTCGTCTTCCACCAACAAAATGGTTTCATGACCCGTCTCCGGCGGAAGGTCCTGAACCTTGGCCCTTTCTGAAACAGTCTGCTTGGAGCGGGGCAGAAAAATGTGGAAGATGCTGCCCGCGTTCGGCTGGCTCTCGACGTTGATATACCCTTCGGCTTGCTCGACAATTCCGTACACCGTGGACAAGCCGAGTCCTGTCCCTTTGCCCACTTCCTTGGTGGTAAAGAAAGGTTCGAAGATATGGCGTTTGATGTCGTCAGACATGCCGTAGCCGGTATCAGCCACCTGCAAAAGCACATAATCCACCCGGGCCTGATCGGCGGACGCCTTGTCATCTCCGGACAGGACCTCGTGGGTGGTGCTCAGAGTCAATACCCCTCCGTCAGGCATGGCGTCGCGCGCGTTGATGGCCAGGTTCATGATCATCAGTTCGATCTGCGAAGGATCAACATAAACCGGCAAGGGTTCGCCGAAAAGATTCAACACCAGTTGAATGCGGCCGGAAACCAGCCGCTGTAACATTTTCTGCATGCCGGCGACGACGCGGTTCAGGTCGACTACTTCCGGTAGCATGGGATTCTTCCGGCTAAAAGCCAGCAGTTGCCGGGTAAAGGCCGCGGCGCGACCGGCGGCGTCAACCAGTTGTTCGCACGAGTCGCGGTGTTGCGAGGGAAGCTCCTTGTCATCCAGTATCTGGTTGGCATATCCCGAGATCAGCATCAGCAGATTGTTGAAGTCATGGGCGACGCCGCCGGCCAGGCGGCCTACCGCTTCCATTTTTTGAGCTTGGCGAAGCTCCTCCTCGAGTTGCCGAGTCTGGGTAACATCGCGAAAACTCCACACCCTCCCAACAATCTCC
Organism: uncultured Acidobacteriaceae bacterium; assembly: GCA_964521445.1. Lineage (GTDB taxonomy): Bacteria > Acidobacteriota > Terriglobia > Terriglobales > Acidobacteriaceae > Angelobacter. Next base: position 1,673 of record CAZFRV010000379.1, read on the forward strand.
TCGCCGATGCTTTGCGGCTGGGAATAGCGCTCGAAGATACGGCCGTCCTTCAACAAAAGCGTGTCAAAGCTGACAGCTTCCGGCTTGGCGTATAAGGATTTCAATCCGGCCTCGAACGCGGCTGGATCTTGCAATTGCGGAACGGCAATGGGCACCAAGTCATCGTCGCGCAAGCCGGTGAGGGTCATGCGCGGCATGCGCCACATTTCAATGAATTTCTGGTTGTGACCGCTGATCTTGCCGTCTTTGGACACCACCAAAATGCCGTCGGCGGTGGACTCCAGGATGGCATGAAACAGCGAGAGCGATTCCTGGAGCTGTGACTCCGTGTAACGACGTCGCTGATTCTCAATGCGCAGGGCCGCGTTGGCCTTGGCCAGTTCGCTGGTTCGCCTCTCCACCTGTCTCTCGAAATCAACGTTGGCCTCCCGGATCGTCCTCTCGGTCTCGCGGCGAAATCGCAGATCACGCGCTGTAAAGATCACCGCCCCGATGTGCGGATCGTGCAGGTGGTTGCTGGCGATAACCTCCAGCGGGATCCATTGGCCCTGGCTGCTCCTGAGCCTCAACACAGAGGGAACGTTTTGTCCCGTTCTCTCCACCGTCGTCGCGTATTCCCCGGCGGCGCGCGGGCGATCGTCGGGATGGATAAAGCCAAATACAGACTGGCCTTGCAATTCCTGGGGTGAGAAACCCAGGATGCGTTCCACCTGCGGACTCACGAGACTGATGAGACCCTGCGCATCCGTCAAAGCTACGATTTCGGAGATATTGTTGATGAGCGTCCGGCTCTTTTTTTCGGCAGCGATGATCGCGTTTTCGATCCTTTTGCGCTCACCGATGTCGCGGTTAATGCTGAGTACGGCCTTGCGTCCCCAATAGTCGATCACGCCCAGGCTTACGAGAAACTCGATCTTCTCGCCGGCCTTGTTGAAGTCCGTACGCTCGATCTGGTGAGCGCGGCTGCGCAGCAGGTCGGAGTAGTTGGGAACCTCATGCGTCAGCTCTCGCATCTCCTTTCCGATCAGTTCTTCGCGGGAATAGCCGTAGATCTCGCTCGCGCATTTATTGGCATCCAAGATGCGGAAGGATCTGGGATCGAAAACCAGGATCGCGTCATTGACCGCGTCCATCAGATGACGGCACAGCTTCCGCGCTTCGACGACCGCAGATTGTGGGTTTCCCAGGGCCATTTCGCTATTTGACAAGGTCCTCGCGCGCGCGGCCGGCGCAAAATGCACGTCCCGGCCTCCGGCGCTTCGTGCCTGGCGCCGCCTGCTGCAGCCTCCATTGCACGCTAAAGATCAGCGCTCAACCCCATACTGCTGGATTCCGCACAGTCCGCAAGCTTGAAGCCTCTCCAATGCCCACACTAGCACGCGGCCCTTGCGTTTTCGGCGCACTGTTCCGCCTTAGAATCGCCGCAGTTTCGTGTCACGCTAACCGCGGCTGGCAGTTGTTGACTCGCAGGAAAGCGAGCGAGCACTGCTACACCGCTCGCAAGCATCGAGGCAAGAACGCAGGGCAACGTAATCTGAATGAGCCCAGTGCCGCCACGCGACTTTCAGTACAGGGGCAGCGCTGTTTCCGCGGACGACAGATCTGCGAGTCGTGGGTAGAGAGGCTCTGGAGGGCACGAATGCTCGAGCGTATGACTAAATACCTTGATCGCTGGTCAGCTGCGGTGATTGTTCTCACTGTTCTTCTATTCGGTCTGGCTTTGTTCCTGCACGGCCTGACACATGATTTGCTCCTGGAGGGAGGCGTCCTCCTGGTGTCAGCCAAGCTGGTCATCATGTCCCACAAAAACGGCGTTCTGGGCGAACACCTGCTACAAAGCCTCGACGAGATTAAGGACGCCTTGAGCCGGCTCCACGAGTCACCACGCGACAAATAGTTTGTCGGCCGGTTTCCTTGACTGGATGCACGCGGCCTTACATTCAAATCCAGCCTACAGGTAGAATCAGTTTCGCGCCGAACAGCTGCACTCGAATCGGCTCAAGGTCACGAATGAAGAAAAGCCTGTCTGCTCGATTGCAACAGTTGGAATCGGCGAAGAGTTGGCGCGGCCCCGGCGGCGGCGCAAAAACCGAAAGGCTCTTGGGTTCGATCCGTCTAGCCGCTTTCCGCGATGCCGAGTGCCTGATTCGTCTGCACGACGCCCTTCTCTTCTTGCGCGCCTTCCCGCAGAGTTCCGGCGTGGTCCACCGGACAGAACAGCTTCTGGCCGGCGTGAGACCGGAAGTGGCTTGTTTGCGCGAATCAGGCGCTGACATGGACCGGTTCGACTCCGAAGCGGTTTCGGGTATGGCCGGGACCGTACTGACCGACACTTTCACATACGAAGTCGCACGCTGGCTCACGCGGCGCTATCCCAGGCAAGTGCGCGCCGACTGGGACGCTGACGCGCAGGCCCGTCGTCTGGGAGCAGCGTTGCCCCGCTTTCTTCCCCTGCTGGATGACGACTGCCTGGTCGAGGCTGATACGCCCTACATGACATGGCTCGGTCACGCCGCCGGCAAGGGCCACGAATTGGAGTGGCTGTTGCAGCGACTGGAAGATGCCCCCATTCCGATCGCGCAAAAGACCGAACTCTACGACGCCCTGGAAATTCAGCTTGAGTGGGAGCTGGGCGATTGCCATGCCAGCCGCACACTGGCGCGCCGAAAGGCGCCGAAGCTCTTCCTGCACGAAGACCCGCTCATCCGCCGCAACCAGGTAGTGTTGGCGGAAGAGTTTCAGTCGCCGCCACTGCCAGTGCGGAAGCTAAGCCGTGATGAGGGAGAGGAGATCCTCGACATGTGCCGCGATGCGGTCACCGTCCGCTATCGCGAACTCTACGGCACCACGCGCGGCGACCCCACACAGGTTTACGAGGCCGCTCCCGGGCGCGGCGTGCAGATATTTCTCTGGGGCTTGCCGCCGGACCGCCGGCTCCCTCTGCGCGCTTATCATGCCGGGTTTACCTTGAAGAATGGTGTCCCGGTCAACTACATAGAAGGCATCTCGTTGTTTGAGTGGATGGAGGTCGGCTTCAACACTTTTTATGCTTTCCGCGACGGTGAGACCGCCTGGATCTACTCCAAGGCGCTCCATTTCCTGCATCAACTCACCGGTGTCACCTGCATTTCCGTCTATCCTTACCAGCTTGGCCACGAGAACGAGGAGGCCATCCAATCGGGCGCGTTTTGGTTTTATCGTAAGCTCGGTTTCCGGCCGGGCCGGCCTGATTTGCTGGCGCTGACCCTGAAAGAAGAACAGAAACTCTCCCGCGATCCCAAACACCGGACCTCTGCGCGCACCTTGCGCAAGCTGGCGGCCGGGCACGCCTTCTATGAGTTCGTGGAGCAGCCTCGCGGACGATGGGACACCTTCTCTACCCGCAACCTGGGCTTCGCCGTGCAACGCAACATGGCCGCGAACTATCACGGCAATCCCGACGCCATGCGCCGCGATGCCCGTGGCTCGCTCGCCCGGCATTTGGACCTGGATCTTGGCTCATGGAGCGCCGTAGCACGCAGCGCTCTTGAGAACTTTGCCGTCCTGTTGTCCCTGATACCGGAGGCAGCAGGCTGGACTTCTGCCCAGAAGCTGGCTTTGATTGATGTGATTCGCGCCAAAACGGCTCCTCATGAAGCCGATTATCTGCATCTTCTTCAAAGACACGATGCCTTGCGGGAGAGCCTGGTGCGTTTGGGGTCCTCGCCGGCGACGGCCAAAGTCGGTCCAGCGTAATCCGTAAGTGGCGCCCGCTGGCCCCTGAGGAAAAACCTGTTCATGCGCAGATCAAGAACAGCCCATCTGCTTTTTGCACTCGCGCTGCCCTTTCTTCTGCCGGTTCCCGGCTATGGGCAACTCCGCGCCGGCGCCGCAAAGAGTGAAATCACGCCAGATGCAGCCGGTCACAAGGTTTATCTTGCGGGTTTCGGGTACAACCGGATCGCCACTGGTATGCACGATCCTTTGTACGTGCGCTGTCTGGCGCTCCAGGCCGGCCGTAACGTGGTCGTGCTGTGCGCGGCCGATCTGATCGGGCTGTTTTACGAAGACGTGCAAGCGATCCGCCGAAAGTTCAGCGGACGGGCTCCCGCAGGCGCCATGCTGATTGTGGCTTGTACTCATGTGCACGAGGGGCCGGATACGCTGGGACTGTGGGGCCCAAGCGTCTTAGAAACCGGCGTTGATGCGAGATATCTCGACTGGGTCGAAAACCGCATCGCGGAAACCGCTCTTGCTGCCGTCGGTTCCCTTCAAGCGGCGCGAATCCGACTGGCGCGCGACGACCATCCGCTCCTCGGCCAACTGCAAAGTGTGGACCGTCCGCCCTATGTGAAAGATCCCCACTTGTTCGTCATGCAGGTCCTGCGTGCTTCCGATAACGCGACCATCGCCACCTTAGTGAACTGGAGCGATCACCCGGAAACGCTGAACCGCAAGAACACCGTGATCACCGCCGACTACCCGGGCTCAATCTGTCACTACTTGGAGCAGCGCTATGGAGGCGCCGCACTGTTCTTCAATGCGGCGGTCGGAAAAGTCTCCACTCTCGGAAGCCAGGTTGCGTTACTGGACCCGGAGACCGGCAAGGTCGCCGAGGATGGCGGCTGGCGCAAGCCTGAGTTGTTGGGAAGCCTCATCGGGCAGCTCGCCGAGAATTCGTTGGCGCACGCTGAGACGGAGTCTCCCGACGCCCTGGTGACGCGCTATTCCGTCTTCTTTCTTCCTCTGGCCAATGACCGCTTTCGCATGGCGGTGGCCGCAGGAGTCTTCGGCGACCGCAGGCCCTTGTTCACCGAAGGCAAGCCGGATTCTTCCACCATCGAACGGGAAGTTGACCACCAGACCGTCCACTATGCGACGGGGCACGATCTCCAGAGCGAGGTGGACTATGTGCAGTTCCGAGCAGGTAAGCGTCTGCTGGCCGAGTTTGTCACCATTCCTGGAGAGATTTTTCCAGAGTTGGTGAATGGCGGCGTCGCGCGTTATCCAGGAGCCGATTTTCCCGATGCGGCGATGGAACCTCCGCTTCGCGAGATCCTGCACGGCAAATACCAACTCGTCTGCATCCTGGGGCTGGGCAATGATGAGATCGGGTACATCATCCCTAAAGCTGAGTGGGACGAACGCGCTCCCTGGCTGAATAACAGTCCGCAAGCTTACTACGGAGAAATCAACTCCGCCGGCCCTGACACCGCCGCGGCAGTCGTACGCGCGCTTGCGGAGTTGGTGGCCAACCCAACTCAGCGGTGATTGCGCCTGTCGTTCCCGGTGTGTTGCGCGGGGTTATGGCCCTGGTTGTGCGAATTGTTGTGCACGACTGTATTGTTGGAATAAACCTTGCTGGAGTTGTTTGTGTTGTTATTCCACTTCGCGTTGTTGGCGACATGGCCTTTGTACGCGTTCGAACTATTACCCTGAGAGTTTTTGCCGGAATATGACCCGCTGCCTTCAGACTTATACGCGGTGTTGTTGGACTTATACGGGTTGTTATTGCCGCCCCGGCTGAGATTGGCATTCCTGGCTGAAACCACGCCATGGCCGCTGAACTCTCCCGGCCTGGAACTTGCGGCCACAGAAGGGTGGCCGTGGTTTTCTGACGCCAACAAGGAACGGTTCGTGCTGGCCGCATGGTAGTGCTGGTTCTGAACCGATGTCGGCTCAATATGGTGCTCTCGCATCGCCATCGATTCCCGTCCCGTCGGCCGCGCTTGAATTCCCCTGGAGCCGCCGTTGAAACTGGTGCGGTTGACGGTGGTATTGTTGATCACCGTGGTGCGGTAGGTGTTGTGAATGATGGTGGTGTTCACATTGGTGACCGCAGTGTTATAGCGGTAGACGCCGCCTCTCCAGCCTCCGCCCACGAACCCGACCCCGGTATAACCGAATCCATAATTGATGCCGCCATAGAAGCCCACATGCGGGCCCCAGTATCCGCCGTTCCAAACGTAAAACCCGTTGCGCCATCCCCAATATCCAGGGGTCCAGAGCAGACCAACCGAAGGCGGCTCAACCCACGTCCCCGGCACCCAATAGTAGCCGTCAGGACCGTAAGCCCAGTATCCGGGCGTCCAAATGTAGCCCGGCGCCGGCACCGGAGGCTGAACATACACCGGCAAAGGCGGCGGCCCCACCCGGATGGAGACCCCCACGGCAACCTGTGCCTGGGAAGCAACCGGCGTGGCCAGCATCGCCAAGGCCATGAGCAGACAAATAAGACTCGCTGTACGTGTGATTTTCACCAGTGTCACCATCCAAATTGTTGGTATTGAGCGCCTTGCGCGCGGTATTTCAGAGTAACACGATGTTTGGCGGGGAGTTGTGTGCCTTTGGACTTAAACCCTTTGGATTAAGTAAAGGGAGCCCGCCAAGCGGCATTCAACTGATGCGGTTAGTGCGTGGTGAAATACCGATTTATCGTCAAAGGAGTATCGTCCTCGCGTGCCCATTTCCGCCCGCCTACAGACAAGTTGCAGGCGGGCTGGGAGAGGAAGACAATCGAAGTCTTGCGCGAAAGGACGACAACAGCGTTGCGACTCAACGCAAAATGGATGAAGACGTTCATGCTTGGAGTTAGTGCGGCGGCGATGGCCTGACTTTTGGTGTCGGCGGGGCCTCCTGGAACCCAGGCAGAGCCGAAAGTTACCTGGTCGCCAAACCTCTACCTCAGAAGTACGGACGACATACCCAAGCGCCTGCGAGAGCCCGAAGGATCACGGCCGTTGGCGTTGGCGAAGGACAAGGAATCTCTCAAAGTCGGCAATTGTGAGGAATATCTGAATGCGGTAAGCGCTGGTTTTTATCCGGCCACGAATGACGACAACAAGATGTCGGCTAAATTCGTGCATGATTGCTTCGTACTGCGCGACCTTCAGTACGCGCGAACACCCACGACGAGCGGTTCGTACCGCTTGACCAAGGATTCTTTGACCCAGTTGCCTCCGATGCTCGTCCGAGGCGCGAGAGGGGTCACTGATGCTGCCGAACAAGCGGAGAAACGCGGAGAGAGCTGGAAACAATTCGATCCTAGCTTAAAAGTCACTAGAATCGACATCGATTCTTTGAACGCCGAAGATAAGGATACGGCCTACTTTCTCACCTTCCGGGCGCGAGGCGACTTCACCGGCGACGGCGTCGAGCAGATTGCAGTTTTCGCTTCGGCTAATGGAAAGCGCGGTACCTGGTTTGTTACCGAATACTTGATCCTCTCACTAACGAGTCACGGCACGCTCGTGCGAGTAACCGATCGTCGCGCCCGTACGGGATGAAAGCAATCCAACGCGGAGAGAATCATTGAAAGTTGTAAGTTTACGAC
>CAZFRV010000380.1:0-18946 GCA_964521445.1 uncultured Acidobacteriaceae bacterium
AACAGCCCGTGCAAAGTGCCCAGCGTCGCCGCCAGGGCTATGAAGCTTCCGGCCACCATCGCTCCCGCCAGCACGACCAGCCCCGCAATTTTGGCGGAGGGAAGCTTGACCCCGCGGCGGAGTGTTTTCCAGGCGGTAATCAGCGCCCATACCAGGAACCAGGCGGCCGAAATCCAGAAGAACCATCTTTGCGTGGTCTTCACCGTCCAAATTGTGCCCATGATCAGCGCGTAGCCGGTTCCGACTTGCAGCAGCGCCAGCCAATCGCTTTTGCCCGCGGTCAAGAAGTCGAGTTTTTCTGTTGCAACTGGGGTAGAAAGAAGAAAGGAGGAGTTTTCTGCCATTGCAGCACTTTGGAAAACATTACGATTTGCTTTACAAAAGCATACGATGCAAGAGGCAGCTCCGGAGAGGTACTCCCCCGAAAAAGTCCCGGAGAGCCGCCGAATTGCGCGGCCGGAGAGATCGATTTCTCCAGCTTGCCGTCCGGTTACGGCTGGCACTTGCCTTTGTCGACGAGCGCATTTAGTTTCAACATCATGCCTAATCAGCGCGACGCCCCGCAGACGGTTGCCTCTTCCATCGACCTGAACGCCTCACCCGACGGCGACTATGCCGCCGCGTTGAATGCGCGGATGGATGGATGGAACGCGGCCATGGGCGTCCGCCTGGTGCGCGCGACCGTCGACGAGGTCACTGCCGAGGTGGAGATCGACGCCCGTCACCACCAGGCCTACGGAATCGTTCACGGCGGCGTCTATTCGGGATTGGTCGAGACCGTGAGTTCCGTAGCCGCAGCGCTTTGGGCTCGGCGCAACAACCAATCGGTGGTCGGCCTGGAGAACCACACTTCTTTCTTGCACGCGGTTCGCGAAGGGAAGCTCTCGGTGAAAGCGCGGCCGCTGATGCGTGGGCGGCGTACCCAGGTCTGGGAAGCAATCGTGACCGACGACGCCGGCCGCACGGTGGCCCAGGGAAAAGTAAGGCTGATGTCGCTTGAGGCGGGATCGGCACTGGCCGGGGAACAGGTAAGAGTCAAATCCCGCGGCGATGATTGACAATCCATATCGCCCACTCCGCTACCAGTTCGGTGGATGTGTGAAGCGCGCACCGGTGCGCACCGGACATGCCGCTGGTCCGCAGAAGCTTTACCGGTCCAGCGAGGCGGTCTTCTTCTTGGCGCGCTTGTCGAGAGCGTTGTCGTCAATCACGGTCTTCTTGGGCGCTTGCGCGGAGGATGACGGTGCCGAGCGCGGGCCGGAACTGGGGAGCTTCACCTTGGGTTCGAGTGAAGCCGCAGTCTGTTGAATGTAGGTGGAAAGTTGCTGCCGGATACGTCCCATGGCTTCGTAATCGCGGGCCAGAGAACCGGAGTCCCCTTTCTTTCCGTAGGCCTGAGCCGCCTGCATCAGTGAATCCAGTGATTCCACCACCACGTTCAGGTCGTTATAGAGCTTGAAAGTGGCAGAGACGCTGCCGCGGGAGGTCTGCACCTCGTTGATCAGGCCGGGCATGGCGTCCGCCAGATTGCGCTGCAGGGACGCCGCAACCTGCTCGGCTTGCTGTTTGTGAGAGCCGCTCTTGAGCCAGGCCGTCCTCCAGCCGGATTTCCACTTGTCAATATCAAGGTCGGCGATATCGCTGTCCGTCGCCACGGTAAACCGTTGCAGGTCAAACATTACCGCATCCAGGTCAGGACGCTCCGGCGCTGCTGCCGTGGACACCGCAGCCGGGCTCGGTCGTACCTGCAAGCTCGCGTTCTGCGTCCGAATGGATTGCGCAGCCATGCCTAAGCTGAAGCAAAGAACGACGATCGCGGCTTGTGCGGTCCTCATGGCAAGACTCCTTTGGGGGGAAGAGCCGTAAGCATAGCCCCATCCGCCCGGAATCGGGTCATTACTGATGTTCAGTGCCGCCCGGGCCGTAAGCGGAGGGCCGCCCGTAACCCTGTTTTGCGCTCATCAGCCCTGGAGGTAGAGACGAGCCCCTAGGAAAAGAGTGCATACCTATCGGAAAAACCTTCTAGGTAAGTATCTTGCGTGAGTGTCGCAGCATTGGCGAAGGCCGCGAGAATCATCTAGTTCAAGAGGGAAGGCGGTGGCAAAAGAATTGCACAGTATGAAATCGGACTGGCCGCCGGCCCCCAGGAGCTTGGCATGTCAGACGAGAGACCCCGCATCATCTTCCCCCCGGTAGTTTCTCACGGCGCCCTGGCGATACTCTCGATCGCTTTGGGCGCCCTTCTTTGCCTGGCAGACAAGGGCAACCCAATCTGTCTATTTAGCTTTGTTTGCCTCGACGGCAGGCGCCGGCGGTTTTTCGAGATCAAGAATCAGTTGCTTGACAACCTTCTCCGCTACATCGGCGCTGGCGCCTTTGTATTTCGCTCCCCGGCTCTCCTGGGTGGTGGACCAGATGACGTCGCCGTCTGCGGCCACCAGCCGTACGGCAACCCTCGCGTCGTTGATCGTTTCCGTCGATGCCGAAGAATCGTCGGCTGCAATCGCGTTAGCTACGCCGAAGCCATGGGTGCTTGCCGACAGTGATCCCAAAGAGCCTTTAACGTCGCTACTGACCCCGCTATGCGATGTTGCCGCCGCCGCTTTGTCGTTCAATCCATGAAATTCCTGGGATGTCTTCTCGAGCGCCGTACCCTTCATGACGGCATCGGCTTTCTCTTTGTTTTCCGTAATGATGAATCGTTTCGACTCGCTGATGCTGTTCACCACCATGGCCTGGATTTGTTTGGCGGCGGGATCGCTTCCGAAGTCGTCGATGTAGATACGAGTCACACCGCGCAGCTTGGCATCCAGCGTGGCAGCGATCGCCGCAGGGTCGGCCTTCACCGCTGGCGCAACCGTGCTTGGCTGCTGCGCCGGCGCCGACTGGACAGCGAGCACTGCGGCCGCTATTAAGTTGAGGACAATCATTGTCAGCCTAGTTCCCGGAGCCGCTTTTGCGCGCTTCGTCATCCTGATATTCGATCTTCCGGCCCGTCCTGGCCTCCAGCGTCGCCAGGGTCACACGGATCACGTCCTTGCCGAGTTCGAAGACTGCGGCCTGCTGCTTCCCATCGGCATCCGTGTAGCCAAGGGTAAGGAAGTGGCGCCTCTTCTTGGAGAAGATGAACAGGGGATTGACCACGACGGCCACCCCTATCCGGCGGCCGGCCTTTTGACCGTACTCCAGCGAATCTATCTTGTCATAAGGGATCGCTAGTTCGGGTTTGTTACCTTTGTCGTCCTTATCCCCCGTGAAGACAAATACCTTCGCGTCCTTGGCTGAAGATTTTCCTTCGTCGCCTTCTTTGAGCGACGCAGCAGTCCCGCCGATGTACTTGGTTTTGTCGCTTCCCAGCCCGGCAAAAGACGTACCTATAAGCACCGTGGCCAGACTAAGGCCGAGAATTAGCCTTTTCATAGAAACATCTCCTCCGAACATGTTGAGAGTCGCTGAAGTTATACCACTGTTTTTCAGTGAAGAAGAATTTTGATTTGTGAAGGGGCTTTATGCCTGGCTACGGCTTGCCAGCCGGAAGCGCCGGTTCGATGGGGTTGGGGAGGGTAATTGGACCTTGGGCCCTGGCGAATAACCATAGTGTATGGGTAAGTTGGCGGCTAGCTGAGAAGTCCGGCCTTAGTTAATCTCAAGTCCGATGATTCTGCCGGCGCCGTCGAGCTCCAGGCTGGCTTTGGCCTGGAACACCGAGTCACCGTTCAGGCCAGGCACGGTTACAAAGACGCGCTCGTCCACCACGCTGGCGGAACCTGTCCCGGCAACATATTGCAGTGTCCGGGTATTGCAGCACGGTTTGGGCAGGGTGAAAGCCAGGTCGGCGAGCTCGCCGGTCTCGGTGACGGAGAGGGCCACGTCAATCTTGTAACGGGCGTCCGCCCCGCGCTCTTCCATGGTGGGATCGAGCGCCGGCTTGAAGGACACGTAGTAGTGAAAACGGTCCCTTTCCGGGTTGTAGATACCGCGGGCAACGCGCAGTGACATAGCTTGAGGAGAATCTTTGTATCACATTTGCGCCGGCTTTGGCCAGAGCCGGAAGCGCTGATCGAGGATTTGCGCGGATCAGAAGAGATGTGAGCCTTTACAATCGCTGCATGCACGTCTTCCTCACTGGCGGTACCGGTTTTGTCGGCCAGCACATGTTGCGGCGTCTGCTGGACGATGGCCACAGCCTGCGCGCCCTGGTGCGCGATTCCACGAAGAGCGTCGATCTTCCGCACGGCAACGTGGACTATGTCCCCGGTGACGTAGTTTCCGGCGCCGGTCTGGGCGAAGGCATGAAGGGCTGCGATGCCGTCATCCACCTGGTAGGTATCATCGTGGAAAAAGGCGCCAACACTTTTGAGGCTGTGCATCATTCGGGTACGCGCAACGTGGTGGAAGCGGCAAAACGTAACAGCATTCGGCGTTTCATTCAAATGTCGGCGCTGGGAGTACGGTCGGACGGCGTGGCCGCTTACCAGACGAGCAAGTGGCGGGGTGAAGAGGAAGTCCGAAACAGCGGCATTCCGTATTGCATTCTGCGGCCGTCACTGATCTTTGGGCCCGGCGACGGTTTTGTCACGCAGATGATGGACATGATGCGCAAAGCGCCGCTGTTTCGCCCGGTGCCCGGCGACGGCAGATCTAAGTATCGGCCCATTTTCATTGACGATGTGACCGCCTGCTTTACGCGCGCACTCACCGCCGCGGCGGCAACGAATCAGACTGTCGGCTTGGGCGGCGCCGACGAACTCTCACTGAATGATGTCCTGGCGGAGATCGCGCGCTGCGCCGGTGTGCGCAAACCGGCCGTGCACATTCCTCTGCCGCTGATGTTTGCCGGGGCCGCGGTGGCGCAAACGTTTCTCGCCAACCCTCCGGTCACCGTCGACCAGTTGCGCATGTTGCGCGAGGGCTCCACGTGCGACATCGGCCCCATGAAGCAGATCTTCGCTCTTGAGCCCAGAGGGTTCACAGGATGTGGCCGCACCCCAATCACTTCCGGCACGCCGTGAAAGTTTTGGGCGCGATACAGTAAATCCGGGCAGAGCTGCATCTAAATATGGAAGACGCCACCACGTACAGGAGCCATGCCCATGCGAAGCTACGTCTGCACAATGCTGATTTCGGTGATGCTGCTGGCCGCGAGCTGTGCGCGCTTTGCCGGCCGGTCCGACCAGCAGGTCGCCTCTGATGTCCAGAATAAGATCAACTCCGATAGCACGCTCCCCGACAAGCAGCTTACGGTGAATGCAAACCAGGGTGTGGTCACGCTTTCCGGCAACGTGAGCAGCGATGCCGCGCGCACGGCCGCAGCCAATGACGCGGCCCATGTAGATGGCGTGAAAACCGTGGTCAACAACCTGGTGGTGGTCCCGCCAGCCACTTCTGCCGACAGCCAGCCGGAGCCGCAATCTCAGCCGCAGTCCGATGCCCAGGCCGGGAGTAATCCTCAGGCTGCGCGCTCGGCGGCCAAGCCCTCGCCAGGGACGGGTTGGCACAAGTTCGGCGATGCCGCATCCGGCGCAAAGAGCCAGAACGCCAAAGCTAACGACAATGGATCGCCGGCGCCAGCCCCTAGTCCGTCCTCCGCCACTGCTTCTGCGAATACGGCTGCGGCCGAGCCGCCGACCCCGGTCGCTCCGCCTCCGCCGGTTCCGATTACCGTGCCTTCGGGAACGCAGCTCAGCATCAGCCTGACCACGGAGTTGAACTCCGAGACGGCGCAAATCGGCGACACGTTTCGCGCCTCCGTCGCCCGGCCCGTGGTTGTTGGCGGCGTCACGGTCATTCCCACCGCCGCGGACGTGGAAGGCCGCGTGGTGGATGTGAAGTCGGCCGGACGTTTCGCGGGACAATCGGACCTGGTGATTGAGCTGACCCGCTTGCGCATGGATGGCAAGAGCTATGCCTTGGCCACCGACCATTGGTCGAAATCGGGAAGCTCGCGCGGCAAGTCCACTGCGACCAAGGTTGGCGCCGGCGCCGCGGTGGGCGCCATTCTCGGCGGGATTTTTGGCGGCGGCAAGGGAGCGGCCATCGGCGGGGCTGCGGGAGCGGGCGCCGGCACCGGAGTTGCCGCCGCCGGCAAGGGACAACAGATCATCCTGAGACCGGAAACAAGGTTGGATTTCCAACTGGAGAATTCGATTTCCGTGGTTCCCGGCGCCAAGAGCCAGCCCTTGAGCTCGAACCCGCAAGGCAACTAAGCACGGTACGCCAGGACGGCGCCGGGCGCTAATTTTGTGCCGGACGCAGTGTTGTGATAATTATTGGGCTGCTGAGGGACGTCACATGCCGTTTGTTGATACCACCAAACTGGAAGTCATCGAACGGAAACCGGGCTGGCGCGGCCGGTACTTCCATTCGCCGAGCGTGACCTTCGCTCATTACGAATTCGAGAGCGGGTCCTCGATTCACGAGCATTTCCATCCCCAGGAAGAGGTTTGGCAAGTCATGGAAGGCGAACTGGAAGTCACCGTGGACGGCGTCGTGCGGATCGCCGGGCCGGGCATGGCCGCGATTGTTCCACCGAACGTCCCGCATTCCATCAAGGCGCTGACCAACGGCAAGGCGATCGTGGTTGACTATCCGTTACGCAGCGCTTCCTGATTCTTGTCGAGTCTCCCGAAATGCCTCCTGCACCCCGGTAACAGGCACGGCCGGGCAACTTCGTATAATCTGTACGTCATTCAAGAAGCCAACTCACGGAGCGCGCCCTGCACGTTTACCTCATCCCCGCCGGCATGAACACATTCTTCATCGTGGCGTTTTTTATTTTTGGTCTGGTGTTTGGCAGCTTTCTGAATGTGTGCATCTATCGCATGCCCCGGGAACTCTCGGTGGTGAAGCCGCGCTCGGCTTGTCCTGTGTGCGAGAAACCGATCGCCGCCTATGACAACATCCCGGTGCTGAGCTGGATCATGCTCGGAGGCAAATGCCGCCAGTGTAAAGCGCCGATTTCGCCGCGCTATGCCGTCGTGGAACTGCTGACCGGCGGGCTTTTTGTCCTGGGATACCTGGCTGCCACGGGCTCGTTGCCTGGATACGTGGCCTCCATATGCGAGCTCCCCGGCCGGTCCTTCGCCGAGCCCATCAAGTTCTGCGTGTTTTCTTTTCTGCTGGTCGGATTGATTTTTACCGACGCGGAAACCAGGCTGCTTCCCGACCTGTTGACCAAGCCCGGCATCGCCCTGGGACTGGTTTTCAGCCTGTTCGCTCCCGTGGAATGTGGAGAGCCGTGCGGCGCGATCCTGCTGCCCAGCCTGGCCAACGTGGTGACTTTGCCCGGCCCGATCTATTCGCTGGTGAACGCCGTGGCCGGGGCTGTCATGGGCTCGGCGTTCATACTGGGAATTGCTTTGCTTTACGAAGCGGTCCGCGGCGTGGAAGGCATGGGCCGCGGCGACGTGAAACTCATGGCTCTGATCGGCGCTTTCCTGGGTGTGAAGCTTACGCTGCTGGTGCTGGTGGTGGCGTCGCTCATCGGCAGCACATTCGGGATGCTTCTCATTCTTGTAGTGTGGCGGAAACGCCTGGCCCGCCGCAGAAAGAGACATCCGTCCGAGCCGGCAGCGGAAGCCCGCCGGCGAGCCTGGCAAGCGGCGATCCTGATCTACCGCAATTTCGAGATCCCCTTCGGCGTTTTCCTGGGCATTGCCGCGCTGTTCGCCGCTTTCTGGGGTACGGCCCTGGTGTGCTGGTACCTGCGCTTCTCAAAGATGGTCTAGCGCGTTGTTACTTGAGTGCCATGAGGCATTTACCCTATCGTTTCCGCCTGGGGAATCGAGAACAATGGTTTAATCATAAGAGTTAGAATGAGTGCAGTTTCTATGAAAACACTTATCGCTTTCCCCATCCTGCTGCTGTTTGCCGCGGGTGCGTGGGCGCAGCAATCGCTGGGGGACGTTGCCCGGCAGGCCCGCACCCAACAGAAGTCTCCTGCTATCGTGCGCTTTGACGACGATTCGCTGCGGCGCTCCGCGATCCCCGACGAGACAAAACCCGCCGATGACACCAAGGACGATTCGAAGAAAGAAGCCGGCGAAGACGGCAAGACGCCCGAAGGCAAAGACCAAGACAAGGACAAGAAAGACGCCAAGAAGGAAAAGCCGAAGGCGGAAGAATGGACGGCCAAGATCGAAGATCAGAAGAAGGAGATTGCTACCCTGCAGCGCGAACTGGACATCCTGCAGCGCGAGCAGCGTCTCCGCGCCGCCTCATTCTACGCCGATGCCGGAACCAGGCTGCGCGACTCGGGCAAATTCGCCGAGGACAGCCGCCAGGAACAAGATCAGATTGACGCTAAGAAACAGGCCCTGGATGCGGCACAACAAAAGCTGGCGGACCTGCAGGAGCAGGCGCGGAAAGCTGGAGCTTCGTCGGAATAGAATTTCAGGCGCTCTCACCTCGCGGACACTCATCTTCGGCATCAAAGCGCGAGTTGGGCGTTGTCTACAATCATGTGGTGACTTTTCTGGCATCGAAAACAACAAAACTTAGAAGAACGATCTTCCTGCTGGTCTGCGGCGCCGGCCTTGGGCTCTGGGGTTGCGACGAGCACCCGCAGAAACCTGCTCAACCCAAGACCAACGAATTTGAAACCGGACGCTTTGCGCTGCAGAAGATGATTCCAGTAGCGCGGTTCTGGGCTCCTGACGCTGCGCCCGTCGCCCTGGCCTCGACCGTCACCAGCCAGACCAACGGGCACGACGGCAAGTCCGGCCTCTGGCACGCGACTTTCGCGTCTTCTGGACGGCGGAAGTCTGAGCCCTTCATGTGGTCAGGCATGGCCGATGCCCAGAGCAAGGTGGACCACGGAATTGAGGATGCCTACAATCCCAACAACCGCGCCATGCAGACCTGGGACCTGAACTTCCTCAAGGTTGACACGGACAAGGCCCTTGAGGTGGCACAGGAGCATGGCGGCAAGGCGCTCATGGAGAAAGATCCTCAGCAGCCCATCATCTATCTGCTGGATTTCGACTCTGGGGCCGGCCAGTTGCGCTGGCATGTCATCTATGGAGACTCGGAATCCAACGCCAAGCTCACCATCCTGGTCGACGCGAGCACCGGACGGTTCCTGCGCAAAGAATAAGCTTTCAAGCCGCTATTGTTTGCCGACGAAGAAGTTGATATCGGCGATGGCTTTCCTGGCATCTGCCGCGTAGGGCCCATGGGGATCAAGGTCCAGATACTTCTGATAGTAGGAACGCGCCGGTTCCGGACGTTGCAATCCCTGCAAGCTCTGCGCCAGGCGGAAGCAAGCCTTGGGATTCTCGGGCGTAAGACGTAAGGCTTCCTCAAAGCGTTCGCGCGCCGCGTCGTAGTCGTTCCTGGCCAGGTAGGTTTCGCCGGCTTCGAGGTCATCCGCGGATTTCTTGGTGGCATCATTTTCCGCAGGTGCCGCCTCCATGCGGGACTCCAGCCGCTTGAGCGCTTCCTGGGACTCTTTTGCCTTTGGACCTTCCGGCAGAATCTCCAGATATCTGCTGTAGTTCTGGCGCGCCTTGGCGAACAGGTCCATCCTTTCCTGAGTGACTGCCAGATCGAATGTGCCTTCAGCGTCGTTGGGTTTGTAGAGCAGCGCGTCATTGAAGCGCTCCAGGGCGGCACGATAATTCTTCAACTTCAGATAGTATTCACCCACCTCGATGTCCTTGGCCGCGCGATGAGGGTCCCAGGGACGAAACGTCTTTTCATCGCCTTCGTTGCCTGACGGGGCGGGCACGCTCGGCCGGGATGCGCCGCTGAAGTCGACCTGTGAATCGCGGCTGGAACTCTCGCCTTGCGCTGCAGAAGCTTCACCCGGCTGATATTGCTGGCCTGGCTGCGGTTGCTGGCCTGGCTGGAGTTGTTGCGGCGGCTGGGATGACGGCGGCTGAGACGACGGCGGCTGAGGCGATGGCTGTTGCTTCGGCTTGGCCGGCGGTGTCGAAGTCCCGCTGCGTGGCTCGACATGGGGTTGATTATCCTGGCTTTCCTGGGCGGCCACTGACGAGGAACGAGCCATGAGAAAAACCACGATAAGAGCGAACATCAGGTATGAAAATCGCGAAGACATGCTTCTATTCTATTGCAAATTTAAAGGCCGCCAGATGACTGGCGGCCTTTTGATCTGCGCAAGTGTCCCGGGGGAGGGGAGACTACCGGCTCGGGTTGGGAGCGGTGCTTTGCGCAGAAGTTTGGCCCGGGTTCGCCGTATTGTTGGTCATCAGGCGAACGTCCACGCGACGGTTCTGGGCCCGTCCTTCAGCCGTGGTGTTGGGGGCCGCGGTTTTGTCTTTGCCCAGGCCGATCACGTAGATCTTGTGCGCAGGCACATTCTTTTCCGAGAGATACTGGACCACAACGTCCGCGCGGCGCTCGCTGAGCTTGTAGTTATAGGTGGCGGAGCCCACGGAGTCAGTATCGCCTTCCACCACCACCAGGTAACCCTTGGTGTTGGGGATTTCAGCCAGCAACTGGTCCAATGCGTCTTTGGCTTTGGGCGTCAGGACGGCCTTGTTGAAAGCGAAATGGACGCTGGTCTCAACCACCGGATGGTAGTTGTCCAGGTTGGCCACCTGAGTGGACAGCGCGTCAATGCGCGTGCTGGCCTGTGTCGCCAGGGTCTGCGCCTGATCGGCGCGGTTGCCGGCGGCGAGAGCCTTCTGGTCGGCCTCACTCGCCTTCTGGTTCACATTCTGGATCCCCTGCTGCGCCCGCGTGTCCACGTCCTTGATATCGCGGCTGTTTTTCGCTGTCAGTTCGTCCAGCGTGTTGGTCTTGTCAATGATTGGCTCGGTCTGCTGGCGTACATAGGTCTTGGTCGCGCATCCGGCGCTGAAGATCAGGCTGGAGCCGGCGAGCAGAACCACAAGGCTTGACTTCACGTTCATGGGGGAAACTCCTTCACGACCCGGATCGCGGCGCAAGGGTCAACCGCCTTCTAAATAATACGTCACTCTGGTGGAAAGCAACTACAATGCCATCTCAAGCTGGAATCTGACTTGCACTAAACCTATTAGAATCTGCGGTTTATCTGTGGAGCAGTTTGGTTCCTCCGGCGCAGCCCGCCACTCCGCCATAGAATTTTTACGCACCTTGATGCCTGTTACCATGGAACGCAATCGAATACTCTGGGCTCTCCTTCCCCCAGGTCGCAATGGACTTGACTGAAAAAATCCGTACCTTGCCGGTCCAGCCCGGCGTGTACCTCTACAAAAACGCCGAAGGCGAGGTCATTTACGTGGGCAAGGCCAAAAACCTTCGCGCCCGGGTGCGGTCCTATTTTCAGGAGGGTGTGGGCGAGGCCAATGCCAAGACCGGTTCGCTTCTGCGCGAGGCCGTGGACGTGGAATATATCGTGGTCGCCAACAACAAGGAGGCGTTGGCGCTCGAGAACAACCTGATCAAACAGAAGAAGCCCCGCTTCAATATCCTGCTGCGCGACGATAAGACTTATCCCTACATCCAGCTTACCCTGGGCGAGCGCTTTCCCCGCGTTTACGTCACCCGGCGGCTGCGCAAAGACGGGAGTGTTTACTACGGCCCGTATTTCCCGGGCAATCTGGCCTACCGCATTGTCGATCTGATTCACCGGCATTTTCTGGTTCCTTCGTGCAAGGTGGACCTCACGCGTTATCATCCGCGGCCGTGTCTTCAGTTCTACATCAAGCGCTGCCTGGGGCCGTGTGTCGAGGGCCTGACCACGCCGGCGGTCTACCAGGAAGCCGTGCGCGACGTCCAACTCCTGCTCGAAGGCCGCCAGACCGATCTTGCCAAGTCGCTTCGCGCGCGCATGCAACAGGCGGCTGGAGCCGAAGAGTACGAAAGCGCCGCCCGCTATCGCGATTTGATCTCCACCGTGGAGCAGCTTCAGGAGAAGCAGCGTATGGCCGCGGCCGAAGGCGATGACGTGGACGTCTTTGGCTACCACGTTGAGAATGAGATGGTTGCCGTCAACGTCTTCCACATGCGCGGAGGCAAGGTCCTGGACCGGCGCGAGTTCTTCTGGGAAGAGATGCCCGCGACTGCTCATTTGTCAATGGAGCAAGGAGCGCAGATGCCCCCGCCTGCGAGCGAAGAACAAATCGCGGCCGAGGGCGGCCGCGCTCCGGCCTTTTCTCCCGGAGAATTCTTCTCTGCGCTCCTCAAGCAGATCTACATTGACCAGCAATACGTGCCGCGCACCGTCCTGGTGCCCGCGGACTTCGAGGACCGTGAAGCCCTGGAAGCCCTGCTCTCCGAGAAGCGCAACCGCAAGGTCGAAATTCTCTCGCCGCAACGGGGCGAGAAACGTTCGCTGATCGATCTGGCCGCGCAGAACGCCAAGCAGTCGTTCGACCAGCGTTTTCGCGTCATGAAGCCCGCGGCCAAAGCCATCCAGGAAGCGCTGCAGGACGCGCTTGGCCTGCCCGAGCTGCCCCGGCGAATCGAATGCTTTGATATCTCTCACATCCAGGGCGCGGAGACCGTGGCCTCCATGGTGGTGTGGGAAGACGGCAAGATGAACAAATCCGAATACCGCAAGTTCATCGTGCGCACCGTCCAGGGCGTGGATGACTTCGCTTCTATGCGTGAAGTGGTAGAGCGGCGCTATCGTCGGCTGCGCGATGAAGCTTCCGTGACAACCGGTGGAGCGCAGGCGTTCTCGCCCGCGGCGGTGGGTGAGAATGATGCAGCGGCAACAACCTCGGACGAGGGCGGGCGCGCTCCAATCGCGTCTAAGAAATACGGGGCTGCGAAGCAAATCCCCAGCACCTTCCCATCCCTGGTCCTGGTGGACGGCGGCCTGGGCCAGCTCCACGCCGCGGCCCAGGCGCTTGACGAATTGGAGATCACCAACCAGCCCCTGGCTGCGATCGCCAAGAAAGAAGAGGTCATCTATGTGGCCGGACAGGAGAACGAACCGGTAGTCCTGGACCGCCACTCGCCGGTGCTGCATCTGATGCAGATGATCCGCGACGAGTCCCACCGCTTCGCCGTGACGTTTCATCGCAAGCGCCGCCAGATGCGTGACCGCGCTTCCGAACTGCTTGAGATCCCCGGCATCGGCGAACGCACGCGGCAGCGGCTACTGCAACATTTCGGCAGCGTCCGCGCCGTCCAGGAGGCCGATGCCGCGGCTCTCAACGCCGTCCTCACCCGGAGCCAGACGGAAGCAGTCTTAAAGCATTTCCAAAGGAACCTTGCCGCTGATCAACGCTGACTTCAGCGATCGTGTTGGAGCGGTCTTTCAACGAGACTCAGGGCTCCTGCACCAAACGCGCAGCAAAATAAAATGGCGCCTTAAGTCTTAAAGAGGTAGGAGCCGAGGGGCGCTCTTCGGCGAAGTCGTGTTGAAACGCTCTTGAAGGTGGGATCACCCCTTGTTTAGAGCGGTCTTGTAGTGGACTCCCCGGAGTAATGGCGGAGTTTCTGGCCAGGAGAAAAAGAAGGATGAATACCAGCGCAAGGATAAGGATGAAGACGCGCACCCTTGTCCTGATCTCGGTCTGCCCGGTCGGTACAGAAAGATCGGCTTCAGCAGGCGGTTGGGGTAGGATTGTCAAAAGTCTAGAGCGAATCAGATTACTTTCAACCTCGCCGATTGCCTCGTGGCGTTGGGCCATGGCCAAGCGCAGGGCGACGCGTCTCGCGGCCAGTAGGAACCCCCAGTGTAGAGCTGAGGCCGAAGCTAGAGCCGAGGCCGCTCGGGCCGAAATCAGGGCTCTCCCGGTAATACCCGGGGGCTAGCTCGAGATCCAGCCAGCCCTCGGTTGAATCTCGAAAGCGCCGCCTGTCACGGTCCCTTCAGCTCACATCCCAAAGGGGTTGACATGTGAGCCGAGCCCGCCTGCGCACGCCCTGTGCCGTCCATCGTAACCCCGGTCATTATTTTTTGAAGATGCCAGCAGTTACAGACTCGTGTAGAGTTTATGCGCTCTTTAAGCCGGACTAAAGACCTTCAATCCTGGAGAGAATCATATGCCTGGACGATGGAACGGTATGTTGATGGCTGCGGTCGTCATGTTTGCGATAGGGACCCCACCCGGCTTCGAGCCTGCACACCACCGCAATCCTCCGCAGGTGCCCAATCATGACGCGGCGAACGACACCTGCCCGCCCCGCCAGGACTGTCCACAGGAAAAGCCGCTGCGCATCGTTTTCATCATCCCCAAGACCTTTCCGTTCGCCACCGACCTGGAGAAATTCGGAAAAGCCATGGCCGGCAGCAAATGGCTGGAAAGATTCACAGCTGCTTATGACATTCCTGGGCCTGCCGATGCCCACATCATCACGGTTACCGACATGCCAGACCTCAACGAGGGGAAGAAGGACGTGTCAGACTACCGCGACTACATCTTCAAAAAAGCCCGGGCCGAGGGACTGGAACAGGCGCCGCATCACCAGACGTTTTACGTGCTCTACATTCCCTGCGACGACAATCATAAGCCGCGCGCCGGGATGGATAGCTTTGGCTGTACCAGCCACCATCCTGCCGTCGATGCCGGGTCGGGGCAGGACGTGCTCTTTGAGCCGGGAGACTCGATGGCCGTGGTGCTGGGATTCAACCCCAAGGCGAGCGCCTCTGCCTTTGCTCTCGAGAATGCCACCGTTCCTTCCAGCCACGAGCTGGCTGAGGCCGTAACGGATACGCGCCCGGGTCTGCGCTTCAACCTGCACACCGACGATCCTGCTCATCCCTATCTCGATTCCGGCAGCAACGCAGGGGGCAGCCCATGGGTCCGGGAATCGGGGACCATCGAGCTCGCCGATATGAGCGAGGGCAGCCGGTGGTTTGAGTCGGGAACAGACGGCAGTGGCCCATTCCAGTATGACCGCATCTACAGCAACAAGGCGAGCAAGGCCGGCGGCGATCCAGACGTACCGGAGAGCAAGTCGCCCTTTTACAACGTAAGTACGGATGATGACTGGATGTCAGTGAGCACCGGCGGCAGCGTGAACATTCCGGTTACCGCATGGTCGGCCGCGGACATCGGCTCCTGGGACGTGGATGCCAACGTATCGCACTGGTCGGGTCACAAGGACGATCCGCCCGCAGCGTCGCCTTGCTCACTCTCTACAAAGCATTGGAGTGTGCACAACGGAACTAAGTTCGACGTGCATGTCGACACCAGCGGGTCGCGCCAGAGTACGCTCTGGTGCGTCCTTCATCTCAAGAGCAGCAAAACGGTCAATGACGGCGACGAATACCACGAGTGGTTTGTCGGAGTCATTGTCAGGCCTCCGGCCCCGCCCCCGACGCCTACGCCCTCAGATCTCTCCTGTGTTTGCGCCGATGGGTTCAAAGCCGGACCGGCCGCTCGCGCTGGCACAGCCGCCTGCGAACACATTTGCCGGGGACACGAGCGCCATTAGCCCCGCGGCCGTTGGCTCGTGAAGCAGTCTCGTGGCGCCAGCCGGTTCAGGCAATGGCCCGATCCGTCGATACTCTCGTTGTCACTGCCACGCGGGCGGGTGCAGTGTGTGGCTCGGCGGTTGCATCCACAAATCCAACAAAGACCGAGGCACCGCCGCTGACGGGCTTTGGCGGATGGCCACCTCTTCCCCCAGGACTTCCAGGCCCTGGGCCTGGTGCTCCAGCAAGATCGAAGTGAGCCGGACGTATTTCCGGTCGTTGGTGAAGACCACCTTGGTTGCAGCGGGCATCGTCGTGGTCTGCATTTGCCTGGTCAACAAGGTGGCCACCATGCGCTTCTTCTCGAGATCGCACAAAGCCAGCAAGCCCGGGCCTAACAGGATGAATTGATAGCTTCCGGCATTGAACGTCCGCTGCCCCACGCTGAACTTGAACGGCACGGCCACTGCGAAGGTCGGATAGGTTCGTTCATGTGCCTGCGGCTGGTCTTGTGCGGCCGCGCCCGCCAGCAGTAACGCTGTTAGCGAGAACACTAATACTTGTGACTTCCATGAGTGCTTCATGTTTCCCCAAATTCCTGGTCTCCAGGATTCGGCCCGATCATTGGGCCTGAGAATCCGGTGTCGACTTTCCCATCGACTTCATTTTTGGCTGGCGATGGAGATCCACCCGGCGCAGTGACACAACGGTCCAGGGTGTGCCGGACCGTGGGCGGAGGTTGAACTTTGCGGTGTAGAGCATGGCCAGGAGTGATATTGGCCAAGGCGAGAGGCTTCATGAGCAGGGACGTCGGACCGAAATAGCAGGGAGCGGGGCGCAACTTCATAATTACTTCCTCTGCCTGAGGAGGCAGCAAGAGTCGCGCTCGCCCTATTGGACGCAGGAACTCGGAATTCGTCACCCTGAGTTGTTGAATTTTAGGTTGGGCTCGCGCGCGGGTGGGTTGCTAGGTAGTTGCCGTCTGCCGGCCGGCGGGCGAGAGCGATTCCGAATAGTCGAGCCAAATGTCCGTTCCGCCGCTTTTGCTGTCGAGCTTCACGCTGACTTTGCCCCACGGGAAACTGCTTTTCCCATCGAGCTGGGCGTTCAGTTCCTGCTGATAGTCTCGTTGCCGCGCCGCCTCGGTTTCTTCCGACCAGTTGTCCCAGGTTTCGCCCTTGGGCCCGTAGGCAAAGCTGGCCTTGCTGAGGCGGTCATTCAGGAAGATGAAAAAAAGACCCAGGATGAGATCGTCGGGAACCAGCGCGCGAATGCAATAACGCTGCCAGCCGTCATTGGCGCCCAGGTTATCGCGGTTCAGGCGCGAGGTGGCGGCAATGAACTCCGCCTGCGGCATCTGCGGACGCAGCTCCAGACTCAGGCCGGGGAAGCGAATGCGGCCTGTGGCGGGATCGATAGCGAAAGGCGCGCCCATGGACGCAGTCTAGCAGAGAGATCGCCGTCATCGCCCGTAATCGCGCGTCATCGCCGCGATCGGCTCAAAGATTCCCGTTGGAGCAACAAGTCGAAGGTCGGTGGGTCTGCACGATTCAGGACGTCTGGTGATCGAGCTCTTCCCATGCTAGAGTGCATGCTGTATGCCTCGGTTCCGCAACCCTCTGACTTCTCTTCTCTTGTGTCTGGCACTTGCATCCGGCTTGGCCCGGGCGCAGACGCCAGCGCCTGCAGACTCCACTTTTCGCATCACGCCGCTGCGTCCGGTGGCGGAACTCGAGAAGGAAGCGCTGGCGGCGCAGCCTCCGCAAGAGACCGGAAACTTCCGCGCGCCCGATTTGGTAGAGCTGATCAAGCTCGATCCGGCCATCAAGCTCGATATCCGCTATGCCACCACCAACAACTTTCTGAGCACGCCCATGTACTCGCAGGCGCGCGCGTTTCTCCAGCGCCCGGCGGCTGAGGCCCTGCTGCGGGCGCAGCAGTCGCTCAAGACGAAAGGCTACGGGCTGCTGATCCATGACGCTTATCGTCCCTGGTACGTCACCAAGATGTTCTGGGAGGCCACACCCGAGGATAAGAGGATCTTTGTGGCGGACCCCAAAGAGGGTTCCAAACATAATCGCGGCTGCGCCGTGGACCTGACGCTGTACGACCTCAAGACCGGCGCCGCGGTAAAAATGCCCAGCGGTTACGACGAGATGAGCGAGCGCGCCTATGCGGACTACACCGGTGGCACGCCTGAAGAACGCGAGCGGCGGGCGATCCTGCGCCAAGCCATGGAGAACGAGGGGTTCACCGTTTATCCGCAGGAGTGGTGGCACTTCGATTACAAGGATTGGAAGGAGTATCCCATCCTAAACATCCGGTTTGAAGATTTGGGAAAGCTGTCGGGCGACAAGGGGCGGATGTAAATCCTCTATTTGCTGGCTGGCAAAGATTTAGCCCGCTGTTCCAGTTCGTCCGCTTCAGAGTCGCGGCCCATCTCCCGCAGGAGCGCGGCGTGCTCGGCGAGGATTTTGCTCATTTGCTCCAGTATCTGCTCCTGCCGGCGGGAGGCATACTCCTTGTTTAGCGCCTTTTCCGTTTCCCGATACTCGGCTTCCGCCGGTGCCAGCTGTCCGGAGGCCTTCAGCGCTAGTGCCAGGTCGTAGTGCGCAGCAGACCAGTTTGCACTATCCGGGGAAAAGTCCTTCTTGGCCAGCTTGAGCATCTCCTGAAAGTCCTGCACTGCTTCAGGAAAGTTGTTGAGTTGGTAGGCCGCCTGTCCGGCATGACCGTACGCTGCACTCTTCGAGCTAAAGACATCGGACTTCAACTGGTTTGCGATCTCCAAGGCGGCATTGCAGGATTTGCCGGCATCCTCGAAGCGCTTGGCCTGCAGCAAGTCGAGGCATTCGACTTCCTGCGAATAGTACTTCTGCTGCAGTTCCGCCTCGGGGCCAAGCGCGAACAACATGTAAACGTGGGTTTGCACCGGGACGGCGGTCCCGTTCAAGAGAAACGGCTCATACCGCCAATGTTTCACTGCGTCCATGGCGGATTGGACGAGCAGCGGGTGTCCGCTGAGGACACGCAGCAGAGTCGCGGACCCGTCCTCGGCAATCCTGATCTCCAGGATCACTTTTCCCTGGATGCGGGCCAGTGCGGCCAAGCGAGGGTATTCTGGTGGAACACGTTTGACCATATGTCGCTCCGCCTCGCTGGCCGGGACTTGTACTACTCCCTCGGCGCAGGCGAAAGAACAGAGACACAAGACGGCAAGCAGGACCCCGGATTGTCGGCAAAGGTATTTCATCGCGTCGGCTATAGTGACACGCGGCGGGTCCGCTGGCAAATGGTCACATCGCTCTTATTACGGATTTGACCCAGGGTCCGCCCCCTGCGATCATGTTGCCATGCCCGACCGTAACATGCAGATCGCACGCTTCATCGGCGAGATCCCGAGCGTGGCTTATTGCGACGTATGCCGCCTGACCTTCCGCACGCGGCAGGAGTTTCTCCTCGACCTCGACAAGGCCAAGCAGCAACTGCAATCCGACTTCGAGAAGCACGAATGCAAGCCGCAACCACAGGCGGTTGACGACGCGCTGGAGCACATCAAGTAAATAGAGACCGGCGTTGTTGTTTACTTCTTCACCGACCGTGTGAGGTACGTGCTGTCGCGGC
>CAZFRV010000381.1:0-8273 GCA_964521445.1 uncultured Acidobacteriaceae bacterium
CTCATGGGCAAACGACCTGAGTTGCTTCCCGGCACGCTCGATCTGCTGATCCTGAAGACCCTGGCGCGCGCTCCGCTGCACGGCTACGGTATTGCGCTCTCCATCAAGCGTCTCTCTGAAGACGTCCTGACGGTCGAAGAAGGCTCGCTCTATCCCGCGCTGCAGCGACTGCTGTTGCAAGGGTGGGTGAAAGCGGAGTGGAAGAAGACCGAGACCAACCGGCGCGCCCGCTACTACACCTTAACGGCGGCAGGCCGCAAGCAACTCGGCTTGGAACTCTCCGAGTTTGACCAGATGATTGCGGCCATTGGCCGTGTGCTTGAGGGCGCATAGGAGTCAGTCATGGAATCGGCGCTTCGTTGGCTTAGAAAACTATGGTTCCTTCTCCGTCGCAAGCGGTTCAACGAAGATCTTTCCGAAGAAATGGCTTTCCATCGCGAGCAGATGGAGAAGCAACTTGCGAGCGAAGGCCTGGCCGCCGAATCCGCCCACTACGCCGCCGCGCGTGAGTTCGGCAACGTGACGCGGCTGAAAGAGCAAAGTCAAGAGATGGTCGCGCTCCACTTCGAGACTGCATTCAAAGACGTTCGTTATGCTCTTCGTCAGTTGCGAAAAAATCCGGGATTCACCGCGACCACAGTTCTGATCTTGGCCCTCGGCATCGGCGCCAGCACTGCCATCTTCAGCGCGGTGAACCCGATTCTTTTCGAACCGCTGCCCTATCCCCATGCCGGCCGGATCATGATGATCTGGGAAAAGAGGGCGGATGGCGGCCGCTCGCACCCAAACTTTGCCACCTACTTCGGTTTCCTGGAGCGGAACCGTTCCTTCGACGCGATTGCCGTCATGAAGCCATGGCAGCCCACCCTGACCGGCCCGGCGGAGCCGGAGCGATTCGAAGGGCAGCGCGTGAGCGCCGCGTATTTTCGAGTGTTGGGCGTCTCACCTGCGCTGGGGCGGGATCTCCAGGCCGCTGACGATCAGGTCCACGGACCCAACGTGGTCATTCTCAGCGACGCACTATGGCGGCGGCGTTTCGGAGGCGACACCACCATCGTGGGACGCCAGGTCACGCTGGACGACAGTATCTTTACCGTCATCGGAGTGATGCCGCGCGAATTCGAAAATGTTTTGGCGCCCACGGCCGAAATCTGGGCGCCCTTGCAGTACGACACCTCTCTTCCGCCAGATGGCAGAGAGTGGGGGCATCACCTGCGCATGGTGGGGAGGCTGCAGCCGGGCGTCAGCCAAAACCAAGCAACGAGTGAGCTCGATGTGATCCTGCAAACTCTAGCAAAGATCTATGCCAAGGGATACGCCGGCTCCGGCGGCCCGGCCGGCGGGTTCATCGTCACATCGTTGCAGGACGACGTCACGCGCGGCGTCAAGCCGGCTCTGCTCGCGGTTCTTGGCGCGGTCGCGCTGCTGCTCGTGATTGCCTGCGTCAATGTGACCAACTTGGTGCTCGCGCGCGGCGTGCGGCGCCGCGGCGAATTTGCGGTGCGCGCCGCGCTTGGTGCGGGACAAACGCGCATGGTCCGGCAACTCCTTACGGAAAGTCTGCTCCTCGCGGCTGCCGGCGGCGCTCTGGGCATGGTCGTCGCGGAATGGGGTGTACGCGGTTTGATGGCGCTCAGCCCGCCGGGCCTTCCGCGGGCCGTCGCGATCGGCGTAAATGGCCCTGTATTCGCGTTCGGACTGGTCATTTCCACTCTGGTTGGCTTGGCCTTCGGACTGATCCCGGCGTTGCAGGCGGCGCGCGTCGATCCACAGCGGGACCTCCAGCAAGGTTCGCGGCACTCGACCGGCGGGCACCGCGTGACGCGCAGCACCCTGGTCGTCACCGAGGTTGCGCTCGCGCTCGTGCTTCTGGTAAGCGCAGGACTGCTGTTGCGGAGCCTCAATCATCTGTTTGCGGTTGACGTAGGCTTCGACGCGTCACATCTCCTTACCATGCGAGTGCAGGAGTCGGGTCACCGGTATGACAAGGACACCGACCGGCTGCGCTTTTTTGAGCAGGCGCTGGAAGCGGTACGGCGCGTGCCCGGAGTCTCTTCAGCGGGCTTCACCAGCCAGTTGCCGCTGAGCGGTGATTTTGACGTGTACGGCCTCCAATTCGAGAAGGACAACGGTAACGATGATGATCGTGAAGGCGCGCTGCGCTACGCCGTAACTCCAGGCTACGTCGAGACGATGCGGATTCCCCTGCGCCGCGGCCGCCTCCTGGATGCGCACGATGCGGCCGGAGCGCCGAAAGTGGTGCTGATCAATCAATCCTTCGCCAGCCGCAAATTCCCCGGTCAGGACCCCATTGGGAAGCGCGTCTGTGTCCGCTGCGACGTGGGTCGCGACCGTCCGTGGGCCACCATTGTCGGCGTGGTGAACGACGTGAGGCAGGTGTCGCTGGAAGCAAGCGACGTGGATGCGGTGTACCTCCCAACCACACAGTGGTACTGGGCTGACGAAGAGCTTTCGCTGGTGGTTCGGACCCCCGGCGATGCCGCAGCGCTGGCTCCAGCAATAAGAAAAGCGATCTGGTCCGTGGATAAGGACCAGCCGATCGTACGCATCGCCACCATGGACCGGCTGGTCGCCGCGTCCGCAGCCGAGCGGCGTTTTGCGTTGACCATCTTTGAGGCATTTGCTCTTGTGGGCCTGGTGCTGGCCGCCACCGGTATCTACGGCGTGCTTGCCGGCAGGGTGAGTGAGAGAATGCGCGAACTGGCGGTGCGTTCGGCGCTGGGCGCATCGCGCGCCAACATCCTCTCCCTTGTGCTTCGGCAGGGGGTGACGCTCGCAGGGCTGGGCATCGGCATCGGGTTGGGCGGGGCCGTAGTCGCGAGCCAGGCCATGGCTGCACTTCTGTTCGGCGTCTCGTGGCTTGATCCGATTACTTATCTCGGCGTGATTGCCCTGCTGATGGGTGTCTCGGTGATTGCGTGCTGGGTGCCTGCATGGCGCGCGGCTCGAGTTGATCCCGCGATCACGCTACGGGCGGAATAGCGGGTGCCTCATGCGGTTGGACGAGCCACCCGGCTGATCTAGGGCGGTTCCTGCAAAGCTATAGCCCAAGAAAAAACGGCCGCTCCAGGCATGTGTGGCACAGACACTCTTGTCTGTGCCTGCTTTCTTCAAGTGGACGCGCTGGCACAGGCAGGAGTGCCTGTGCCACACACCAATCTGACTCCTACTCCTGCGCTTACGACATGGACTGACAGCAACCCCCAAACCGCTCTAGACCGGAGTGACGAGAAGTTCGGAAGCGCAATTCAGGCAAGCGTCCGGAGAGCAGGCAAGCAAGTCGGGGAACGAGTAGATACCGGTCGCCACGGCGATCACGGGAACGTCCACCGCCCGCGCGGCCTGAACGTCAGAAGGTGTATCGCCCACAACATAAACCGAGGCGGTAGGACCCAGTTTCCGCCGCGCCAGCATCACACCGTGGCTGAAGATCTCAGCGCGGGTTTCGCGCGGCCAGGAAAAGGATCCGAAAGCAAACATCGACTTCAACCCTGCCTTTTCCAGCTTGGCCCAGCCGATCGGTTCCAGGTTTCCTGACGCTGCACTGAGCAGCTTGCCCTGCTCTTGCAAGTGAGCCAGCAAGTCGGAGATTGAAGGACACAGCTCCGGCGCCAGGTCCTGCCGGTTGCGCACCACCTCCGCGCACATCTGCTCGACCATCTGCGGCAGGCGGGCCGTGATGACCTGCTCGGAAAGCCCGGCGCGGTGCAGGACCGCGCGCAAGATGCCGGGATCTGTATTGCCGTGGACCAACACGCCGTCAAAGTTGGGCTCCACGCCACACACGCGTTCGACTGCATGATGGAAGGCCTGATAGTGCACGGCGTCGCGGCTGTTCAGCAGCGTGCCGTCAATATCGAACAAATAGGCATCTGCCGCAGTCCATTGAAACCCGGCGCGGAAGAATGGCGCGCGGGCCGCGGACGAGAATGCAGAAAACGGCATGGGTGGTTGGATTCGCGATTTCCGGCAAGAGCTGCCGTTCGCAGTCAGCGCGCGGCCTTCTTCTCCAAGGCCAGCGCCTTTTCACTGCGAACCGGCCGGCGGCCGCCGTCGCGGAACTGGCGCACATCCAGTTTAAGTTCGGCGAGGGTGCGGCTCAAAGTGTTGCGGTGCATGCCCAGCTCGCGCGCGGCTTTGCACTGATTGCCCCGGTTCTGCTGGAGCACGTTCATGAGGAAGCGCTTCTTGAATTCACGCACAGCCTCAGAGTAAAGAATACCGCTGCCGTACATCTGTGCCACGAGTGCTTCGAGCTGGTCCTTCACACGGTCCTCACTTTCCGGTTGCGCCTCATCATTTTTTGTTTGCTCTCTTATTTTCCTGTCGCCCCGGACCCAGTACTCTGACGCAGCTTACTTACACCTTCGCGGAACTTCTGACGAATGTCGTAGGGGGCCAGCCAGCTCGCGCCGTGTCCGGCCGCCACAAAAAAGCCTGCCAGTTGCGAGCCGGCCAGTTCCTGCGATTCGGGAGCAAAAGCGGTGATCGCCAGCACTCCCGCGGTCACGATCACTGCCCCACGCACGAACCCGAAAGCCGCACCCAAAGAACGGTCCACCCAGCGAAACCCGGCCTCATGGACCATCCAGCGCACGATCCTGGCGATGGCTCCCGCCAGCACAACCGTTGCAAAAAAAATCGTCAGGAACCCTGCCAGTTCAGCAAAGGCCTGCGACTTCACATACGGCAAAAACCACGGCGCGATCTTGGCGCAGCCCCAAGCCGCCAACAAGTACCCAGCCACCGCGCCGCCCAGGGAAAGGATCTCGAAGAAAAACCCCTGGGCCGCCGCCACCAGCGCCGAAAGCATCAAGATCACCAAGATGATCCAGTCCAGGGCGTTCATCGCGTCCTCGCGCGCTCAGCCTGGAGGCAACTCGCGACCCGCCAGGACCCGGTATGCCTGTATGTACTTCTCGCTGGTCTTGCCGGCCACTTCGTCGGGAAGCGCGGGAGCTGGAGGCTGCTTGTTCCACTTGATCGTTTCCAGATAATCACGAACAAACTGCTTGTCATACGACTCCTGCGACCGGCCCGGTTGATATCGATCGGCGGGCCAGAAGCGCGAAGAGTCGGGAGTCAGGACCTCGTCCGCCAGCACCAGGCCCTGCGCGGTATGGCCAAATTCAAATTTTGTATCGGCGATGATAATGCCCTTGCCGGCGGCGTAGTCGGCGGCCTTCTTATAAATGCGGATGCTTAGATCGCGAAGTTCTTCCGCCAGCTCCGGGCCCGTGCGCTTGCACATCTCGTGAAAAGAAATGTTCTCATCGTGCCCGGTGGTCGCCTTGCTGGCCGGAGTGAAGATCGGCTCAGGAAGCTTGTCTGAGTCGCGCAGCCCCGCCGGCAGATGGATCCCGCACACCGCACCGGTCTTCTGATAGTCCTTCCATCCCGATCCGGAGAGGTAACCGCGCACCACGCACTCCACATCAATCATCTGGGCTTTCTGGACGAGCATGGAGCGTCCGCGAATCTGGTTCGCATACTTGTGCAACGGCTCGGGATATTCGTTGACGTTGGCCGTCACCAGGTGGTTGTTCACGGTGCCTTTCAGGAAATCGAACCAGAAAAGCGAAAGCTGGGTGAGTACGCGTCCTTTTTCAGGGATCCCACTCGAAAGAACGTAATCGAATGCCGAAATCCGGTCTGTGGCGACGAATAAAAGCTGGCCGTTGAGGCTGTAGAGATCACGGACTTTGCCCCGCGCGTGCAGGGTAAGCTCCGGGAAATCAGTTTGTAGAACGATGCGGCTTGAAACAGTTGGGTTCATGAAAGAAATTCGAGGCGAGGCGTTATTCTAGCCCCTCAACTATTTTTGTCAACCATGGAAGCGGCAAGTTCGTTTGTGCCGGCTGAGAATTTTTATGCGCGAAAAGCTGCCGAAATGGAACCACCGCAAAACCCGCATGGAACGAGGACTTGACGGCATTGATTTTCACTGAAGTTTGTAGTACCCGTTGTCAAAAAAATTAATGGCCCGAGAGAAAAGTTTTTTTTCAAACGCGGCGTCGTGAATATTTCTTTTGCCCTTGCCGGACAGTCCACGTCTTTGATGCAAGCATTCGGCGGAAGTTGCCGGCGGCTGGAACAGAAATCGACCGGCGCAGACGCCGGTTGTTATTTTCCTGGCGCCGGCTCAGGGTTCGGGGGCGCGACCAAATATTCATCGCCGGTCCTGGCCAGGAGCAACTCTCGTCGGTGCTTCAGCAGCTCCAGCAGGCTGGAGACGCGAATCCACTCCTGCTTTTGTTCTGGAGTCAGCTCGGGTCCTGCACGGCCCAGCTCATCCAGCCGGGCTTGCAGCCGCGCCAGTTCGCGATCCATGAACACCGGCCGGATATCCGGTTCTTTCTCTTTGCCGCTCTTCATTAAGAGATGGTTGTTTTCAATCCACACGGGCATGATGCCCACGTTGCTGACCTCGACGCGAATTCCTCCGGGGCCATAATCTCTCTTGACCACGGAAAACCTGGCCACGAGCGAATCGCGCGGCTCGCCGGTCTTGTCGGGCATGAGGCCGTTCACGTAAGTCCGCGACTGGTTGGCCAGAAAATTCCCGAGAGAGAAGAAGATCACCGCATTGCGCTGGTCCTGGGTGACATAGGTCTCCACCTGCTGCAGCACGTGCGGATGATGGCCGATCACCATGCCGGCGCCGGCCTCGAGCATGCGATGCGCCAGCTCGACGTCGTGGGGCAGCGGTTCCGGCGCGTACTCCACTCCCCAGTGGATGGAAACCAGAAGCAAATCACACTGCGCGCGCGCCGCCTTGATCGCGTCCAGAAGTCCGGCTTCGCTCAAGCCGGTTGCTTCATCGCCCGAGCCCGGATAAGGAAGAAAGGCCACGTGCGCTTCCGAGTCCTTGGTTGGATTGTGGTGACCGTTGAGCCACCGCGTCATGCCCAGCCATCCGATCTTGATTCCGTCTTTTTCCAGGACGACAGGTTTCCATGCATCCTCCGCGGTAGCCCCCGCCCCGACAAACAGAAGTCCCTGCTCGCGCAGATGGTTTTGCGTCTCGGCAAAGCCGGCCTGGCCCTGGTCGAAGACGTGGTTGTTGGCGAAGGAAACCACCTTCACGCCGTTGGCCTTCAGCGACTGAAGCAAGGCAATCGGCGCATCGAACTGGAAAGGCTTCGATCCCCGGGAAGCCGTCGGCGCAACCGGAGTCTCCAGGTTGACGAAGCCGAAGTCGGCTTGACGGAAAGCGTCAGCAACGCCCGAGAACAGAGCATCCCACCCGCCATGAAGGTCAGCTGGAGGATCCTGGGGTCCGGAATTCTTTTTGGCTGCCTGCTCTTGAGCGCTCGCCGATTGGACCACCGACTGGTGCGGTATCACGTCGCCGGCTACGGTAAACGTAACCCGGCTGATTTCGCGCGGATTGGCTGCTGACGCCTCCGCCGCCGATAGAGGTTGCCGCCAGCCGGGAAGGGCAAGAAGCGCTGGAAGCAATAGCAGGCCGAGCGCGCCGGCACGTAGAGCTCCCTTGAGTCGAATACGTTCGAGGAATGAGATGGCCATTTGTGAGAATACTACCCCGGATTATGGCTTTTGTTGTCGACTTCTGCCCGCAAGCCGGCCCGTCGCCTCGCGAGCCTGAGGAATCGCTACGCCGAAACCGCCCTCGGGCCTGCCGCTTCGTGTCCGAACTTGACTGACACAAGCTTGGAGACGCCCGGCTCCTGCATGGTGACGCCGTACATCACCGGCGCCACGGCCATCGTCTTCTTGCTGTGGGTGATGATGATGAACTGGGTCTGGACCGCCATGTCCTTGATCAGTTCGGTAAAGCGTCCGATGTTGGCGTCGTCCAGCGGCGCATCCACTTCGTCCAGGATGCAGAACGGGCTGGGCTGATACTGGAAGATGCCCACCAGCAACGACAGTGCGGTCAGGGCTTTTTCCCCGCCGGAGAGCAGCAGAACATTTTGTAATTTCTTGCCCGGAGGCGAAGCCACCACGTCGATGCCGCTTTCCGCCGTGTTGAGTTCGTCGGTGAGGCGCATGAACGCCTGGCCGCCGCCAAACAGTTTGCGGAAGGTGAACTGGAAGTTCTCATTGATGCGCTCGAACGCCTCCTGGAATTTCTGGCGCGAGAACTCGTCGATCTCCTTGATGGTGGCCTGGGTGTTCTCGATCGATTCCAGCAGGTCCTTGCGCTGCGTTTCCAGGAATTGGTGCCGCTGCGCAGTCTCCTGGTATTCCTCCAGCGCCATCATGTTCACCGGCCCCATGTTCTCGAG
>CAZFRV010000382.1:0-7836 GCA_964521445.1 uncultured Acidobacteriaceae bacterium
ATACGGACGCCCCGGTGGCCCGGCGCTGCTCTTCGAGAACGTCAAGGGCGCCGAGGGCATTCCCGTGCTGATCAACCAGTTCGGTTCCGAGCGCCGCATGCTGATGGCATTGGGCGTTGATCGCCTGGATGACGTGGCGGAACGCATTCGCCAGTTGTTAAACATGAAATCGCCAGAGGGCTTTCTGGAAAAGCTGAAGATGCTGCCTATGCTGGCCGATATGGGTAAGTTCTTTCCCCGCACCGTCTCCACCGGAGCCTGCAAAGAGGTGATCAAGAAAAAAGATCTCTCCTTGCTCGACTTTCCCGTGCTCCAGTGCTGGCCGCAGGACGCCGGCCGCTTCATCACCCTGCCTTGCGTGATCACACGCGACCCCAAAACCGGGAAGCGCAACGTGGGCATGTATCGCATGCAGATTTACGATGCCACCACCGCCGGCATGCACTGGCAGCGGCAGAAGGTAGCCGCTGAGCATTACCGCGACAGGCTCCGGGCCGGAGCATCGCCAGCGCCCGAGGACAAGCACGCTGCGGTCGATATCATGGCCCGCTCGGGCGGTGGCTCCATGCTGGCGGAGGGCGATCGTCCCAGAGGAAAAATGGATGTTGCGGTGGCCATCGGCACCGATCCGGCTCTGACCTTCTCGGCGATCGTTCCCGCGCCACCCGAGATCGAGGAGTTCATCATCGCCGGTTTCCTCAGGCAGAAGCCGGTGGAGTTGGTCAAGTGCGAGACGGTTGACCTGGAAGTTCCGGCGAACGCGGAAATCGTTCTCGAGGGTTACGTCCAGCTCGATGAACTGCGCACTGAGGGGCCTTTCGGCGATCACACCGGTTTCTATTCTCTGGAAGACAAATATCCCGTCTTCCATCTCACCTGCATGACTCACCGCAAGGACCCGATTTACTCGACCACCATCGTTGGCAAGCCGCCGATGGAAGATGGCTTCATGGGCAAAGCCGTGGAGCGCATCTTCCTGCCGTTGATGAAGCTCACGCTCCCGGAGGTTGTGGATGTAAACCTGCCCGTAGAAGGCATCTTTCACAACCTCATGATTGTTTCCATCCGCAAGTCATATCCCGGCCACGCGCGCAAGGTGATGAACGGCGTCTGGGCGCTGGGCCAGGCCATGTTCACCAAGTGCATTGTCGTGGTTGATGAAGACGTGGATGTGCAGGACATCGCAGACGTGGTGCTCAAGGTCTTCAACCACATCGATCCGGAGCGCGACATTCAGTTCACCCTGGGGCCGGTGGATTCGCTCGATCACGCTTCGCGCCTTCCTAACTTTGGATCGAAGATGGGCATTGACGCCACGCGCAAGTGGCCCACCGAAGGCTTCAACCGTCCCTGGCCGGACGAGATCCTGATGGACCAGAAGACCAAAGAACTGGTGGACAAGAAATGGAAGGAGTTGGGGATTGAATAGCTTCGCGGCAACCGCCGCCGATCTGCAAGCGACCATAAGCCAGGCCCGGCCGCTGCTCGAGAAACTCACGGACGCGGAAGCGTCAAGCCGCCCGCAGCCGGGCAAGTGGTCGAAGAAGGAAATCCTCGGACATCTTCTGGATTCAGCCTCTAACAATCATCAACGGTTTGTCCGCGCGGCCCTGCAGGGAAAACTGGTTTTCCCCGGCTACGATCAAGATCCCCTGGTAGAGTTGCAGCGCTTCCGGGCGATGGACTGGAAATTCCTGACCGAGTTTTGGGCGAGCTACAATCGGTTCCTTGCCCAAGTGATCTCCGTCCTGCCAGTGGAGGGCGCTCCTGTGATCTGCTCAATCGGCGAGAACCCGCCGGCGACGCTTGAGTGGGTGGCGGAAGATTATGTTGCCCATCTGAAACATCATCTGAACCAGATACTGGGCAAGACATTCGCAACCTCATACGGCACAAGAGCGTAAAAATCGTGCATATGCACACAAATCGCACCCCGCATTTAATCCCATTTTGAAAAAAAAAGAGTTACGCTTTATCGTTAGGGTTCACTAATCTGTGGAGCCCAAGACATCTGTGCCGAGCCGGAGTTGCACCAAGACGGACCAGAATTCACTCCAAAGGAACCGCAGTAAGGGCCAGAGCGCTTAAAACCTTTGTTTGAAGCAATCTACGGCTATGGCTCCGGGGGGGAAATTTGCAGCAGGCTTGAACGCGAAACCTGCCACGCGGGGAGCCTACTCATGGAAGTCGCAGTCTTTGGCGCCGGCATAGCCGGATTGATGACCGCAATCACCTTGCGCGGACGGGGACACAGGTGTCACGTCTATGAACGCAGCCGCCAAGCCCATGACGCGGGCATGGGCTTCATCCTGATGCCCGAAGGCATTGCCTGCCTGCGTAGTTTCGGAGTCGAACTTTCCGGGGAGTTGGGCGGTACCGCGCTCGAGCATTATCTGTGCCGGGATGCCGCGGGACGGATTGTGTTCGAACATGCCATGCCGGCAGGCTCACGCGGTATTCGACGGCGTGACCTGACGGCCGCATTGATGCGCGCCCTGGGCGAACCGGAAACCCTGGTCTTCGGGGAACTCTCCAACCTGGAATTCAGTGAAGACTTTCACGTTGTGGGAGCGGAGCTGAAATCAGGCGCGAGCATCTCGCGAATCACAGCCGATCTGTACGTTGGCGCAGAAGGCGTCAACTCGCGTGCCAGGCAGGCTTTGTTCCCCGACTGGCCGACCACGCCGGACCGAGTGCCGGAGATGGTCGGACTGGTGCGTTGCGACAATGCGGTTGCCTGGGCCGAGCACAACCTCAACAAGTTCCACGCCGATGAAGGGGGCATTGCCCTGGGCGTGCTGCCCGTGGATGCCGAACACGTGGTCTGGTATCTGCAGTTTGACGCGATGCGTTACCCCATGTCGCGCGAGGTCATCGACGGTTACGGTCGCGGCGGGGCCGACGCGCGCCGGACCTTCGTGGAGAAGCTGGTTGGCGCGTGGGCTTATCCCATTCCTTCGCTTCTCAGCGCCACTGATTTTTCTCGCGTGCATCTTTGGCGTCCCATCGACACTGATCTGGTCCCCGTTTTTCACCGCGGCAACGTGGTGCTGGTGGGCGATGCGGCTCATCCCTTATCGCCATTCACCAGTCAGGGAGTTTCATCGGCGATTGCCGACGCCGTCGTGCTTGCCAAAGAGCTCAATGGAGAGAAGTCGCCGGGCGATCTGGAACAGGCGTTGTCGCGCTATTCCACCCAGCGCCATGAACAATGCGCCCCGTACCTCACCAAAGGGCGTGAATTAGCGGAGCGTTTTCTGGAGCCGTTGTCTGACAGCAGTGCCACGTTGCCCATTGCCGTCAAGATCAGGGCGTAAGCGGTTGCGCAAAAAAAATTTTCAGCTAAGATACGACGAACGCTCAGGGGACCTGTACAAACAATCTGAAAGCAGCAAGGAGACTCCATGTACGACGCGATCGTTGTTGGTGCTCGCTGTGCCGGCTCGCCGACTGCATTGCTGCTGGCGCGCAAGGGTTACAAAGTCCTGCTGGTGGATCGCACCACATTCCCCAGTGATATGGCCTTCTCCAATCACTTTGTGCACCAGGCCGGATCCGCCGCTCTGAAGCGCTGGGGATTGCTGGAGCGGCTTGCGGCCACGAATTGTCCTCCGATCACTGAGGACTACTTCGATTACGGCACGTTTTCGCTCTCCGGTCCGGTTCCGGCGGTTGACGGAGTCAATACGGCCTTCGCTCCACGGCGCATCAAACTCGATCCGCTTCTGGCCAATGCGGCGGTGGAAGCAGGGGCCGAACTCCGAGACGGCTTTTCCGTCCAAGAATTACTCTGGGACAACGGCCGCGTCACCGGCATTCGCGGCCGCCACAAAGGGGCGGCGGTAACTGAAAAGGGCCGCATTGTCGTCGGCGCCGACGGCATGTTCTCGGTGGTGGCCAAGGCCGTCAAAGCGCCCGAATCCAAGAACAGCGCGCCGCTTGAAGGCTCCTGGTACGCCTACTGGAGCGGTGTACCCATGAAAGGCTGGCACCTGTGGCTGCGTCCGGACCGGGTCATCTTCGCCTACAACACCAATGACAGCCTGTCGCTGATCGGCGTGGCTTTTTGTGCGAGGGACTTGGCGGCGGTGCGACCCAACATCGAAACCCACCATCGGGAAGTGATCCAGCAGTACGCCCCCGAGCTGGCGGAGCGCATGCGCCAGGGCCGGCGTGAGTCGCATTTCGTGGGCGGAGCGATTCCTTATCACCTGCGCCGTCCCTATGGACCCGGCTGGGCGCTGGTGGGCGATGCCGGCTACCAGAAAGACCCCTGCACCGCGTCTGGAATTACCGATGCCTTCCGCAGCGCCGAATGGTTGGCCGAGGCCATAGACGCGGGATTCAGCGGCCGCCAGCCGTTGGACCAGGCCCTGGCCGCCTACGAACAAAGACGCGACCAATCAGAGATGCCGTATTTCGACCTGACTACTCAGTTGGCCGCATTGGCCCCGCCGCCTCCGGAAGTGGCACAGATTCTGTTCGCGCTCACCGAAAACCCTGAGCAGCGCGGCCGGTTTTTCTCGATGCTGGCCCACGGCGTGCCGGTAGCGGAGTTTTTTTCTCCGGAGAACCTACAGAAGATTATCCAAGGCAACGGGAAACAAGCGAGCGCTTCATAGAACCAGGCAAGGCCGGACGAGATCACATGCCAAGATCTTCCTTCTCCGATGACGCGGTACCGCTGGAGCTGTTGCGCGAGCGCGCCTTCAATCTGCGCTGGGCCCAACAACCAGCGGACGTAATCCCGCTGACGGCCGCCGATCCGGATTTTCCTGTCTGCCCGGCAGTGCAGGAACACCTGGTTCGCTACGTGCGCGATGGCGTGTTCAGCTACGTCCCGCCGGAGGGTCTACCGGGGTTTCGCGGAGCCGTGGCCGAATGGATGCGCTCCACGCGCCGGATGGACTGTACAGCGGAGAATGTCTTTGCCGCCGATAGCGCCGCCTCGGCCATGGCGGTCATCGCCCGCGCCGGCCTGGTCCCCGGCGATGAAGTGCTCATGCCTGACCCTGTGGATTTCCTGCTGCAGCACACCGTAGAGCGCGCCGGCGGCGTCCCGGTGCGCGTGAGCGTCGACTCGGCGACCAGTGCGGGCCAGTTCATCGCCAAAATGTCGGTGCTTCTTACGCCGCGCACGCGCATGCTGTGGCTGTGTAATCCGCACAACCCGCTGGGCATAGTCTATCCAAGCGCCTGGCTGAAGTCGGTCGCCCAGTGGGCCATCGAGCACCGCCTGCGCATTCTTTCGGACGAGATTTGGTCAGACATCGTTTATCCTCCGCATCGACACACAGCGTTGGCGGCGCTCTCGCCGGAGATCGCCCGCAACACGGTGACGGTCTATGGCTTCTCCAAGAATTTTGCCTTAGCGGGACTTCGCGTGGGCTGCGTGATCTGTGCAGATCCCGAGTGGCGCAAACAAATTGTTGCGGCTTCTGACGCCGAGAGCACGGTGTACGGCGTGTCCGCGCTTTCGCAAATCGCCGTGATGGGAGCTTTGACCGATGGCCGGGAATGGCTGGCCGAGTTCGTGCGCCATTTGCATTCCCAGCGCGATTACGTAGTGGACCGCCTGAAGCGATGGCCGGGCGTGACCGTGGTTCCGCCGCAGGGAACCTACGTCATCTTCCCCGATATCCGGAGTCTCGATGACGATGCCGAACGGCTCTGCCAGCAGCTGCGGGATCGCGCCCGAGTCGCACTGGTTCCCGGCGCCGCACGCTGGTTCGGACCCCGCGCCGCCGGTCACTTGCGCATCTGTTTTGCTACATCGCACCGCATCCTGCAAGAGGCATTCGACCGGCTCGAAGGCGTCGTAAATGAGATGGCCGCTGAGAAGCGACCGGCGCGTCGTGCGAAATAAAGGTGCGTCGGAGTCGGATTTTACGGTCCAAAGTCGGAAGGGCGGCAGTTTGGCAGTCAGATACGGGCGACCCGCGAGTCACTTGTTGTGGGCCGGTAACTGTGGGATAAAAACCTATGCACGCTCAACGATTGCTCATCAGCTTGTGCCTTTGCTTCCTGCCGCTGCTGTCCGTGGCCCAGCAGGCTTCCCCGGACGTGGCGAAGATTCTCGACCTGGAAAAGAAATGGACCGATGCCTACAAGGAACATAACATCAGCATCATGACCTCGATGCTGGCTGAGGATTTCATCATTACCGTCGAGGATGGCAGAACCTTCGGCAAGATTGGATACATGGCTCACACCACGGATTCTTCAACGCAAGTGGACGTGGCGGAGGAATCGGACATGAGGGTACGTACGCACGGGAACATGGCCGTGGTAATCGGCGCGTACCACGAGACGGGGACTTCCAAGGGCAAGCGCTATGAATATCATGATCGCTTCACCGATGTCTGGGTCAAGACCAACGGTCAATGGCAGCTCGTGGCATCTCAGTACAGCGTTCCGCTGCAGCAGTGAAGAGCAACAGCAGTCAGCAATCGGAGAAAAACTATGGCAAAAATCCACGCATCAGGTGTTATTCCGGCGCAGGTGGAGAGCGTATGGGCGTATGTCCGTGACTTCAACGGTCTGCCCAAGTGGTTTCCCGGCGTGACAGACAGCCACATCGAATCGGGACCCGCGGTGAACCAGGCGGGCTGTATCCGTAACTTCGGCCTTGAGGGCGGCCCGCGTATTCGCGAACAATTGCTGACCCTGTCGGACCAGGAACATGTGTGCAAGTACAAGATGATCGAATGTCCGCTGCCCATTGCCAACTACGTGGCCACGCTCCGGCTGTCGTCGAGCGACGGCAGCGGCACGCTCGCCGAAATCACCTCGCAATTCGATTCTCCACCGGCCCAGGAGGACGAAATGGTCGGTTTGCTGACAACTACTTACAACGGAGCCTTTGCTCTGCTCAAGAAGCACTTCAGCAAAGCATGAATGGTGAATGCCGCGAAGTCACGGGTGCGCAAGGGCCGGCGCTCTTTGCTCGACTTGGTGCGGCTCTCTGGCTTTGACCGCCCGGAGACACTGGTTCACTTGTTCATCGGTGGATCGGAGTTGCACGGCGCAAAAGTTGGCCAGACCGATGATACCGATCTCTACGGTGTTTACATTGAAGATCCCGAGTCCGCATTGGGCCTGAGTTCGCGCGATCATTTTGTCTGGTCCACCGCCGGAAACGATCGTCGTAACGGACCAGACGACGTGGATGTCACGCTCTACTCGCTGCGCAAGTGGGCGGTCATGGCGGCCACGGGCAATGCCACCGCCCTGCACTTTCTGTTTGCCGATCCCAGAGATGTGAATCCCCGAACCTGGCGCAAGATCCAGAAGAGCAAATCCGTGTTCTTGTCGAGGACGTCGGCTAAACAGTTCCTCGGTTTTGCGGATGCCCAGTTCAAGCGGCTCACAGGCGAGAAGGGAAGCGGCAAGAAAGGCCAGCGTCTCGAATACATCGGCAAGTTCGGCTATGACACCAAGGCTGCCATGCACGGGCTGCGTCTGCTGTATGAGTGCATGGAGTTGATGGAGCACGGCCGGATTACCTTGCCTCGGCCGGAAAAGGACCTGCTGATCGAGGTGCGCAGTGGCTCGTGGACATTCGAGCGCGTCTTGCAGCATGCGCAACGGCTGTTCAAAGACGTGGAAGATGCGGTGGCAAAATCGCCGCTGCCGGAGAAGGTAGATCGCGCGGCGATTTCTCGTCTGATCGCTGAGACGCACCTGGAGTTCTGGAAAAACCGGTAGCAGCTACGTTTTGCGGTGCACCGTGGCTTGCACGTACGGACTGAATTGCCCAGGCTTCTCCGGTGGCGCGATTTCAAAGATGACCTTGGCCGTGCCCGGTTGCACATCCTCATACGTCAGCCGATACTG
>CAZFRV010000383.1:0-17059 GCA_964521445.1 uncultured Acidobacteriaceae bacterium
CTATCGCCGGTTACACATTGGTCTTTCTCTGCAACATCCGCATAGCCGCACATTCCCGCGAGCGCTGAGAGCGCAGCTAGAACAAAGGGCTTCATCACATCCCATCATAATTCGGCCCGCCGCCGCCCTCGGGCGGGACCCAGGTGATGATCTCGTAGGGGTCCATGATGTCGCAGGTCTTGCAGTGGACACAGTTCGACGGATTCAGGTGAATCTGTTTTCCGATCAGCGCGCTGGGCGATTCTTCCATCTCGTAAACGTTGGCGGGACAGAAGTTCTGGCAGGGGTTGCCGTATTCCTTGACGCAGCGGGTGTTGCAGATGTTGGTATCGGCGATGACCAGGTGCGAGGGCTGGTCTTCTTCGTGCTTGGTGCCGGAGTGGTAGAGATCGGTGAGCTTGTCGAAGGTCAGCTCGCCATCGCCCTTGGCTTTGCCCAGAATCTGGGCGCGGTTGCCGCCGTCGGCGGGTAACTGGTCCAGGTGCTTCATGCGCGTATGGCCGGCGTGCGC
The DNA here is from genome assembly GCA_964521445.1 of uncultured Acidobacteriaceae bacterium. GTDB lineage: Bacteria > Acidobacteriota > Terriglobia > Terriglobales > Acidobacteriaceae > Angelobacter. The sequence continues at coordinate 512 of CAZFRV010000383.1, forward strand.
GGGATAAATCTCATGCAGGCCGCGACCGCCGGTGAGCTGTTGCAGCGCGGTGTGCAACAGTCCAGGCACCAAGCCGTTCTCGAATCCCTGATGGAAGTTGCGGACCTCCCAGAGTTCGTCCTTAATCCAACTGGCGTCCACGGCGATCTTGTATTGCCAGAGCCAGTCGGCGGTGTAGTTGTTATGGAGCATTGCGGAGAAGGCGGTCTCCGCCGCGAGCATTCCGCTCTTGATGGCCAGGTGAATGCCTTTGAGCCGTTGTGAGTTCAGGAGGCCGGCGGAATCGCCCACGATCATCCAGCCGTTGCCGGCGAGAGGCGGAATGGAGAACCAGCCGCCGTAAGGGACAGTCTTGGCGCCGTAGCGGATCATCTTGCCGCCTTCGAGCAGGTGCTTGATCAGCGGATGCGTCTTCCACGTCTGCAGGACGCGCTGCGGGTCGATGCGCGGGTCCTCGTAATCCAGGCTGGTGACGTAACCCAGCGAAACCAGATTGTCCTTGGCGCCATAGATCCAGGAGCCACCGTATTCTTTGGTGGTAAGCGGCCAGCCTAACGTGAGAATGACCTCGCCTTTGTGAATCCTGCCGGATGGAACTTCCCATAGCTCCTTCACGCCAACGCCGTAGGTTTGCGGATTGCGGTCTTTGTAGAGATCGAATTTCTGCGCCACTTGCTTGGTGAGCGAGCCGCGCGCGCCCTCCGCCAGCACGGTGATCTTCGATTTCAAGTCATATCCGGGCTCGAAGTTCGATTTCTTCTGGTTCTGCTTGTCCACGCCCTTGTCGTCGGTGCGCACGCCGATGGCGCGATCGCCGTCAAAGATCATCTCCGAGCCGGCAAAGCCGGTGAAGATGGTAATGCCCGCCTGCTCCACCTTCTCGCCCAGCCACTTCATAAAACGGTTGATGGAGATGATGTAGTTGCCGTGGTCCTGCATGGGCGGCGGCATCATCGGCGCTTCGTAAGACTTGTGCTCGGTAAGGAAATAGAAACTCTCGTCCTTGACCTGGGCGTCCAGCGGCGCCTCGTCGCGCCAGCCGGGAAGCAGCTCGTCCATGGAACGGGGATCGAGCACGGCGCCGGAAAGGTTGTGCTGGCCAACTTCGCGCGCTTTTTCGAGAACGTAGATGTTCTCTTTGCTCAGCGGCGTCTCGGGATAGCGGCGGTTGTGCTGATCGATGAGTTGCGACAGGCGCAGAGCGCAGGCCATGCCCGCGGGCCCTCCACCCACGATGGTCACGTCCGATTCCATCTGCGGACGCTCGATTCCTTCAAGCGGTTTGCGGAAATAGATCATGTGAATTCAGCAATTAGTAATTAGCACTTAGCAATTAGCCAGAACAGTTGGAACCGATCATAGTCGTGGAAACAAGACGGTCTGGGTTTCCGGATCACCCGATCACGTGCGATCGCCCGATCACGCGCGATCTCGAGTCTACCCTCCGGCTTTCGCCTTCTTCACTTCTTCAGTCAGCGCCGGGACTATGTCAAACAGATTGCCCACGATGCCGTAGTCGGCGATTTCGAAGATCGGCGCTTCAGCGTCTTTATTGATGGCAATGATGGTGCGCGCGCCCTTCATGCCCACAATGTGCTGGATGGCTCCGCTGATGCCCACAGCCAGATAGACTTTGGGAGCCACCGTCTGCCCAGAGCTGCCGATCTGGCGATCCATGGGGAGCCACCCGGAGTCGCAGATGGGACGCGAAGCGGCAATCTCGCCGCCCAACGCGTCCGCCAATGCTTTAGCGATATCGATGTTCTTCTGCTCCTTGATGCCGCGTCCCACGGAAACGATGATCTCCGCTTGCGTCAGGTCCACGGCCTGCTTGGCTTCCTTAAACGGATCTTCAGGTTGATTGCGGACGATACCGTCCGTAATTTGCGCGCTGATGGTCTCAACCGGAGCGGCGGAGGCGCCGGCCTCAGCCTTATCGCCGCGGAATGCGCCGGACTGGAAGGTGACGAAATGCGGCGGGTCGCAGGCGAAGGAAACGTCGGCGGCAAACTTGCCTTGGAACATCTGCCGGGTGAAGAACAGCTTCCCGCCGGCGTCGTCCCTGCGATAGCCGATCGCGTCGCTGATGAGCGTGCGCGCGAGCGCGGTGGCCAGTTGCGGAGCGAAGTCGCGCACCTGGTAGGTGTGCGGCATCAGCACCAGGCGGGGCTGCTTTTGCTGGATCAGGTCTTTGAGCGCCGCCACCGTACCATCCGGTTCATATTGGGCCAGCTTGGGCGAATCGATCGCATAGACCTTGGCCAGCTTCTTGCCCGCAATTTCCTGGGCAATGCTGCCTACGCTGCTGCCGAAGACGGCGGCTTCTATGCTCCATCCGGTCTCGGCGGCAATGGCCTGCGCGGCCGTGACTGTCTCCCAGGAGACGCGGTTCAGTTTACCTTCACGCTGCTCTGCTACTACAAGGATTGTGTCTGCCATGTTTTCCGTTCTAACTTTCAGATTCTTTGTCGCTTCTTCTTCACATATCCAACCGTAATCAGCAGCAGGGCCACCAAAACGTCCACGCCGAACAGGGTGCGCATGAGCGAGCCGCCGGCGTTGATGTCCCACTGCACAAAGAGACCCCAGCCGGCCGCTGCTATCAGCATCACTAAGCCGACCACGATCAAGGTTGAACCGGTTTCATGTTCAGTTACCGGGAGGTAGTTTCCGCCTTCGGGATCGTATTCCATTCTCTCCATGGGCTTCCTCCTTTGAAAGCAAACCCTGCCGCAGCGCGAATCGGGCTGGGCCCTGCAACATTAGATTTAGATCACGCGCACCTCGTTGCGTAACCGGTCCACCAGCTTTTTGGCCACTTCGCCGGGAGAGCCTTCCAACATCTCCGTCTTCTTGCTTTTCTGCGGGATGTAGAGCTTCTCGATCTTCTGCATGTTCTCGCCCAGCGCGGACTTCACTTCGTCCAGTGCGACCTTGCGCAGCGGCTTGTTCTTGGCCTGTTTGATGCCCAACAGCGTTGCGTAGCGAAGTTTATTGATGCCGGACTGGATGGTCAGTACCGCCGGCAAGGGCATGGTGACATGCTGGAAGAAGCCGGACTCCAACTCGCGCTTCACCTTGATGCCGGCGTCGTTCGTCTGTATCTCCATGATGATGGTGGCGTGCGGCCACCCCAACAGTTCGGCCAGGACGACACCGGTCTGGGCATAACCGTAATCGTCAGACTGGAGACCGGTGAAGATGAGATCGAATTTTTCGTCCTTGATGGCGGCGACAAAAGCTTTCGCGATGTTGGTGGCGTCCAGACCCACAAAAGCGTTGTCTTCCAGGTGGATGGCGCGATCCGCGCCCTTGGCCAGGCCCTCGCGCAACACCTGCTGGGCGCGCGCCGGGCCGGCGGTGATCACCACCACTTCGCCGCCATGCTTCTCTTTCTGACGCAAGGCCTCTTCCAGGGCGAAGGCGTCAGGCTCGTTCACTTCATAAGAGACGTCATCGCGGATCCAGTTACTGGTTTCATTGAGCTTGAGCGGGGCGTCCTTCTGCGGGACTTGCTTCATGCAGACCAGAATCTTCATAGGGCGTTTTCCAGTGTGACAACCTTTCCGTCAGAAAAAATAATGACAAGCTTTGCCAAGTTGTGCCTCAAGGCAATTGCTAAAACCTGCAAGTATAAATGAGAGAAGGGCTTCGTGGCAGCCGGTGATAGCTGCGGTGAGCTTCCGCGGACGCAACTTGCACCGGCTTAAGGGCATTTTCCAATAGTTCTCCACAGGTATCCACAGCCTTCCACAGGGAGACTTCTGCTATGGTCTGCCGACACAGCAGTTCCAAGTACGGCAGGTAAGCTAATGCATCAACCCGACTGGGTCGCTGAGTTTCGCCAGAAGCTGGTTCCCGACCACGCTACGTTCCGGCCGAAAAAGCATGCCGAAGAGGACTCACCCCAGGTCCTGCGCTGGCTGCAACTTGCGGACCAGTTGCTAAGCACCGACAACCTCTACGACGACGCTACTTAGACTCCTCCAATCAGTCGAATCAGTTGTTGGTGAGTTCGAGCTTCTTGACGCGAGCGGTACAGGACCGGCGTATATTAGCGGCGATGCATGACCTGGACTTTCAATCTCAAGTGCGGCTCGAAGTCTACAGGCAATTCATTGAAAGCGGATCTTGTCCTGCAAGAGCCGCCGTCGCTCAGTCCCTCAACCGATCGTTGCAGGATGTGACCGGCGCTTTGGGCGAGCTGGCCAAGACTCACGTGCTGGTGCTTCAACCCGAGACCGGCGAGATCCTTATGGCCAATCCACTTTCGGCCGTGCCCACTCCTTTCCTGGTTGTAACCGAGCAGCCGCAGGGGCCAAGACAGTGGTATGGAAACTGCATCTGGGACGCGCTGGGAGTGATCAGCATGCTACAGGTCGATGGCAAGGTGGTCACCTCCTGCGGCTGCTGTGGCGAAGAAATGACGGTGACAGTCACCGGCAAAAAGGCCACGCCGCAACCCGACGGCATCGTGCATTTCGCTCTTCCGGCCCGGCGTTGGTGGGACGACATCGTCTTTACTTGAAAGACCATGCTGCTCTTCCGGTCGGAAGACCATATTGAGAACTGGTCCAGGAAATGGTCTCTTCCCTGCGGTGCGACTCTGACCGTGGAGCAAGCCTGGCTGCTTGCCGATGCCTGGTATCGCGACCGCCTCTCTGAACAGTGGCGACGCAGGAGCGTCGAAGAAGCTCATTCGCTCTTTCAGTCGCTCGGGCTGGTATCGGATTTCTGGAAGCTGGCTTAAGCCGCCATCAGTCTAAGAACGCGACAGACTGAACGCCCGCGACTTCAAAGCGCTTGCGGCAGCGCATGTTCTTGCACATGACCATATCTTCGCGGCGCACCATGTACGACTGGGCCTTCGCGAATTTGGCGCGATCGCGCTCGTCGGCCCGGTGAGGAAGCTGCTTCTTCTTGGTCCGCACCAGCCAGGAAAGCTCATAATCATTGGCCTGGCGGCAGTGGGGACAGCTCAGATTGTGAGGCTTCTTGGCTTCTTTCTCGTCGTAAAAATCGCGTTCATCCATCCCTACTATATTAACCACAGAGGGCACCGAGGACACAGAGAAATACGAAGCGATTCGCGAATCTCTAAAACGTGACTCCGTCCTGTTATCTGGGCAAAGATGGCCCCTTCCCGATTTTCCTCAGTGTTCCTCTGTGCCCTGTGTGGTTAAACTTGGGTGTGCCAAAAAAGAAGAAAAAGAAGAAATTCACAGCTGCCAAAGCGGTCAAGTCCATGGCTCGCGCCGCGATTGGCCCCCCGCCGCCGGTGCAGCGCGAGGAGAGCGCGAAACGCGCCAAGAAAGAAAAACACAAAGCCACCCTGGGGAAACTGTTGGCCGAGGCTGATCGCAGCTGACCCGCCCGGGATCCCGAAACCGCGAAGACACTAGGCCAGCCTGCCATTCTGGTTTACAAACAAAATGTCTGCAAAGGATCCCATGAACCATCAACACCTCGTTCGTCTCGCTGAAGACTGGCTGCGAAGGCGCTATCGCTGCGGGATTGTGCTCTCCGAGCAGTCCTGCGGGAGCGGGGAGACGCCGGATGTAATTGGCTGGAAGGGCCAATGCCGCTCGGTGGTGGTGGAGTGCAAGATCTCCCGCGCGGATTTCTTGGTTGACCAGGAAAAGCCGTTCCGCAAGTCTCCCGAACTCGGCATGGGGTGTGAGCGCTTCTACCTGGCGCCGGCTGGCATGATCGAAAAAGACGAACTGCCGGCAAAATGGGGACTACTGGAATGTAAAAGTCGGGAAGTGCGGATGGCCGTCAAGCCCAGCCGCATCAGCCAGCGCTCGGAAACCGGCTTGATGTGGGAGATGAACCTGCTTCTGGCCAGCTTGCGCCGGGTGGAGGTCCGCATCGAGCCCCAGACCATCGCCGATTTTCTCAAGTGGAAGAACCGGCTGGTCGAATACAACGGAGGACGGCCGCCGGAAGGAATTGAACGTTCAGAAACGAACGGATACCTAGCACGCCAGGAAGACTTGGTAATTGGGTAAGTTGGTAATCGAATAACTGCGATTGCCGCGGCCGTTCAATTACTCAATCACCAATTCACCCAATTACCAAAACTCTTGAGAACGCAATTGGCAACTAGCGTTGTCTGGGCTAATTGCCAATTGCTATTTGCCAATTGCTTTCTTCAGGCCGCCAGCTCTTCATCTTCGAGCGTCGCGCGCCGCGACAAGATGCGCTCGTAAACCTGCTTCGTTGTAAGCACCCCTTTCTCATCACCCTTGACCGTCACGTTGGCTTTACCCCAGCGGCCAGGGATCCCTTCCAGAGTGAGGAAGCCCATCCAAGGAGGAAGCACAGCGTCATCGGCATGGGTGAGGACCTCGCCTTTCGGTTCTAATCCCAGCAAGACACGGAATCCCAGCATGGGCGCTGCCGCGGCCCAGGCCTGGGGGAGACAAGCTGTGGGGTACTGTACCGGGAAGCACGTTTTCGAGCGTTCGTATCCGGCGAAGACTTCCGGCAAACGGTATTGGAAGGCGACGCTGGATTCAAAAACACCGGCAATGATTTCCGCCGCGTCATTGCGGAAGCCATAGCGTGCCAGCCCGGCGGCGATGATGGTGCAGTCGTGCGGCCACACGGTGCCGTTGTGGTACTCGATGGGGTTGTAGCCGCCTTCACCCTCAGCCATGGTGCGAATGCCCCATCCGGAAAACATCTTGGGGCCCATCAGGTGTTCTCGTAAAGCGATGGCCTTTTCCTGGTCCACGATGCCGCTCCACAGCAGGTGCCCGATGTTGGAGCACAAGCTGTCCACCTTCCTCTTGTGGCCATCCAGGGCCACGGCGAAGAATTTCCGGTCACGAATCCAGAAATCTTCATTGAAGCGGCGTTTCAGCTCGGCGGCCTGCTTTTCCAGTTTGACGGCCAGCGCTTCGTCCTTCCATATCTCGCGGGCCAGGCGCGCGCAGCGGACTTTGCCATCGTAGGCATAACCCTGAATCTCACAGGTGGCCCGAGGGGTAGGGGCCAGCGTCCCGTCGTGGAAAAGAATCGAGTTCCAGGAGTCCTTCCAGCACTGGTTGTCCAGACCCAGGTTGGTCTTGCGCTGGTATTCGATGTAACCATCGCCGTCGCGGTCGCCGTACTTGTCAATCCAGTCCAGCGCGGCACGCGCGTTGGGCTCAAGCGATTTCACCAGATCGGTATCGCCGGTCCAGCGCTCGTACTCGTCCAACAGCACCAGGAACAGCGGCGTGGTGTCGCTGGCGCCGTAGTAAGGAGCTTGCGGGCGCTCACGGAAGTAGGTCAACTCGCCAAAACGAAGTTCGTGGAGGATGCGGCCGGGCTCCTCCTCGGTAAGCTCTTCTTCCTTCTTGCCCTGGGCACCGGCCAGCGCGTGCAAGGTGGTCGAAGCGAGCTCGGGACTAAACGGCAACATTTGATAACTGGTGATCAGGCTGTCACGGCCGAACAAGGCCATAAACCAGGGCAAGCCGGCGGCGGGCAGGTACTCCTCAGCCATGGTATCGGGGTGAAAGCGAAGCGCCGCCACGTCAACCATGCTGCGCATGTACAAGCGCCCGGCTTCAGGATGGCTGGTCATCGTCGGCGCCTTTCGGATCCACTCTTTCAGATCAGCGCGCATTTTAGATCCTGCCCCGGTGGAGAACTTGGGCTTGTGGGCGGTCTCCCCGGTCACCGGCGTCACGTGAAGTTTCACGGTCCACACCGATTTGGGTTGCAGGGTGAAGCGGAAGGTGGCGCCCTTCGAGTCCAGGTCGGTCACGGGCACGGTTGAGGAGATGATGGTTTCCCGGATGAAATTATCCCGCTTGTAACCCAGCACCAGTTGGCGACTCCGGGTTTCCCGATAGCGCTGGCCCTTCTTCTTCAGGGCGTCTTTGACTTCAAAGAGATCGGCGAAATCGGCGTCCGCGTCCAGCCGCAACTCAACCTCTTCCGCCTCCGTACCGTGGTTGAGGACGGTCAAGTCTTCCACGAACCCGTCGCCTACAAAGTGGCGGCGGATGATGGAGAGCGTGGGGTTCTTGTAAATGGTGCCGGTGGGCGGAACGCAGAAGTGCTGGGCGAAATAGTACTCAACCGCGTCGGTCGAAAGCACATCCAGCGGTATGCCCTTGATGGTTAACTTCCACTTCGACAAGTGGCGCATGTCCTTGTAGAACAGACCATCCGGCTCGTTGGGCCCGGCGTCAATATCGCCATTGGGCTTGCAGACCAGAAATGTGGAACCGTCGAGAATACTGATAGTGTTTGCGGGCATCGGAAATCCTCCCCCACGCTGCCACGGGCTACAGAACGGTACATCCCCTTTTTCGGGCGACCTCACGTCCCTGGGGCCTGCCGCAGCGCGGCGCTAGCTCAGTCATTTGGACGCCGACGAGGGAGCGAAGGCTGGCTGTACTTGAGAAATCAGTGGGAGCGTGCTCTGCGACGTGGCATCACGTGGAGGTGTGTACAGAATTTCGATTCCTGGCAACCGAAACAGCGTTTCTAAGCAACCGTTAATACTTCGAGAGCGTCTAATGACTCTGCCCACCTGAACCGCGCGAATGTGAGTAGGCCATCGCTTACACGGTATGCGGAGGAACCTCGCAAAATGCCATCCTTACTAGGACTCCAGCCGCCTACGCTTCTTCAGTCGGTTCTAGACCATGTAGGCGTCGCGCTTGCCGTCATTGACCAGCAGGGAAGATTTGTCTTCACCAACCAAGCGGCACTGGAGATGTTCGGAGATCCTGGGGATCTCAGCGGGGTTTCGTTGCTGGAGTGGCGTCGCCGTTACAAGTTTCAGGACAGTGAGGGACGGGACATGGCTGAGAGGTCTCCGCTCCTGCGTGCTCTGGCGGGCGAGCCGATCGAGCCCCAGTACGTTCTGCTCACACTGCCGGACGGTCGCCGCAAGTGGCTTCATGCCGCCGGCCACCAGTTTTCTGTCCTGGGCCTCGCCGGAGTGTTCGTCATCATCACCGATGAAACGGAGCAGGTTGAACTGAATCGGACCGCGGAACAGTTTCATCGTCTCGAAGCCGTCGGGGTACTGGCGGGAGGCCTGGCGCATGACTTCAACAATATGCTTTCCGTTGCTTCGGAGAATCTTACCCTCGCACTCTCCGACCCGGGCGTTCCGGAAGCCACGCGGACCCGGTTGCGACAAGTGGCGCTGGCGTTGGAGAAGGGCGCCACACTCTCGCGAAGACTTCTGCAGTACAGTCGCGCACACAAGCTTCAGATTCAACTCGTGCCCATCAATGAGGTCGTCACAAGGGCCCTCGAACTGGTACAGCCGCTGCTTGGGAACGGAATCCGTTTGAAAACGGCACTGCAGCCCGGCTTACCCGCGTTGGAAGCTGACCCAGGAGAACTTGAGCAGGTGCTCGTCAACCTGGTTATGAACGCCGTGGATGCCATGCCGCATGGAGGAGAATTGGAGATTCGCACTACTGAGGTTGCGTGCCGCCCCACAACACCAGGCGACAAGGATGTGACACCCGGACCATACGTCCTCATTAGCGTGGCCGACACCGGAATTGGGATTCCCGAAGACCTCCACGCCAGAATCTTCGAACCCTCCTTCACCACCAAGCCGGGCAAGGGAGCGGGATTGGGGCTCTCGAGCGCGTACGGGATCGTGCGTCAACACGGAGGACGCATCACCGTCCAGAGCGCACCTGGCGCGGGAGCGAAGTTCAATGTTCTTCTTCCGGTAGCAGCGCCACGGTAGGAGTATCCGTCAAAACATAGCCAAGCTGCGCGCCAAGTCACGACTTGAGCAGTCGCTCGACTTCGTGCAGCAGAGCAAGCGCCCTCTTCTGATCGTGAATGACTTGAGTGCGGCGCTGAAGGGTTCTGAGGTAGGCGCAACAGTCAGACAAGGCCAGCCGGCGTTCGACCATCATCTCAACAAAACTCAGGTCTAGAAAAAACACAATCTTTGAGAAATGCTCTTCTGTGTAAGCGGCGAGCTCCGCCATGGCTTGGCCGGCCTTCTCGAGTTGCCACATATGTAGCAACGCTATTCCCTTGAGGCTCAAGACGTTATAGACCGTATCAAAGTCATATTGCCCGGGTACCTGAGGCAGCTCGATTTCATTCAGCTTGTCCAAAGCCCGGTGATAGTTATGGAGATGGTGTCCGAAATAACGCGCGATGGCGAGCTTGGCCTCGAGCGACTGCGGAAATGTAGCTTCGCGCTCGCGCAGATACTGTTCTGCCTTCCCGTTGCGGCCGACCATCTGCTCGAAGCTCGCCAGCGCGGCCAGCGTGTGCTCCAGCATCTCCAGCTCGTTGCGTGATTTGTAGCGTTCGTAGTCCTCCACCAGGACAGCCTCAGCCTTGTCCAGAAAACGCATGCCCTGAAACAGGTATCGGTCGAAGAGGTCCTGACGCTTGGCGAACTTGCGGAACTTCGCCTTCGATTTCTTGGCTGTAGGGCCGTCGTCTTTGCTCCGTGCTTTTCCTGGATGACTGATGGGCATCGTCTTCTTGCCTAAACGTGTACTTGGTGCTTCCTTGCGAAGGATTTTATCGCGTCTTGGCTACAATTGGGCCGCTTAACCTGTCCCCACGAGGTTACTTACGACTGTAGGCCGCGATACCATGGCATCCGGCCATCAGGGGGGAGCATCCGACTTGAACAAGAGCACCCAGTCTCTCTAGCTTCCTCTTGAAGGATGTGCAGTCATGTATCACCGAATCCTGCCTATATCCTTGTCTGGCTTGCTGCTCCTGGCCACAGCCTTGTCCCAAACACCGCCTACGATGGTGAATTTCAGCAGCCAGATCTATACTACCGGCCCTGGCCCCGCCGCTGTCGTCAGCGGCGATTTCAATCAGGACGGTAACCCGGACCTCGCGGTCATAGACGGCGCCACCAGCTCCATGCAAATTCTTCTGGGAGTTGGCGCCGGGAAGTTCAGCCTGGGAAGCCAGACCAACACAGGCAACGGCCCGGTGCAAATCGTTACCGGCACGTTCAACCTCAGCGGCCACCAGGACCTGGCGATCGCTAACAGCGATAAGACCATGACTATCCTGCTAGGCAAAGGCGATGGCACTTTCACCACCGAGTCGTTCCCGCTGAGCGCCCAACCCGTGGCCCTCATTGCGGCCGACTTCCTCAACAACGGTCTGACCCAACTCGCGGTCGTGGAATGCGCCAGCTCGCAGCAGGGGCCTTGCAGCTTGAACATCTACCAGGGCGATACCAATGCCAAGTTCCACCGTTCGCAAAGCATTGCCCTACCCAGCCTGGCCAGTCAGGGACTGATTGTCAGCGACGATTTCAATCACGATGGCAAGCCGGACCTCGCCATCGCCCTCCAAAAGCAGGTCCTGGTTTTTGTTGATACCAGCAGCTTTAACGGTAAAGGCTCGGCCACGGTGGCCTTGCACTCCACGATCACGCCGCCCAAGACGGCCGCTATATCCGGCATCGCCGCGGGGCATTTCGTCAAGAACAACCCAACGCCGGATTTGGCAATTGAAGTCTTCGACAACGTGAATGACACTAGCTTTCCCAACTCCAACTACATCTTCCTCAACAACGGCTTCGGGTTTTTCTTTCTGAAGAGCAAGCTTCCCGGCAGCACCGGGGGCTTTGGACACATCCTGGCGGTGAGCGATATCAACGGCGATGGCATACAGGACCTGCTGGTGGCCGGACAAAGCTTCCACAACGGAGACCTGTCGTATGCCCTTGGGCGCGGCGACGGAACTTTCAACACCTTGCAGGAAGTTGGAGGCTTTGGACCGAATAGCGCGATCATCGCCCGCGATTTCAGCCTTGACTCGCGCCAGTCGATAGCCTTGGCCGTAGGCGGCGAGTTTGGAACACCCGGCGCCGCTGTCTTCCTCAACCAGAATGCTTTGATCAACTGTCCGCCTCCCGGATCGGCAACCCTGGCGGTGAAAATCTGCTCGGAGAGTACGGCGATCAACCAGATCTCCATCAAGGCCAGCGGCAACTCCCCCAACGGCGTCAAGCGCGTCGAGCTGTGGGTTGACGGTACCAAACGCACGCAGGATTTTAGTGACCAGCTGCACGCGACCGTGAGCGCGTCACCGGGAAACCATCAGGTAACGATCGTGGGGGTCGACCTTTACGATACTTTGGTCAAGAAGACAATTACTGTCAGCGTGCCATAAAGCCCCTGCCGCGAGTAACCAAGAGGTCGCCGGCGGAAGCGTGTGAGAGTCTTCGTGCGCTTAGGGACCCCCATCCAGAGTGCTGATTCCGCCCAGTGGGCATTCGAGTTTTTCGGGCTGGTACTTAACAAATGTTTGTTTCGTCTCGTCTATCATCCATGCGGCCGTGGCCTTGAGCATGGTGTTGGACAATTTTGGATCTCTAGCGTTGTAGCCTGCGCTGTTGTTCAGGACCGCTACGAAGACCTTGGGCCCCTGGCTTCGATCAGCTTGACATGTGCCAATGTACTGGGGCGAGGTCTTTGAATGCGGCGGGAACTGCAGCACGTCACGAATCATTCCCGTTTTTGTATTCACGAGAAGTTCGTACTCGCTTCCGCAAATCCGCCATGCAGCCAGGAACAAGCGATTGGAAATCTCTGTTCCACCCATATCCTTGAGGGCCAAATCTTTGTGTCGTTCTTCGAGAACCGCAACTCGTTCATTCGAGGCACGCTTCCCGATCAAAGACTTGGGGATATCTGCTCCGCACTTGATCCCTTGAAATTCATCCAGTGCCCATGCTTCTGCGCAGACCATGGTTAGAAAAAATAGGACCATCAGAATGCTGAACCTTCCAGGCGGACAGTGTATGGTTGGCGCGGGTTTTCGTTTCATAGGAACCCATTCTCGCATGACTGCATATTTCTTTTGCCACTGCAGCTTGTCAACCACCGGTCTCAACTGGGGTTAACGAGCGTTTCCCCGCACGACCGCGACTCTCGGGCCGCCACGGCGGCGGTCAGTGTGCAACGGGCGGAAAATTGTGGCCTGGCACGGCGCAACTCACAATCACGAACCTGCGTCACAAGTAGCTGCCCATGAGAAATACTCTGCAAATTGAGAAGGAAAACGATTATGAAAGTAAGAACGGGGACCGCGGCAGGTCTTGTGCTTTGTCTAGGAGTAGCGCTGGCAAGACCGCAGATCGGCAGGTTTAACGCGAGCCAGGCGCCGGCAGGTGTGACCGAGGAAATAAGTACAGCCGCGAAGGCCGCGGCCGCGTCCGGGTGCAACGCCGAGTTGTGGGACCATGTGTATCACAAAACCCGTTTGCATATCGTCGAGGGTTGCATCGCGGTCACCGGTACCATCCGGCACATTAAGCGAGAAAGCGACGGTGACGACCACATTCAGCTGGCGGTTGATCCCGAATTCTCCAAGCTGCTCAACGAGCGGAATAGAACTGCACAAGGAAACACACTCATCCTCGAGCCGATATGCCAGGGACCTGTGACCCAGCAGGATGCAGAGGCTGCCTGCCACGATTTCCACTCTGCCGTGGAAGTGCCCAAGGCGGGCGCTAAGGTTCGCGTCGTCGGATCATACGTGCTCGATAGCCTACAAGGTTGGATGGAAATCCACCCGGTTTCCAGCATCGAAGTTCAGCACTAAACCACTCACGATCCGCCTTTTTGAGTGGCGGAAGCGTCGCGACGAACCGGGAGTCGTGGCGGAAGCGTGTGAGAGTCGAACTCACCAGAGCCAGCAAAGCTAACTCTCGCCGGTTTTGAAGACCGGAAGGGTCACCGGACCCCCTGCGCTTCCGATGCCTGAAGTTTACATGAGCTCTTGGCATTTCTTAAATCGGGTGATCGCGCGTGATCGGGTGATCGGAAAACCCAGCGCTGAATCATCTGATGGCGTCATCTGCTGATCTCACGATCCGCAGAATATCGTGCTTCACTTCCACGTCCCGTCCCGGAAATTCGGCAGCGATGCGCTTCTTGAGTTGCTCCACGGTGGGAGCGCCGTTCTGGCCGTTGAGGCCGCGGGCATCGTCCATCAGAATCACGTGCCCCGGGACGGAGTGCCGGAGGATCGCTTCCAGCTCCGTGGTCAGGCGCTGCTTGTCACCCTGGAGGCCGGCCCAGCCATAATAGCCGGCGTCGAGCCAGAACAATGCCGGGCGCTGCAGCGCTTGCAGGAGCTCCGGCACCACCCTCTGGCTGTCACCTTCCAGAATGTGAATATGCGGCCAGCGCGAAAACTTTTTTTGCGCCCGCTGCGCCAGCCGCGAATCATATTCCACCGAATGAATCTCGTCGAAGCGGTTCTTCATCGCGGACACCATCTCGCCGTAGTAGGTGCCGGTTTCCACCAGGACGCGCAAACCGTAACGCTCGGCGTATTCCCGCACCGCGCGCTGCTTCACCAGGTGCGGCGACCGGATGGGCTCGCCGCGCAGCTTCCAGTACCAGTAGTCGGGATAATGGCCCAGCGATTTGTACAAACCGTAGAACGGCGTGCGCTGCAAGGATTTTCGGAGTGCTTTCAAAGGACCTCGGGAACGGTGGCGTAGGGCCGATTGCAGAATAGAGTTGAGGAGAAAACCATGTCAAATTCCAAACCGCGCCTGCCCATGGTACAGATAGACGTGTTCACCGCGAAGCCGCTCGAAGGCAACCAGCTCGCCGTGTTCACTGACGCCCGTGGCTTGAGCGACGACGAAATGCAGTCACTCGCGCGGGAGACGAATCTTTCCGAGACAACCTTTATTTTTCCGCGTGACGCAGCCACCGAACGCGAGCGCGGTGTCCGTGTTCGCATATTCACGGTGACGGAAGAGCTGCCGTTCGCCGGGCATCCCACGCTGGGTACGGCCATGGTCTTGCGCAATGGCATCAGCGGGGACGCTGGCGAAATCGCCCTGGACCTGAAGGTTGGCAAGATCCCGGTAAGGTTTTCCCAGCGCGATGGTCTTCCCTTCGGCATGATGACCCAGCGCGATCCTGAGTTCGGCCAGACCCACGACCGCGAAGCCGTAGCCCGGGCCGCCGGACTTGCTTTGAATGAGATCGCCGACGATGTTCCCATCCAAACGGTCAGCACCGGCAACGCCTTTGCGATGGTTCCGGTGAAGTCGCTGGCGGTCCTGCAAGCTCTGGCGCCGGCTTGGGCATCGATGGGCGAGTATCTGAACAAGACCGATGCCAAGTTTTTTTATTTCGTTTCGCGCCAAACGTTGAATCCCGCAGCCAGTTTGCAGGCGCGCATGATCTTCTATAACGGGGAAGATCCCGCCACCGGGTCGGCTGCCGGTCCGTGCGCCGCCTGGGCCGTGAAGTACGGCGTGGTCGCGGCGGAGCAGGAAGCCTTGCTGGAGCAGGGAGTGGAAATGCGCCGGCGCAGCAGGATTTTCTTGAGCGCGGCGCGGTCAGGTGACAAGATCGTTAACGTCCGCGTGGGCGGCCATGCGATTGAAGTCTTGCGCGGCGAAGTTTTTTTGTGAGCAATACGCTCGCGCGGCCTGATTTTGCAGGGCTTTTCTCATCCCAGTGCGCGAAACACGCCGCTCAATGAAAAGTTCTGCTGTTGGCTTTCAGGGTACTTTACACCCATGACCGGTTGCGCCTATCATGCGTCCACCTCTGTTGTTAGTACTGACTTTGTTTTGCCCAGCCCGAAAAGCTCGCACATAGATCCCTGGCGGCCAGACAGCTATGGCACGCCGCGGATAAATATTGGGGAGAACATGCGATCGAAACGGACGATTCTTTGCGTGGACGACAACGAACAGGCGCTTTCCATCCGCAAGCTCATGCTGGAGACCCGGGGCTACCGCGTCCTGTCCTGCAGCGGCGGCAATCAGGCATTGGAGATCTTCCGCCAGGGCGGCATCGACCTGGTGCTCACCGACCTGCTGATGCCGGGACTCGATGGCGCCAGCCTGGTGGGCAAGATCAAAGACATCTCGCCGGAAACTCCGGCCATTCTCTTTTCCGGAAGAGTGCGCGCTTACGAAAAGGACACGCGGGCCGACGTTTTTCTTCCCAAGGGCATGTACGCCCCGGTGGAGCTGCTGGAGCGGATTCGGTTGCTGCTGGTGAGGAAGCGCGGACCCAAACGCGCGCAAAGCGTCCCGGCGCAGAGAATGCCTGCGGCCGGCTGAAGCGCGTGCCGTTTTTTGACGTGTTGTGTCGTAGCTTGACGCCCTTTTCCCCGCCCCGGCTCTGTTAATATCAAAGGGTCCGTGGCGCCCATCATTCAATCTGAAAACGTCACCAAGCTCTATCACATCGGCAAAGTCGATGTCGCAGCCTTGCGCGGCGTGAGCCTGGCCGTCGAAAAGGGCGAGTTTGTCAGCATCGTGGGGCCTTCCGGCAGCGGTAAGTCCACGCTGTTTTACATTCTCGGAGGGCTTACGCGAGCGACCTCCGGGCGCGTGCTCATTGACGGTGTGGACTTCGCCCAGATGAGTGACGCGCAGCGCACGGCCATGCGCAAGAGCAAAATCGGCTTCGTCTTTCAAAAGTTCAATCTACTGCCCACGCTCTCCGCGCGCGATAACATCGAGATTGCACGGGTCATCTCCGGTCGCAACGGGGGCAACCCGCAATTCTTTGACCAGGTCACGCAGATGCTAGG
>CAZFRV010000384.1:0-7233 GCA_964521445.1 uncultured Acidobacteriaceae bacterium
CGCATCCAAGTCGTTCCGGCTGGGCGAGTTCAAGCTTTCGTCCGGGGGGACGAGCGATTACTACGTTGACTGCCGCACCACGACTCTGGACGCCAAGGGAGCGCGGCTGACCGGGGAGGTTTTTACCAGCGAAATCCGCATGCGGGGATGGAAGCCACAAGCTGTTGGCGGCCTCACCATGGGAGCCGATCCGATCGTGACGGCGGTTTCGATGGTGAGCGGGTATCTGCAGGGCTTTCTGGTGCGCAAGGCGGAAAAGCAGCACGGGACGGGGCGGAGGATTGAGGGCTTTGGCGAGAAGGGGGCGCGGGTGGTGATTGTGGACGACGTTTGCACCACCGGCGGCTCCACCGTCCAGGCGATTGAAGCCGCGCGTGAGTTCGGGTTCAACGTCATCGGCGCAGCCTGCCTGGTGGAGCGGGAAGAAGCCGGAGGACGTCCGGCAACAGAGAAAGCCGCAGCCCCGGCGCCGTTCATTTCCGTCTTCACCTCCAGCGAGGTCAAAGCAGCGCACGTCGCGCTCAAAACCGGCCCCCAGACGTTCGCGTATTCCGGCGCCTGCGAAGTCTGTGGCCGGCCGGCCGTGACCAATTCGCCCGGACTGCGCTGTGACGCCCACCGGCCGTGAGGGATTTACAATCGATCTGGAACCCATGATCAAGACTCTCGAATGGACGAGTGACGGTGTTCGCTTCATCGACCAGACCAAACTGCCTGGCGAAGAAGTCTATGTCACCTGCCGCACCTATCAGGAAGTGGCCACGGCGATCCGCGACATGATTGTGCGCGGCGCGCCGGCCATCGGCGTTGCTGCGGCCATGGGCATTGCCCTGGGAATCCTCCAGTCTTCGGCCAAGGACGAAGCATCTCTGCGCAGCGAGTTTGATCAGATTGCCGAGACTCTCGGGGCCACTCGCCCTACAGCCGTGAACTTGTTTTGGGCCATCCAGCGCATGCGGGAAAAGTTTGAAGCAGTGGCCCGCCAGCCGCGGCCGCAAGTCAAGGCGGCGCTGGTCCAGGAGTCCCTGCGGATGTACCGCGAAGACATTGCCGCGAATCAGGCCATGGGACGCCACGGGGCCGCGCTCATGCCCGGCTCCGGCGGCGTCCTCACTCATTGCAACGCTGGAGCGCTGGCCACTTGCGGTTACGGTACCGCGCTGGGCGTGATTCGCGCGGCGATCGAGTCCGGCAAGACGATCCATGTCTTCGCGGATGAAACTCGTCCATTTCTCCAGGGCGCCCGACTCACTGCCTGGGAACTCACGAAAGACGGCATTCAAACCACGGTCATCGCCGACAACATGGCCGGGGCCATGATGCGCCAGGGCAAGATCCAAGCCGTGGTGGTAGGCGCCGACCGCATCGCCGCCAATGGCGACGTCGCCAACAAGATCGGCACATACACCGTGGCCGTCCTGGCTAAAGAGCACGGCATTCCTTTTTGCGTTGCGGCGCCCTGGTCTACGGTGGACATGAACACGCCCAGCGGCGAGCAGATTCCAATCGAGCAGCGCCCGCACAAGGAAGTCACACACCACGGCGGCAAGCAAATGACTCCCGACGCTGCGCTGG
This sequence comes from uncultured Acidobacteriaceae bacterium, assembly GCA_964521445.1. Classification (GTDB taxonomy): domain Bacteria; phylum Acidobacteriota; class Terriglobia; order Terriglobales; family Acidobacteriaceae; genus Angelobacter. Next base: position 1,576 of record CAZFRV010000384.1, read on the forward strand.
TGGAAAATCCTGCGTTCGATGTCACACCCAACCAGTACGTGACGGCAATCATCACCGAGCGCGGGATTGCCCGGGCTCCATATACGGAGTCGTTGAAGGAATTGGCTTCGGCCGCGGCGGTTTCGGCCTGAGCCGAGGGTCACCCTGAGATGCAGACCGAAACCAGCCGCATCGAAGCGTTTTCTGATGGCATGTTTGCCATCGCCATCACCTTGCTCATTCTGGAGGTCAAAGTTCCCGTGCCGGCGGAGGGACATCTGGCGCAAGGCTTGCTCAAGCAATGGCCGTCCTATCTGGCGTTTTTCCTGAGCTTTGTCTATATCGGCGTGATGTGGATGAACCACCACCGCATGTTCACTCACATCCAGCGGTCGAACGACACTCTGCTGGTCCTCAATCTTCTTCTGCTGCTGGGAGTAACTGCTGTGCCGTTTCCCACGGCGGTGCTGGCCGCCAACCTGGGAACCGCGGACCAGAAGACGGCAGCGGTGTTCTACAACGCCGTTTTTATCGTCATCGCGATATTCTTCAATGTGCTGTGGCGCTACGCCGTTTCCCATCAACTGCTGGACAAGAATATGTCCGCGTCCGCCGCGTCCATCTCGCGTCAATACGCGGTTGGTCCGCTGATGTACATCGTCTGCCTGGCGCTGGCCTTTGTGGATGTCCGGGTGAGCCTGGGCGTCAACGTGGCCCTAGCGGTCTACTTTGCCTTACCGCCGAATATGGTGAGGAAAGCAAATGACAGCTAGCAGCGCAAATAGCAATTAGCAAATGGCAATTAGCTCAGCTAAAGCCGGTCCAAAGCAGCTGATGAGCACAGGCAGGTTCGCGAGGGATTGGCCGCAGACGGAAGAGGCATCTGCTAATTGTCAACTGCTATTTGCTAATTACTCTGCCTTACGACGCCTGGCGCCGGATGGCGATGGCTGTCGAGTCCACCTCATAGCCTTCGTCTTTCAATGTTTGTTCCGCAGCCGATCGCAGCGCTTGCTCATCGGCATTCTTCGTCAGATCACAGTGACGGCGAATCACTTCTTCGCCGGCCTGGATGCGGACCATCCACTTCGCTTTGCCAGTATCCCAGGAGACTTCAACGTTGTCTGCACGCATTGGCTTCCTCCCGCCCTGCAAGTGTGCTCTAGAACTCCATGGTTTTCAAGGCCGGACTGACGATCAGCGTGGCTTCCGTGGCCTTCTGCACGTCCTCCGGCGTCAAGCCCGGTGCTATTTCTTGCAACACCAGGCCTTTGGATGTGACGTCGATGTAGGCCATCTCGGTCACAATCGTGTTAACAACTTTCATGCCGGTCAGAGGCAGAGTGCATTTCTTGAGGATTTTGGGCGCGCCTTCTTTGGTGGTGTGTTCCATGGCAATGATCACCCGCCGCGCGCCGGCCACCAGGTCCATGGCGCCGCCCATGCCTTTGACCATCTTGCCCGGGATCATCCAGTTGGCCAGGTTGCCTTCCTCGTCCACCTCCATGGCGCCGAGGACGCTCAGGTCGATGTGGCCGCCGCGGATCATAGCGAAGGATTCTGCGCTGGAAAAATACGCCGTGCCCGGGACTTCGGTGACAGTCTCTTTGCCGGCATTGATCAAATCGGGGTCTTCTTCGCCTTCGAAGGGAAACGCTCCCACGCCGAGCATGCCGTTCTCGCTCTGCAGAACGACCTCGACGCCGACGGGAACATGGTTTGCGACCAGCGTCGGCATGCCGATGCCCAGGTTCACATAGAAGCCGTCGCGTAGTTCGCGGGCAATGCGCCGAACAATGCGATCGCGCTTCTCCGTGTCTTTCTGTTTCTCAGGTTTGTTCGCGATGGGTGTTGTGGCCATAGCTAATTCATGTTCTCTTGCGTACGGTCCGCTTTTCGATCTTTTTGTCCTTGACAGTGGTCAGCACCACTCGTTTCACATAGACGCTGGGCACATGCACGCCGTCAGGATCGAGCTGGCCCGGCTCCACGATCTCCTCGACTTCGGCAATGGTCACCCGCGCGGCCGTGGCCATCACCGGATTGAAGTTACGCGCCGTCTTGCGAAAGACCAGGTTGCCCCAACGGTCGGCCTTCCAGGCTTTGATGAGGGCGAAGTCGGCTTGCAGCGCCCGCTCCATCACGTGCGGGCGGCCGTTGAACTCGCGGACTTCCTTGCCTTCAGCCACGGTCGTGCCGGCGCCTGTCGGCGTGAAGAATGCGGGAATTCCGGCGCCACCGGCGCGTATGCGTTCCGCCAGCGTGCCTTGCGGGTTCAACTCCAGCTGCACCTTGCCGCTCAGCACCATCTGCTCGAACATCTTGTTTTCGCCGACGTAAGAGCCAATATGTTTTTTGATCTGTCCCTTGGACAGCAGCTTGCCCAGGCCATATTGGTCGACGCCGGCGTTGTTGGAGATGGTGGTCAGGTCGCGGACGCCCTTGTGCACTAGGGCATCGATCAGGTCTTCAGGCACGCCGCACAGGCCAAAGCCGCCGACCATCAGCGTGGCTCCGTCTTCAATATCGCGGGTAGCTTCCTCGGCGCTGGAAACGACTTTGTTCATGAACAGACGATTCTAAATACCCGCAAGGAGCGGTGCAAATTATTGCAGCAGATGTGCGGTGCGAGCTTAGTAGACCCAGCTGCAGGTTGTGTTGCGAAAGATCCATTTCCCATTCTCGCGGCGAGCAGTGCGCGCGCCGCCGCTGCCGCATAGACCACCGCAAGAATCGCTGATCGCGAACAGCGCTTCGGTGTGATCCCGATTGAAAGCCACGCGGGAGAATCCGATAAGACGGTAAGTCCCTGGTTCCTCCGCCGGCAAGCCTTCGACTTCCTTGTACGGCCAGGGAAGATGCAGATTACGACCGGGTTGATAGAGTTCGAGCGGGTATTCCCTTCGCCTAGGGCGTGCAATTGTTTGATCAGAGACCAGGAAACGCCATTGTCTTTATGAAGCCGGTCGCCACAGCCGAATCTCTCCAGGGGATCGAAGGTGAAGGTCCGGCTGGAAAAGAAAACATGATCCGGGGTTTTTACGGCGAAGTGTTGAATTGTCCATTCGGAATAGAGTTGGTATTCGTCCGGCGTAACCTTGTTCGGAACATTCGGCGAACAACCCGCCAGGGCGAAAACGCAAGCGATCAAGAACGCACGCATGGCTTGATGCCACTCTCCATCGGATACTCGGTCGCCGTTGCCAACTTTGACGCCCTATCCCATCCCCTCAATCAAATGACGCAACAATCGCTTCCCTTCGGGCCAGTCAGCCAGGCCGGAGTCGCCGTTGATGTGGCCGGCTGGGCCGATATCCACCAGGCGGCTGCCCCAGGCATGGGCCAGTTCACGCGCACGGTCGAGCGTGAGAAAAGGATCGTTGCTGCTGGCCACCAGAATGGAAGGAAAAGGCAGCAGGCGCTTGGGCAGTGGGGCGAAATCCTTAAGCTGGCGCGGCGTCTCCTTCCCGTCCACATCCACCGGTGCGACGAGCAACGCTCCTTTGATCTTGGCGACCGCGTCCCCGGCCATCTGGCACCAATGGGCTATCGCCACGCAGCCCAGGCTGTGCGCCGCAAAAACAATAGGCGGCGGAACCTGTCGCACTTCTTCGGAGATACGCTGCAGCCACCACTCGCGATGGGGAAACTCCCAGTCCTTCTGCTGCACGCGGAGAAAGATAGGGCTCTGACCTTCCCAGATGGTTTGCCAGTGCCGCGGACCGGAGTTCTGCCAGCCGGGAACCACCAGCACGGTGGCCGCCGCATCACGCGAGCCATGCTCGAAGCGGTTGGCACGGTCAAACTCTTCGCGAAGCGCCTGCTCGCGCAGATTTTCGCGGATGTGCGCCATCCGCTGCTCCACGCGCGCCATGGCGTGTTCAATGTAGGCAGTGTTGGTGTGCGCAATGTCGCGCCACATGGAATACGGACTGGATGAAATGCGGGTCATCTCCCGCAGGGCCCGGCCGCCAATCGACTGCAATTCCGGGTTGTCGCCGAACTCGTCGACGAGGGTAGCGGCCAGCGCCGTAGAGATCATCTGTGGCAAGTGGCTGATCCAGGCGCACAGCCGGTCATGAGGCCCGGGATCCAGCTTGAGCAGGCGCGCCCCGATTTTCTCCAGCAACAGGGAGTACTCTTTGATTTTGTCCTGCTCCAGACTCTGTCCGGGTTGGGGCACCAGCAACCAAACCGCGTTGAGGAAGAGCTTGGACTCCGCATTCTCCAGCCCTCCATGTTCTTTGCCGGCCATGGGATGACCGCCCAAAAAGCGCTGCGCTGCTTTGTCGCCAAAGACGGAGCGGGCGCGTTCCACGATTTCCTTCTTGGTGCTGCCGACGTCGGTGATCAGCGCATCGCGGGGGGCCAGCGGCCCTATACGCTCGATGAGATCGATAATGCCGCCCACGGGCGTGGCCAGCACGATCAGGTCGCTTCCCTGGATGGCCTCCACAGGGTCTTCGGTTCCGAGATCAATGGCATGCATGGCCTTGGCACGATCCAGGACCGCCTGCCGGTCACAACCAATGATCTTGGCCGTGATTCCGGCGGCCTTGACCGCCAGTCCAAAGGACCCGCCAATCAAACCCGTGCCGATGATCGTGATTTGCTTGAAAGGCATGTTCAGGAGTCAATGAACCTCAGACCACTTTGCGACCCACGGCCGGAGCGATCATGCGAAGCTGGCCCATGAGCTCGGTGAACTGCTCAGGATACAGCGACTGTGCCCCGTCGGAAAGCGCTTTATCGGGGCAGTTGTGGACCTCCACCAGCAAGCCGTCAGCGCCGGCGGCGACGGCAGCGCGCGCCATAGGCGTGACTTTATCGCGCCGGCCGGTGCCGTGCGAAGGATCAGCCACAATGGGCAGGTGCGAAAGTTTCTTTACGATCGGTATGGCGGAGATGTCCAGCGTATTGCGGGTGTAGGTCTCAAACGTCCGGATGCCACGCTCGCACACGATCACCTCGTAGTTGCCTCCGGCCATCAGGTACTCAGCGGAAAGCAGCAGCTCTTCAATGGTCGCGGCGATGCCACGCTTCAGCAGCACCGGCTTGCGCGCCTTGCCCAGTTCGCGCAGCAGGTTGAAGTTCTGCATGTTGCGCGCGCCCACTTGAAGAACGTCGACGTAAGGTAGCATGAGGGCGATTTGGGAAATCTCCATGACCTCGCTGATCACCAGTAGACCGAATTTGTCCCCGGCCTGGCGCAACAGCTTCAACGCATCCTCTCCCAGTCCCTGGAACGAGTACGGCGAGGTGCGCGGCTTGAACGCGCCTCCGCGCAGGAACTTAGCGCCGGAACGGAACACCGATTCGGCCACGGCGAAAATCTGCTCCCGCGATTCTACCGAGCACGGTCCGGCCATGATGATGACTTCTTCCCCTCCGATGCGCACACCGTTTGCAAACTTTACGATCGTGCCTTCGGGACGAAAGCTTCGCGCCACCAGCTTGTACGGCGAGCTGATACGGTGGACCTCGCCCACGCCGGTGAGAACTTCAATGTCGCGAATGTCGAACTCGCGTCGCTCGCCCACCGCACCCAGCACCGTTTGGTGTTCGCCGGTGGAGCGATGGACTTCAAATCCCATGGCGATCAGGCGCTCGATCACGTGCTGGATCTGTTCTTCGGTGGCTGCTTCCTGCATGGCTACAATCATGGCTTTAGTCGTTCAC
>CAZFRV010000385.1:0-6882 GCA_964521445.1 uncultured Acidobacteriaceae bacterium
CAGCAAGGTCTACCAGTTTTTCTGGGGCGAGTTCTGCGACTGGTACCTGGAGATCATCAAACCCGCGCTTTCCGGTCCTGAAGGCGAAGCCCGCGCCGCCGTGGCCGTCCTGGGCGACGTTTTTGAAGGCGCCCTTCGACTCCTTTCGCCCTTCATGCCCTTCATCACCGAAGAGATCTGGCACGCCATGTATGAAGGCAAGCCGCCGCACAAGTCGATTGCCCTGGCCCGCTTCCCGGAGCTTGACCGGAAGTGGCTCCATGACCAGGCGGAAGAGCAGATGGCGGTGCTCCAGGACCTGATCGTCAACATCCGCAGTCAGCGCGCCGAGATGAAAGTGGAACCCAAGGTCAAAACCCCGGTCCGGATTCATTCTGGAGCGGACGTGCAGGCGTTGATCCAACAGAACTCTGGCTTGGTGGAACGGCTGGCGACAGTGAATGGCATCGAGTTCGTATCCGAATCGCTGGCCCAGACCACGGGAGCACGCACTACGCCGAAGTTCGAAGTCGCTGTCGTCTATGAACAGAAAGTGGACGTTGCCGCCGAGGGCGAGCGCCTGACGAAAGAACTGAAGAAGCTGGAAGGGCAACTGGCCAATGCGCAACGCCAGCTTGGCAACGAGCAGTTTCTTTCCAAAGCGCCGGCCAACGTGGTGGAGGGCCTGCGCAAGCAGGAAGGTGAGCTCAAGATTCTGATCGCAAAGATCAAAGCTGCATTGGACAAACTGGGTTAAGCTTCTCATTCGGGATTTATGGACTGGCACAGCCGCAGAATCAGCGCCATTCTGGAGAACGCGTTGCTGGAGGACCGAGCCACCAGCGACGCGACCTCGCGCGCCTGCATTGACCCGCAGCAGCGCGCCACGGCCACCATCCTGGCCAAGCAGGACTGCGTGCTGGCGGGCGTGGGCGCGGTGGGCCGCATTCTGGAGATCTACGAGCACCTGGACCCGCACGTCATCGGTCATCCTGAGGTCATCAGCCACGGAGAGATCTTCGATGGCGTGCGCCTGCACAAAGGCCAGGCCATCGCTGTGGTCCGGCACAACGCGCGCGTACTGTTGTGCTGCGAGCGCGTGATCCTCAACGTGTTGCAGCGGCTGAGCGGCATTGCCACCCTGACGCGCAAGTTCGTGGACGCCATTCACGGCACGCCGGTGCGCATCCTGGACACGCGCAAGACCGTTCCCGGCCTCCGAGTACTGGATAAATACGCGGTACGCTGCGGCGGCGGTCACAATCATCGCCAGGACCTCTCTGACGGCGTGCTGATCAAGAACAACCACATTGCCCTGGCCGGCGGCGTGGCCGCGGTCTTGCAGAAAACTCTGCAGAACCGGCGGCAGGAGCAGACGATCGAGATCGAAGTCCGCAACCTCGCCGAGCTGGACGAAGCACTGGCCAACGGCGCCGAGCGTATCATGCTGGACAACATGACGGTGGAGGCCGTGCGCGAGGCCGTCTCCCGGATGCGCAACTCCTCACGCAAGGTCCCGCTCGAAGTCTCCGGAGGGATTCGCCTCGAGAACGTGCGGGCCTATGCGGAAACCGGCGTCGATTACATCTCCGTGGGCTCGCTGACCCACTCGTTGCAGGCCGTGGACTTGAGCATGAGGATTGTTCCCGCGTAAGCTTGACTGCAGATTTCTCAGATCGATGGATTTCACAGGAGGCGTTTTTCCATGCGTATCGGCAAAGTTGCTGGATTGTGGCTGGTGATTCTCGCCCTGGGCGGAGCAGCGTGGGCCGCCGATGATTACAGCATTGATCCTGTTCATTCCCGGGTCGGGTTTGCGGTGAAGCACATGGCGGTCAGCACCGTGCACGGCCGGTTCACCGACTTTAACGGAACCATCACGTATGACGACAAAGATCCTTCCAAATCTTCCGTCAATGTGACCATCAAGACGGCCAGCATCAACACGGACAACAATGACCGCGATAAAGACCTGCGCAGCGCCAACTTCCTTGATGTAGAAAAGTTTCCTGAGATTACTTTCAAGAGCAAGTCGGTTGAGAAGAAAGGCGATGGTTTCGTTGCCCATGGCACGCTGACCATCCGCAACGTCCCCAAAGACGTGGACTTGGCCTTCACGCTCAGCGGGCCTATTGATGGCGGCCGGGGCAAGATGCTGGGAGCGGAAGCCGGCCTGACCATCAACCGCCAGGACTATGGCGTAGCCTGGACCCGGTCGATGGCCGGCGGCGAACTGGTTGTGGCCAACGATGTGAGAATTGAACTCAACGTAGAAGCACGGCAGGCGAAGCCGGCCCCGGCCGCGGGAAAATAATTTGTGCTGACGGACGAGATCATATCGCCGGAGAGTCTGGCTCCGCTGGTGCGGAACACGATTTTCTCCGGCAACATTCATCACTGCCTACAGGCTGAGTCCACAAACTCGCTGGCGCTGGAGGCGGCAGCGCGTTCCGGCAGACAGCCTGAAGGCGCTCCCGAAGGCGCGGTTTTCCTGGCCGAGGAGCAGACTGCCGGACGCGGACGCGGCGGTCACATCTGGCATTCCGAACGTGGCACCGGGATCTATTGCTCCTTTTTGCTGCGGCCTCCCATGTCGCCGGCCGACGCGCTGTGGCTCTCCCTGATTGCCGGCGTCGCGGTCCAGGATGCCGTCCGCGAGACCACGGGCCTTCAGGCTGACATTCGCTGGCCCAATGATCTCCTGCTGAACGACAAGAAGTTCGCGGGCATCCTTACGGAGATGAGTTCGGAAGCCACGCGCGTGCAGCACGCCGTGATCGGCATCGGTATCAATGTCAATCATCGCGATCTGCCTCCAGATTTGGCCAGTCCGGCCACGTCCCTGTTCCTGGAAACAGACAAGGAGTGGCCGCGCGTCGAGCTGGCCGCGGCGCTGATAAGGGCCCTGGACCGCGAATACCGCGGGCTGCTGCGGGCCATGACCGGGCCCATCCGCACTCCGGCGCTGCGCTTTGAGCCGGTGATGAAGCGGGTGGAATCGCGCTCGTCGTACGCTCACGGCAAGATGGTCCGCGTGGACGAAGACGGCGGCTACACCGGCGTGACCGACGGTCTGGACCCCCGCGGGTTTCTTCGCGTGCGCACCGACCGCGGGCTGCGCATCGTAATTTCCGGCGGCGTGCGCCCGCTGGCAAGGAGAGCCGATGCTCCTGGTTCTTGATGTCGGCAACACCAACACCGTTCTCGGCGTGTACGAGATGGCTTCCGGCTTCGTCAAGAAATCCGGTGCGCGCCTCATCGCCCACTGGCGCGTGGCCACCATCCGCACTCACACCGTGGACGAGTACGGCGTCCTCTTCCGCAACCTCTTCGCCATCGGCAAAGTCGAAGCCGAGGACGTCCGCGCCATCATCATTTCCTCCGTGGTCCCGCCCATGGATTTCACGTTGAAGGAAGTGTGCCAGCGTTACTTCCATCTCCAGCCGCTGTTCGTGGAACCCGGTGTGAAGACCGGCATGCCGGTGCTCTATGAGAATCCGGCCGAGGTCGGCGCGGACCGCATTGTGAACGGCGTGGCCGCATTCGAGAAATACGGCGGACCGTGCATCGTCGTCGATTTTGGCACGGCCACAACCTTTGACGCGGTTTCCCGCAAGGGCGAATACCTGGGCGGGGTGATTACGCCGGGCATCGGAATCTCCGCTGAAGCACTGTTTGAGCATGCTGCCCGCCTGCCTTTCGTGGATGTTCGCAAGCCGGCCAAGGTGATCGGCACCAACACCGTGGCCAGCATCCAGTCGGGGCTGTTCTTCGGCTATCTGGGACTGGTGGATGGCATCCTGGAACGCTTGCTCAAGGAGCTGGGACCGGAGACCAAGGTGGTGGCGACTGGCGGCCTGGCTCCACTGATGGCCGAAGACTCCCGCTACATCAAGACCGTCGATGATCTGCTTACTCTCGATGGTCTGCGTATCATCTGGGAGCGCAACCAGCAGGCCGGTCAGAAACAGAAAGCTACATCGTAGGCAGCGCGCGGATCGTATAGCGACAAAGAACATGAATCAGGAAGGTCCGTACTTGAGCTTTGTGGTCCGGTTGCAGGAAGAGAAGTTCAGGACAACGTTACGAGTGTCAGGGCATGACTTTTGACTGTGTGGCACAGGCACTCTTGCCTGTGCCAAAGTAGCTTCTTGAGGAAGCGAGCATCGGCAGGAGTGCCGGTGCCACATGTATCTAAAGTCATACCCTGACACTTCTCGTCCTACCCACCTGACCAATTCGTAAAACTTTGAAATTCAATGCATCAAAAGACGCACCCCGCGTGGAAAACTACTTCAACTACTTCACCGAGATTGAAGAGCGCTATCTCAAGCGCCGCGGCAGCGGCCTGCTGCTCTCCACGCTCGACTGGGCCCTGATCGAGACCTGGAAAGACGCCGGGATCCCGCTCGAAGCCGTGCTACGCGGCATTGACGCGGCCTTTGACACTTATGACCGCCGTCCTTCGAAGACCCGGAAAATCAATAGCCTGGCCTATTGCGCCCAGGAGGTCCTCTCCGCCGTCGAGGACATGAAAGAAGCCGCCGCCGGCTCCGCCCGACCTGAGCTTAAGGCCGTTCCCGGCATGGGCCCCGGCGATATCGCCGCGTTTCTGCGCCGCAACGCGGCGATCCTGCTCGAAACCAAGGCGCCCGGCCCGGTTGAGACCATCGCCCGGGAGTGCTCGTCCACGCTCGGCGAGATGGCAACCGGGCTGGAAGCGGCTTTGCAGCCGCCGTCGGGCCAAGGGTCGGACCGGCCTTCGCGACCGCCGCGCCTGGAAGACCTGGAGCGCCATCTTACTGTCCTGGAGGAAAAGCTGATGGCGGCTTTGACCGTGACCGCCCCTGAGGCGGACCTGGTGGCTCTGCGCGCCGAGGCCGACCGTGAGATCGCCCCCTACCGCAGCAAGATGCCGGGAGTGCAGATCGAACAGCTTCGAAAACAATTTGTTCACAAGCGTCTCTTCGAAAAGGCTAAAATGCCACGTCTCAGTCTCTTCTACATGTGAACCTGACCATCGAAAAGCTCGTCTATGGCGGGGAGGGCTTGGCTCGCCTTCCTGACGGCAAAGCTGTGTTCGTTCCCTTCGTGCTTCCCGGCGAAGAAGTGAGCGCCACGCTGGCCCGGGAGAAATCGAGCTTCGCCCGCGCCAAGGCCGATGAGGTGCTCAAGCCCGCGCCCACGCGCATCCAGCCCAAGTGCCCGTATTTTGCGAGCTGCGGCGGCTGCCACTACCAGCACACGTTGTACAACTCGCAACTCGAGATCAAGCGTGCCATCCTGCGCGAAACGCTTCAGCGCAACGCCAAGTTCGAGTGGAAGGGCGAAATCAAGACCCACTCCGCCGAGCCCTGGAACTACCGGAACCGTACGCGATTGAAGGTGCACGGCGGCCCAGCAGCCGAATTCGCCCTGGGATACCATCGCCTGGCCTCTCATGACCTGCTGCCGGTGAAGAGCTGTCCTATCAGCTCGCCGTCGGTGAACCGCGTGATCCAGCTTCTGTGGGAGATGGGCGAAAAGGGCATCGTTCCCGGCGGGGTCAAGGAGATCGAGTTCTTCTCCGACCATGCCGACGCCAAGATGGTCCTGGAGATTCACCACGTCGCCGGCACCAAGGCCGACGAAGTCCGCGCCTTCGCCGCTGAACTGCAGAAGCGCGCCGCCGAGATCAAGGGCGTGGCCATCTTTGCCCAGCCCCAGCCGGGCTCCGGCGCCCAGCCGCAGCTCAAGGAAACCATGGGCAGCGCGTCATTACAGTACCAGGTAGGCGACAAGGCGTTCCGCGTCAGCGCCGGCGCGTTCTTCCAGACCAACCGCTTCCTGGTGCGCGATCTGGCCCAGATCGTGGCCGCCGACTTCTTCGGCAAGATCGCGCTCGATCTCTACGCCGGCGTGGGCCTGTTCGCCAACCACCTGGCCCGGCGTTTCGATCAGGTGTTCGCCGTGGAGTCGTCGCCTGCTTCGGCCGCCGATCTCAAGGCCAACGCTCTCAAGAACGTGATCCCGGTCAAGTCGAGCGTGGAGACGTTCCTGCCCCGCAGCCTGAATATGAATCCTGACGTGGTGGTGGTGGATCCGCCCCGCTCCGGCCTGGGCGCGCGCGTCTCGCAACTGCTGGGCTCTCTGCGCGTGAAGCAGATCGTCTACGTGGCCTGCGACCCGGCCACCCTGGCCCGCGACGTCCGCACCTTCCTCGACTTCGGTTACCAGGTGGAAGCCGTTCATCTGATCGATCTCTTTCCCCAGACGTTTCACCTGGAAAGCGTGGTCAAGCTGGTGCGGTGAGGTTCCCGCTCGCGGCGATTTCGGCGATTCTTCACCCCCCTGCCCCCCTGTTTTGCGGTCATCCCAACAAACGAAGACTTTAGGTAGAAACATCGCACTGGGATATTCCAATTTTCCACTGGGATATACCAATTTTTCAGGTGGTATATCCCAAAGTTTTATTGGTATATCCCAAACATTCAAACTCTCATGTGGAGCGCAGCCGCCCTCGGCTGCGACTCCGAACGACACCGATGTCAGGGCTTGGCTGAAGGCTGAGTGCTGATTGCTTCTTGTCAAAGAACCATCAAAGCCGCCTGGGCGGCCCGCGAACTGCTCCATTTACCACCCTTGCTCAATCGCCCATGCCCGTCAAGCAAATCCCGTTTTCAGCGTTCGTAGATCATGCCGCCGCTTACGGTGTATGTCATACATTTTTCAGATAATTAGAGAGCTGTGAATGGTCGTAGATGGATGGAGACGTCTCTGGAGAAAACTCTGCTGAAAGTGGCTCAGAGCTAAAAGCACCTGGTTCGGGACCAGGGGTCGGAGGTTCAAATCCTCTCTCCCTGACCAAATCTAAGCACATGGCGAGCGTGATCGAAACCGCCCGACGCAACTCCCGGGGTGGAG
>CAZFRV010000386.1:0-9036 GCA_964521445.1 uncultured Acidobacteriaceae bacterium
CAATCCAACAGCGCAGGTAACGGTGCACAATTCGCAAGGCGCAGCCGGCCTCAAGAACACTTATTTCGCCGCGCCCGGCATTCCGGGCTCGCGCAGTGCGGCCCCCGGCTTCCCCACGCTCTATGCAGTATATTTCGAAGCCGCTTCACGCTGGAATTCGGAATGGAACGGCTTGCTGGTGAACTTCAACAAGCGTATGAGCCACCACTTCACCACCGGCGTCAGCTACACCTGGTCGAAAGGCATCGACGACGGACCCAACCCCAGTTTTGTGCTGATTCCCCAGGACAGCCAGAACCTGAAAGCGGAGCGCGCGATTTCCTCCGATAGCGTCGGCCAGCGATTCGTGCTCAACGCCACACTCGAGGGGCCCACGCACCGCAACGCCGTGGTCAACAACTTCCACGTGAGCACGATCGTAACCCTCGAGTCGCCCAACTACTTCACCAAGTTCGCCGGCTTTGACGCCAACGGCGACATCTTCGGCAACAACGACCGCGTGGGCATCGAACCACGCAACACTTTCAGGGGCGACAGTTATCAGACCATCGATCTCCGCCTCTCTCGCACCTTCAAAGCCACGGAGCGGCTCAGTGTGGAAACCATCGCCGAAGCCTTCAACCTCTTCAACACGGTCAACGTGAGATTTTTCAACACCGTCTACGGCGCGGCCGATTTCTGCCCGTTCGATCCCACGGCACAAGGCTGCTCGCCCACACAACACTTCCGCGAAGGCTCGCCCAACCCCAACTACGGGACGCCTCGCGCCGTCTATAACCCGCGGCAGGTACAGCTTGCGCTGCGGGTGGCTTTTTGAGCGGGGCACGAGGAGATTTGATGAGGAGTTTCGCCGTTTTATGCGGTCTGAGTCTTTTGCTTTTAGCTGCGTACAGTCACGGCGCTGCTCAGCAGCCGTCCCCGCAGCAAAAGAGTCAGAATACAGTGTACGAAACTCCCTACATGAAAGTTGTTCTGCTGCCAGGATGGACGGCAAAGAGATCCCGTCGCGTTCCCGCGGCAGTGAATATCGCCAAAGGCAACTACATCCTTTATATAAATACGCAGGCTTCTCAGGCGAGCGGAGTGGAGGGCGGACGATTTTCTGAAATCGCCATGGGCGCGCCCAGCGCTGACGCTGTTGTCACGACGCAACCCAGCCCGCCGTGCGGCACGGCCAAATCGACGCCGGTCTTCGATCCACATACTCGTGTTGATTTGTATGTCAGCAAAGCCGACTCACAATCCCAGGAATGGTGTAATGCGCCTTCGAGCGGAGCGACGGTTTGGTATTTTTCATATCTAACGGACGCTGCCGGCGGCTTCTTTAATTTCTATGTCCCCGGACAGAACCGCGCGCTCGTGGTTACCATGGCCTACAGTTCAAAAGATGTGAATAGCTTGCCCATCAAAGGCAGCGCGGAGCTGGAGTCCATGCTCTCGGAAATGACTTCCATGGTGAAGTCGCTCAAAGTGAAGCGAAAATAGAGCGTAAGAGATGCGGCGTAGAAACAAGTAGATGACAAGCGCTGGGAATTCCTCTTGCCAACCTCTCCGGCATGGCTAAAGCCCTTGAGGTGTCATCCCGAACCGCAGCACGGCGGCAACGCTGGATATCTTTCAGGAACTGTGGTGCGAAGGGAGGGATCTGCTCCTCCGTCGTATCGCGTGAGCCACGAGGGATATGCTCCGGTGTTCTTTACCTGGAAGCCGGGTGCCCGGCGATTCACCCGAACAGGCGCATCAATCCGGTTGCGGGCAGATCAGCCACTAGCAGCTTTTGCGGGCGCCCTGCCGATTCCGTGATTGCTTCCGCCGCCAGATAACCGCTGCGCACGGCGCCTTCCATGGTCGCCGGCCACTCGGTGGCGGTCCAATCGCCGGCCAGGAATAGCCGGGGCCATACGGTCTTGGCCGGAGGACGGTATTGATCGAGATCGGGCAGAATCGAATAGGTCGCATACACCTCTTTGATGACGGCGGCTTTCACGACCTTGGCTTCCTTGACGGTGGGGAAGAATTCAGCCAGCTCGCGCTGCGCGAGATCGAGAATTTCTTCGCGTGACTTCTGCACCAGCGTCTTCGACGCGCTGACCACCAGTTCCATGTAGCTGCCCGGCCCTTCGCGATAGCCTTCTTCCTGGAATTTTGATTTTTGGAACATCCATTGGATGGTGCGGTCGAGCAGAACGGCGTGCGGCAACGGGGTGATCTCGCGGTCAAACCAGAGATGAATCCCTGTAATCGGCGAAGCCTCAAAGTGTTCCAGCTCCGTCTTCAACGGCGCAGCCAGGGAATCTTGCGGCAGGAGGCTGGCAGCGGTCTGAAACGGAGCAGCGAGCACTGCAAAGTCGAATTCCTGGTCATTGCCACTGCCGCTGCCGCTGATCTTTATGCTTTGCGGCTGCGGGCAGATGGACGTCACAGCCGAACGCAGAAGCACCTGGCCGCCGCGGACGCGAATGTAGTCGATGGCGCTCGAGTACAGCTCGGAAAGAGGTACGCTGGGCAGGCCAATCCGCCCAGCCGCGGCCGATTTCAGGAACGACTTGCGGAACACCTGGATGGAGTGCGGGACGGACATGCGTTCCAGATCTTCATTGAGCGCGCTGGTCAGGATCGGTTTCCAGAAGCGTTCGATGGCCTGCTCGGTCTGGCGATGGCGCTCGAGCCAGTGAAGAAAGTTCTCGCTGGAATCGTCGGGCTGGCGGGTCTTCGGCATAATCATGGCCGCGAAGGCGCGTCCGATCGCCAGCTTGTCACGCAGAGACAGCCAATCGCCCCGCAAGAACGACGGCGCATTGTGCAGAGGCGCCGGAAGGAACGAGGGCGCTACGCGGCTGGAGCGGCCGCCGGGCTCGATGAAGGTCATCTCGTCAAACCAGCGAATCTTGTTACTGACTCCGAGGAGATCGTAGAAGTGGATCAGGTTGGTGCAGCAGCCAAGCAGCAGGTGCTGGCAGTTGTCCACGATTTCGCCGGTGCCGGGATGCTCATAAGAAGAGGCGCGCCCGCCCAAGTAAGGACGCCGTTCGAAAAGCGTGACATTCAACCCAGCGTCAGCAAGGGCGCAGCCCGCAGCCAGCCCGGCCAGACCGCCGCCAATAACGGCGACAGGGGCGCGTGTGGTTTTCTCACTTGGTTCCAAACCGCTTGTGTCTCGTCCCTTCTTCGAGTATTTGCTGCTCCTCAGCCACCCGGCTCAGCGCGGCAGCGGCATTCGCCCTCGGCTCAGGCAATGCGGAGCAGAAACCCGCGGGAGAGCACTTTCAGTTTCTCCCACAGGGTCAGGCTGACGCGTTCCGTGAAAACGTCATAGTCGCGCGCCGTGATCTTCTTGAGCAACCGGCTGTAGATTTCCACCAGGACCCACAGAGCGGCGCGACTATCCTCTTCAATCAGTTCCATCAGCCATTGCGCGGACTCATAGTAGCGGCGGGCGCGGTCGGCCTCATATTCCAGCACCGGACGCAGTTGCTTCGTCCCGACCGGGTCGTTCAGGCTGGCAGGAATGAACTGCTCCTGTCCGAGATTGAACCGGGACAGGTCTTCTTGCGGAATGTAGATGCGGCCCATGCCGGCGTCTTCTTTGACGTCGCGAATGATGTTGGTGAGCTGGAAGGCCAGGCCGCAGTCTTCCGCCAGGAACTCGGCTTTTTTGTCCTCGTAACCGAAGATGCGGATGCACACCAGCCCGACGATGGACGCCACATAATAGCAATATTGTTTGAGATCGTCGAAAGCCGGGAAGAGCATTGCCGGGGCATCCGCAGCCGCCGGAATATCCAGGTCCATGCTGGTACCGTGCACGAGTTTCTCAAAAAGCTGCGGTGGGATGCTGAAACGTTTTTGCGCGTCGGCCAGCGCCATGAGCACGGGATCGTCTGTCGGTGTCCCGGCAAAGGCCAGATTGGCGGCCTGGAGCCATTCCCCGAGCTTCTGGCGTTTCTGTTGCGAATCCTGCCCTGGATCGTCGGAGATATCGTCGGCGTGGCGCATGAAAGCATACACGGCGCACAGTGCGTTGCGTTTCTCCGACGGCAGGACCATGAAGCCGTAATAAAAATTCTTGGCCGCACGCCGCGCCACACCTCTGCAGACCGCATAAGCATGAACGAGTTGCTGGCTCACAGGAGTTTGTCCGCCGCGGCCCGCGTCACCAGCCACAGCTTGCGCGGTTTGGAGATAACCGGCCGCTTGCGCAGCACATCAAAACCCTGGCGCTCGATGGCGTTCAAAATCTCCTGGCCGCCGCGGCTGAATAAGAGGAGGTCAACCGCCAGCTCGCGGTCGACTTGTTTCACCAGCGGCATGCCGCGCTCGAACCACTCGCGCGCCCGCTCAACCTCGAACTTCATCAGCTCAAGAAACTGCGGCGTGGCGCGGCCGCCGGCAATGTCATCTCCGGTCACGCCGTAGCGGCGCAGGTCTTCGAGCGGCAGGTAGATGCGGCCCTTCTGGAAGTCCACCGCCACATCCTGCCAGAAGTTGGCGAGTTGCAGGGCGGTGCAGGTGTAGTCGGAAAGTTGCTGCCGTTGGGCGTCGCTGTAACCGCAGAGATAGAGCACCAGATGTCCGACCGGATTGGCGGAATAGCGGCAGTAGCCCAGAACATCGTTGAAGGTCTCAAAGCGGGTGACCGTCTGGTCCTGCCGGAAAGCGATCAAGAGATCGGAGAACTCATGCTTGGGAATCGCAAACTGTCGCACCGTCCCTGCCAGCGCCACGAACACTGGATGGCGCGGCGTGCCCCCGTAGCAAGCATTCAGCTCTGCCTCCCACTGATCGAGCAGTTCGAGCGACTGCTGGGGATTGCCCACTTCGTCGCCAAGATCGTCAGAGATTCGGCAGTAGGCATAGACGTTGTAGAAGTGCTGGCGCAACTTGGCGGGCAAGAACCACGTGGCCACGGAGAAATTCTCGTAGTGGGTCTTGGCCAGACGTTCGCAATAGATCTGGGCCTCGGCGAGCGACGGCGCCACCTCGGGAATGCGATACGATTGCGGCAGCGCGTTCCAGCCCAAAGGCCGCAGCGGCGTGGACGATGGATTGACGGGCGACAGGGACATGGTCAATGGCCGGGAATGATGGCGGTCTTGATCTGGCTCCCCCGGTCCAGCATCTGCTGCAAGACCTGCTTCAATTTGGACAGTGGCGCTTCGCCGGTGACGTAATCGCTGCTTTTGACCTTCTTTTCGGCGATCAGCGCAAAAGCGCGGCGGACAGTTTGCGGCGTGTGATGGAAGGTAGCTTTCAGAGTGAGTTCGGAGTAATGCACGCGGTTGGTATCCAGCTCCACCTTGGTGCCGCTGGCGCATCCGCCGAAGAAGTTGACCACGCCGCCGCGCCGCACCATATCCACCGCCCACTGCCACGACTGGGGACGTCCCACGGCCTCGATCACAATATCGGAACCGCGTCCTTCGGTCACCGCGATGACTGCGTCCACGGGATCTTTGGATTTGCCGATTTGCACCACCTCGTCGGCGCCAAAATGTCTGACCGCGGCCGCCTGCTCATCCCGTTTGACTACCGCGATGACCTTGCAACCGTTCAACTTGGCTACGCGCACCAGCATGAGTCCCAGGGGACCGGCGCCGATGACCGTGACCGTGTCGCCGATGTCGGCGCCCGTTTCCTGCAAGCCGCGCAGGGCGCAGGCCAGCGGCTCGGTCATGGCCGCCGATTCAAAACTCACGTCCTCGGGCAGCGCCAGCATATTGGTTTCGACGATGCGGCGCGGAATCTTGATGTACTCGGCGTAGGCGCCGTTGTTGAACAGCAGGTCTTCGCACAGGTTTTCCTGGTGCTTGAGACAATAAAAACAGGAGCCGCAAGGCGCGGAATTGAGCGCCACCACCTTCATGCCGCGGCGAAAGTCGCGCACGCCCGGTCCCACTTCTTCAATCGCGCCGGCGAGCTCGTGCCCAAACAGCGCCGGAGGAACAATCATGCGCGCGTGGTAGCCGCGCTGGAAGACCTTGAGATCGGTGCCGCAAGTCAACGCCACGTTGACTTTTACCAGCACTTCGCCGCGCTCCAGCGTTGGAACGGGGACCCTTTCGATCTTTACGTCCTCTTTCCCGTAGAGGACCGCCGCCGTCATTTGTCGTTTCACTTGCCTTTCTCCCATTCCAGTCCAGGCTGTATGACGATCTTCAACGAATCCGGGCCGGGATGCGAAGCCAGATGCAAAGCTTCAACGGCCTGCCGCAGCGGAAAGCGGTGTGTAATGAGCCGCGCAAAATCGATTCCGCCGCTGAATACCAGCCGAACATTTTCCTCTTGCAAGTCCACCGAAGCGCTGTACGACCCCAGCAGCGTCTTCTCATCCATGCAAACCGCCGCCGGATCGATGGCGACTTCGCCGCGTTGCGTCTGCGCAAACAGCATGATCCGGCCGCCGGGACGCGCGGCATCCATCGCCGGACGCACCAAACCGTTGCCGGCCGTGGCCACAATCACAGCATCTGCGCCGCGGCTTTCGGTCAGCTCCATCACGCGCTTCTTGGGATCGTCCGACGATGCGTTGATGTTATGGCGCAGACCATACCTGCCGCTCATTGTAAGACGCTGGGGATACAAATCGGAAGTTACCACAGTCGCGCCCTTACCATGGGCCAGCACGGCCAGCATGATCCCGATGGGTCCCTGTCCGACCACCAGCACCGTCTCGTCGCGCTCCAAGCGCAGCGATTCGATGGCCTTCAGACAGGTGTTGACCGGCTCGACGAACGATGCCTGCTCGTACGAAACATGGCCGGGAATCTTCACCAGGCCCTTTTTTACGATCCAGTCCATGACGCGGACATATTCGGCAAAGCCGCCGCCGCTTGGCTCAAAACCCGCCGTTACGCCGACTCTCTTGTAGGTGGGACACTGGGCGAAAACTTTGTGGCGGCAGTAGTAGCACTGGCCGCAGGGAATATGGTGAAACACCATGACCCGGTCGCCGATCTTGAAATTCTGCACGCCCTGGCCTGTTGCTACGATTTGCCCTGAAGTCTCGTGGCCGAAGATACGCGGCGGGGCGTGCGAACCGGTGGCAATCTTCTTGAGGTCCGTGCCGCAGATGCCGCAGGTATGCACGCGGATCAGCACCTCGCCGGCGCCGATTTCGGGAACCGGTACGGTTTCCAGGCGGACCTCATTCTGCCCGCGATACACGGCGGCCTGCATCGCGCTGGGGATTTCGGGGCTCCGTCCGGTCTCAGTTTTGCTGGCGGTCTGCATTCAGTTTTTAAAGGGCTCTGCTCCACTTAGTGTAACAACTGTGGCCTGGGAAAGGTTGCCACTCAGGGTCTTCCGCAGCCAGTCCGCGAGCGCCCGCGTGGCGCGAGCGCTGTTGCGGGCAAGCCGGATGGTCGCGAGCCAGTGCTGGGGACGAATCACCGACCAGGCCAAGAACCTGCCGGTGTGGAAGTTACCCTCCTGGTCCACAAACTGGCCCAGAGGCGGCATTGCGAAATCAAATTCGTCGGAAATGGCTTTGACGCAGCGAAATCCTCGATGAGATTCCTGGGACACTTTGGCTACCGCAGCGGCCTCCATATCAACCACCAAGGCGTGAAAACGATCAGCCAGACCGGACTTGGCTCCCGCCCCGGTGATCGTGTCCGCACTGACCAGCACGCCGCCGCCCACTACGTCACCGCCGACTTGGCATCGGTATTCGGTCCCGGTTGCCGCATCGACGATGACGTTGGGGGTCACGATGCTGCCGACCTTAAGGCTGCGAATCAAAGCCCCAGCCAGGCCCGCGGAGATAAGCGTCTGTGGATCATATTTTTCGACCACGGCTCTCGCAGCCAGCTCAGCCGCATGGCAACCAACGCCGCCGGCGATGGCGATCATCTCTCCGCTCTCAAAGCAGGGAAACGTCCTCCCGGCGTGATCGAGGGAGCTTCGCGTCCATCCCTGCACCAGCGCATGCAGCTCGCGTTCTAGAGCAACGATGATGGCAATCCGGCTCATGCACTCACCGGGGCCGCCTGCCGGACAGGCTCGGCGTAACCGTGGCCTTGAAACCAGTGAACCGCCCGCTCCAGAGCGTTCTCCACCGGGACGATTTTGTAGCCCAACTCGCGTTCGGCTTTGGCGGACGACGCAAACATCTTCTTGCGTCCCATGCGCACCGCTTCCACCGTGGCCCGCGGCTCCTTGCCCATCATCTTTCCCACGAAGAACTCATCGAGCGCTGCGAAGGTCATGGCCACGGCGTGCGGAACTTTGGTCGTGGGTGAAGGCAAACCGGTGAGCGCCGCCAGCTTGTCCAGGATCTGCTTCAAAGTAAGGTTCTCACCGCCCAGAATATAACGCTCACCAGGGATGCCTTTTTCCATGGCCAGCACGTGTCCGCGCGCGACCTCCTTTACGTCAGCCAGGTTCAGGCCGGTATCGACATAGGCGGGAAACTTGCGGTTCAGGAAATCCACGACAATGCGCCCGGTGGGCGTGGGCTTGATGTCGCGCTCCCCGATAGGCGTGGTCGGATTCACTACCACCACGTTCGCGCCCTTCCGGCCCGCTTCCAGGGCAATCTGTTCAGCCATGAACTTGGAGCGCTTGTAGTGGCCGATCATATCTTCGAGCGCGACCGGCGTGTTTTCGTCCACAATCTGGCCGGTTTTGGTGAAACCCATGGTTGCCACTGAACTGCAATAGATAACGCGCCTGACGCCGGCTTCCTGTGCTGCCTGTAGAATGGCCCGCGTTCCCTCCACGTTGGCGCGATACATCTCCTCCGGATCGCGCACCCACAGCCGATAGTCGGCGGCCACGTGAAAAACGAATTCACAGTCGCGCATGGCATCCTTCAGGAACGCAGGCTCGCGCAGATCGCCGGACACAACTTCCGCTTTGAACTCGGCAATGTTATCGGTCCGGCTGCTGGAACGCACAAGCAGCCGCAGGTCAGCTCCGCATTCCGCCAATGCTTGCGCTACGTGGCTGCCGACAAAACCGGTTGCGCCTGTGATGAAGGCTTTCATGTTTCTTCTTTATCCCGAAGCGCAGCAAGCGATCCCTCTCGCGTAAAAG
>CAZFRV010000387.1:0-6844 GCA_964521445.1 uncultured Acidobacteriaceae bacterium
GGCAACAGCCGATTGCACCAGCGCTTTCAGTTCCGCAGCCGACTTCAGTTCGCGATAGTCGGTCTCTTTCACTTCCAGCGCCGGCGCCAGCTCTTTGAGCAGTGTGGTGAATTCCAGTTCACTGAAAAGTTTGCTCAAGGCAGCGGCGTCGGGTTCACCGGCAACCATCTTCTCCAGGTGCAAATCGATCTCCACGTTCTGGTCGATGGTCACCATCTGCTTGCTCCACAGAATGGTTTCCTTGTTGTTGAGCAGCGACTCGCGGTAGGTCTTGCGTTCCACCTCGTCTGCGTGGTCCAGGGCGTTTTCCAGGTTGCCGAAGCGCTTGATGATCTCCACCGACCCTTTGTCGCCGATCCCCGGTGCGCCGGGAATGTTGTCAATGGAGTCGCCGCGCAAGGCCATCACGTCAATTACCTGGTCGGGACGCACGCCCAGGATCTCTTCCACCTTCGCGGCATCGCTGATCAGGTTGTCCTTGGGCGGGTTCAGCACGCGGATTTTGTCATTCACCAGTTGCATCATGTCTTTGTCGCTCGAGACGACAAAGACCTGGAAGCTCTGCTCGGCTGCCTGGCGGGCCAGCGTGCCGATTACGTCATCGGCCTCGAAGCCGCGCTGCTCCAGGATGGGAATGCGGTAGGCCTCCAGCGCGCGCCGGATGTAGGGAACCTGTTGCGCCAGGTCCGGCGGCATCTCCGCGCGCTGCGCCTTGTAACCGTGGTACTCCACTTCCTTGAAGGTCTGGGTCTTGATGTCGAACTTTTTGACCGAAGTTACAGCCTTGGCCTGTTCGTCGCGGAAGGTGGGGCCGGCCACGTCAAAGACCGCGGCCAGGTATTCCGGATTGAAGTCCGCACGGAGCTTGCGCAGCATGTTGACGAACACATAGGTCGCAGCGGTAGGGATGCCGGTTTTGGTGGACATGGGCCGCTGCCGCGCCATGGCGTGATAGGCGCGAAAGATAAAGGACATGGTGTCCAGCAGGAAGACCCGGCCCTTCGCCGAGGTTGTGGAGGAATCAGGCAACAGGAAATTCTAACAGGATGAGATAGAAGGGGCCTGGCGCCTCATGATGCACCAGCACATGACTTTATCAGTGTCGATCAGTGCGTATCAGTGGGATCTACGGTGAGGTTCTATTCAAAGGTAATCAGCACAACCTCCGCGAACGTGCCTACACGCAGCGGCGGGCCCCAAGTGCCGGCGCCGTAGTTCACATAAATCTGGAGATTGCCGGCGCGCTGCAGTCCGTGAATGAACCGTCCCCAGACCCGCCCAGCAATCCAAGTATAAGGATAGAACTGGCCGCCGTGAGTGTGACCGGAGAGCTGAAGCCCGATGCCTTCGGTTTCGGCGACCTCCATGTGGACTGGCGCATGCAAGAGCAGGACGCTGGCGCGGTTGCGGTCGAGGGCGGCATTGCGCAGGATTTGGCGGTAGCGCTCAGGATGCGCGGCGTCAGCATAGTGCACCCCCACCACCTGCAGCCCGTCAACTTCCACTTTCTGGTTGTTCAGTTCACGTACGCCGGCCGCCACCAGCGGACCGTGGTATTCGGCGTGACTGTAAAACTCTTCGTGGTTTCCTGCGATGTAATACACACCAAGCGGCGGCTTTACCGTGGCGCGAGAGTCAGCGCGGAGCTCAGGCTCCGCCGTCGATGGCGAAGTCAGCTCGCGCCATGGTTCCGCCAGTTTTTCAAAATCGGCCGCCATACCGTCATAGAGATCGCCGGCAAGAAAGACGATGTCGGGCTGCAAGTCACCCAGTTTGCGGACCACACGACGAATGAATCGGCCATTCCTCACGTGGCCCAGATGCGTGTCGCTCACCAGGGCAGCCACGCGGCCGCGCCATGGCTGAGGCAGGTTGGGCAGCGCAACATTGATCCGCGTTACGCGCAGCCAGGCAGCGTTGACAATGCCGTAGATTCCTATCAGCACCGCGGCGCCGAACAGCACGGCGGCAATGTACCGAGGCGCCCAGCCGAGACCCATGACCCGCACCACACCATACACAATCCAACACAGCACAGACGCCCACAGAAAGTAACTGGCTAGCCCCAGCCAGACTGCGGCCGCGGTGTAGAACATGCGCAGCAGCGGATGATGCGAATACCAGCCGCGGAGTGAGGCCAGCACAAAACTCACCGAGAGCGCCGCCAGAGCGACCTTCATCGTTCCCGACGATGCAATACCGCCAAAAAAACTGGCCCAGGTCACATAGAGAAACCAGTGCCCTAGAAAGAGGATCGTTTGGATGATACTGACAAAGACAATGAGCCGGGATCGCAAACTCTTCGCGTCCTTGATTAACGGGATTCAACGATTTACAAGTCGAGCCTACCACGAGCGAGCTCGAAGGTCATATCGCAGCGTCCCGCCTTCACGGCCTAGCCCAATCTTCCCAGACAAGGCCTTTCACGCGGCCGAACTCTTTCAGGTTGGCCGTCACCAGTGTCAGCCTGTGATGGAGCGCCTGGCCGGCAATCAGCAGATCATAAGCGCCAATCGGTCTGCCCGCTGTTTCGAGCGCAGCGCGTAACTCGCCGGCAGTATCGGCGTCCGGCCCAGCAAAAGGCAGCAAGGTAACTGGTCCAGCGATAAAAGTTTCAAGCCGCTCAGCGTTCAATTGAGGCCGCGCGCTCTTGGCGACTCCGTATCGGAGCTCGAACACCGCCACCGTCGGCACGAAAACCTCGCTCCCGCCATCGACTGCTTTTTCGAAACGCAGCCGGACGGAAGGCGGCTTGCCATTCATGAGCGCGATGCAAACGTCCGTATCGAGCAGGTATCTCACTTAAACATCTCGCGCCGTGGTGTCCGCGGCTGCTTGCGTCCCTTGGCCATGAAGCGCCCCGCCTGCAGCCGATCCATCTCTGCAAACCACTGGCGGACGTTCGAGATCATGGGCTCCAAGAGGACCCCTTTGGCCACCCTGCGAACCCGGACTCGGTCGCCTTCAAAGCGGAATTCACGGGGCAGCCGCACAGCCTGGCTGCGGCCATTGCGGAACAATTTAGCGACCTCGACCTGAGCCATGATGAAAATCCTTTCTTCGGATATATACCAACGATATATACCACAATCGGAAGGACTATTCAATCCACATGCAATCTCCGTACGAAAAGAACCTGTATTTCTCTTTCACGGCATGTTCGTAGGCCCGCAGGATGTTCTCCCGTCCCGCGAAGGCCGAGACCAGCATCAGCAGAGTCGATTGCGGCAGATGGAAGTTGGTCAGCAGCGCGCCGACCACGCGGAATTGAAAACCAGGATATATAAAGATATCGGCCTCGCCGGCGCCCGGACGGACGCGGCCGGCAGGATCCTGCAGCGCGGCATACTCCAACGTGCGCACGGTCGTCGTCCCTACCGCCACGACCCTGCGGCCTTGTTCCAGCGTGCGATTGATCTGGGCGGCGGCCGGCTTGGCGATGGAAAAGCTCTCGCGATGCATCTTGTGTTCTTCCACGTTCTCGACGTGCACCGGTTGAAATGTGCCCAGGCCCACGTGCAATGTAATCTCGGTAATCTCGATGCCTCGCTCGCGAATTTCGCTGAGAATCCACGGCGTAAAGTGCAGCCCGGCGGTAGGTGCGGCCACGCTGCCTCGCGACTCGGGACGGGCGTAGATCGTCTGATAACGTTCGCGGTCCTCGCTGCGGTCTTGGCGAGCGATATACGGCGGCAGAGGCACGTGGCCCACCTTCTCCACCAGGGCAAAGAAGTCAGGAACAGAACGGAAGCGCAGCGTCCTTTCGCCGAACTCGCCGCGGGCGACGACCTCGGCCTCCAGTTCGTTGTTCTCGCCGAAGATGATCTTCTCGCCTACGCCGATCTTCCTTCCCGGCCGCACCAGCGCCTGCCACTCCAACGGGCCGAGCCGGCGAGTCAAGAGCGTCTCCACCCGGCCGTGCAGAAAATCTTTCGACGCCGGGTTCTTGGGGCTGAGTGGCTGGGCATGCAGGCCCGCGCGGCGTCCAAAAAGGCGTGCAGGGAAAACGCGGCTGTTGTTGATCACCAGCAGGTCGTCGGAGCGAAGCAGCCCGGGAAAATCCTTGAAGGTACGATCTTCGAGCCGGCCGGTATCGCGCCGCAGGTGCAGCAGGCGCGAGGCGCTGCGGTCGGCCAGAGGCTCTTGCGCGATCAATTCTTCGGGAAGCTGAAAATCGAAGTCGGAAATCCGCACCGCTTAGATTATATTGGCGCGGAAATCACGCCGGAATCTTTACAAACGCAAACCTTGCATGGGTTTGAGAATCTAGTTCTTGGCCGCCGGGATGTTTGCGAATTTTAGCCTGAAATCTGAAACGCCTGGCCCGCCAGAATCACTCTTACTAGGGCACGCTTCCGACCAACCCGGGCAGAGAGGCTACACGCGAAATGTTGACGTTGCGCAAAAACAAAAGACGGCGACCAAGCGAGAAGGCCGCGGAGTATGCAACGCGCAGCGACTTCCAACAGATCTTCACGGAGGACATGGCGGGTCTGCACCTGCTCGCGTTTCTGCTGACTGCCGATGCGGAAAAGGCCGAGCAATGTTTTGTTGCCGGCCTGGAAGAGAGCATCCACGGCAACGCGGTTTTCCGGCAGTGGGCGCGCTCCTGGAGCAAGCGGGCCATCATCAAGAATGCGATCAAGGTAATCTCTCCAGCGCCCCGCCAGCTTGGTATGCGGTTCGAAGCCCGAAGTGCTGAAATAGAAGCCAGCCATGTGCCGATCCTGGGCTCGTCTGCCCGTTGGAATGAAGACGCACCGGAAAAAGTTCTGATTGCGGCTGTCAGCCGGCTGGAACCATTCGAGCGTTTTGTATTGGTGATGGCGGTCCTGGAAGGCTATTCCGTGCGCGAATGCTCGGCTCTGTTGGGCTGTCCCGCGGCGGAAGTGGCAGCGGCCAAGGCGCGCGCACTGGAGCAAATGGGGCCACCGCCCGCCACTGGGTTAGTCGATCGTGGAAACGCCACCGTTTCCTGGGCGTCATTCCTGGCGCCGACGCAACTCGCCTGAAGACCGGCTCTCATCTCCCCGAAATCGATTCCCACTGATACAATGGACAGCAAGCCGCAACCCACGGAGAGGTGGCCGAGAGTGGCTGAAGTTGAGCCGTTCTGCCGGGCGTGAGCGGAGCGGGAGCCCGCAGGCGAAATCCCGAGCGTACGTTGCGAGGGAGCTCTAGCGTGGTAGTACGACTCATTCGTTCTTTTTCATCATGTTGAAGTCGGAGAGGTGGCCGAGTGGCTGAAGGCGGCGGTTTGCTAAACCGTTATAGGGTTTAACAGCTCTATCGGGGGTTCGAATCCCCCCCTCTCCGCCAGAATGTTTCTCGTTTTGATTGTTGGAGTTGCGGCTAAACCCTCTTGTTGTTTTCACAGCGTGCATTGCACCTTCTTTCAGCCTGTATCAGCGGGTCACAGGCGCTCATGAAAGGAGGTCGTAATGACCACATCTAAGCTTCCTGCTCGTCCCTCCCTGGAATCCCTGCGCAAGCAAGCCAAGAAACTGGCGCGCGGCACCGTAGCCGGCCATGCAAGCGCCATCGCCCGGGCGCGGGCCCAGCTGCCGCAAGCCGAGCTGCCGTTGTCACAGCGTGATGCTCAGTTGGTGCTGGCGCGCGAATATGGGTTTCCGGGCTGGAAGGACCTGGTTCAAGAAGTAAAACAACGCGTCGGCAGAGGACTCGAGTGGGCCGTATCCGAAGCCCGCCGCATCATCCATGATAATGACATCGAAGGTCTGCGGCGGCTCTTGGCGGAATACCCGGTCCTGTTGTCGTGGAGGGCGGATGAAAACGACGGCGGGCTGCTCGGGATGACTACCGGTTCCTTCGGCGACAGCTTCGACCCGTTCCGAGAAGAGCACTTCACGCGCGGAGCTTGTGCCGAGCTCCTGCTCGATGCCGGCGCTGTCGTCGCGCCGAGCGTATGCGATGGCCTCATCGCTTCCCGCGCAAAGGGACTGATCGATCTCTTCCACCGCAGAGGCCTGCTTCCCCGAACGCTGAAGTTTTTTGCCGCCCTCGGCGACGTCAATGGCGTTCGCGCCTGTCTTGATGCGAATGGCGACGGTCTTGCAGCGGTGAACCAGGCGTTCATGTGTGCCTGCCATCTCCAGCACGCGACCGCAGCGGCGCTGCTGCTGGATCGGTCGATCACGCTCGATGCTGGGCTGGGAAGGCAGATCGATGGCGGGCCAGGACGTTCCGCATTTGTCCAATACATCATGGCGGAAAGTGAGACGCTCGGCTTCACCAACGCCGACCCGGCCGGCCCCTGGCAGGCTTTTGTCATGCGACAGGTCGTGTGCGCGTTGCACGACGGCGACCTGACATCCTTTGTCGGCGGATTGCGGGGCGAAGCATGGATGCTGGCAGACGCATGCGTGAAATTCCAGGTCGGACTGATCGAGCGGGCGGTGCTGCGCGATCGCGAAGCTTTCCTTACTGCTCTTCTTGATCTCGATCCCGCTGTGCTGCCCCGGCGCGTCCCGCCGCCATCGCAGGCCATTGAATTCGCGTTCACTTATGCAAAGACCCGTCTGCTTCCGACGCTGCTGCGCATCTGGCGCCTGCCCGACGATCTGCCACACGCAGCCGGGAATGGAGATTTCGCACGCGTGAAAAGCTGGTTCGACGCGGAGGGCACGCCTGCACTGGGCGACCTAGCGAATCATTCTCTTGCCAGCAGCGTACACCCGCGGGAGAACCTGAATGGGGCGAGCCCAGTGTGCAGCAGGTTCTCGACACCGCGCTCGCCTGGGCGGTCCTCAACAACCACTTTGAGATCGCCGACTTTCTTCTCGGTCACGGGGCCGATATCAACACGAACTGGAGCTCCCACGAG
>CAZFRV010000388.1:0-10840 GCA_964521445.1 uncultured Acidobacteriaceae bacterium
ATGAGCAGGCTGTCCATATGTGTGTAAGGCAGCAGCGGCTTCTCTTCCTGGTTCGCCTCCGGTGGCTCTCCAACCCGCCGCGGCAGAATGACCACACGGATCTCCAGCCCGTACTTTTGTGCGAACTCGTGATCGCGTTCATCGTGCGCGGGCACGGACATGATGGCTCCGGTGCCGTAGTCCATCAGGATGTAGTTGGCAACCCAGATGGGAACCTTCTCGCCGTTAAACGGGTTAATGGCGTAGCGCGCGGTAAAGACGCCATGCTTTTCGATGGCGCCTACGTCGCCCTCTTCTTTGGCTTTTACCTGTTCGCGCACCAGTTCTTCGACTTTGCCGTGAAGATGGCTGTCGCCCGCGGTCAAGTCGGCGACGAGGGGGTGCTCCGGCGCAAGCTGAACCGAGGTAGCACCAAAAATCGTATCGATCCGCGTTGTAAACACGGTGATTTTCGCGCCCGCAGGACCGGCCGGCCCATCCAGCGCGAAGTCTACGAGCGCGCCCTCACTGCGGCCGATCCAGTTGCGCTGCATGGTGCGAACTTTTTCCGGCCATCCTTCAAGCTGGTCCAGTCCGTTCAGCAACTCTTCCGCATATTGCGTGGTGCGCAAGAACCATTGCTCCAATTCGCGCTGCTCCACCTTGGTTTCTTCATGTCGCCAGCAGCAACCATCCACCACCTGCTCGTTGGCCAGCACCGTGGCGCACTCCGGACACCAGTTCACTTTGCTCTTCTTGCGATAGGCCAGCCCTTTTTCATAGAGCTTGAGGAAGAACCATTGGTTCCACCGGTAGTATTCTGGCAAGCACGTAGTGATCTCGCGCGACCAGTCGTAGGCAAAGCCCAGCCGATTCATCTGCGACTTCATGCGGGCGATGTTGCCGAGCGTCCACTGTTTGGGATGAGTCTGGTTCTTGATAGCAGCGTTTTCCGCGGGGAGCCCGAACGCATCCCAGCCCATGGGATGGAGCACGTTGTAGCCGCGCATCCACATGTAGCGGGCCAGGGCGTCGCCAATCGAATAGTTGCGAACATGGCCGATGTGCAGAACACCGGACGGATACGGCAGCATTTCCAGCACGTAGTACTTCTTGCGTTTGCTGGTGTGGTCCTCCGCGGCGTAAAGCGCGGGATCGGCCTGCCAGCGCGCGGACCACTTCTCTTCCATACGCTGTGGCTCGTAGCGGTCCTCAATCTGGCGCTCGGTTGTCTGCTTTTCGATCATGTCTCGTGTTTCAGCCATTGTTCTCAGCGCTCTTTCCTGGTTGGCGCGTTCTTACCAAGGACTTCAAAAGGGCGACGTTTTTCAAATCGTCCCCTGGGTCATCGACCGGCGTCTCCGCAATGAACGCGGCGCTCTTCGTACGCGGATCGTTCAACAAACGCCGAAAAGGCTCCAGCCCAATCGTTCCTTTGCCGATGTGCTCATGGCGGTCGCGCCGGGACCCCCGTGGGTCCTTGGCGTCATTGCAATGCCATACCAGCACATTCTTCAATCCGACGGTGGCCTCGAGCTTCTTCATGGTTTCCTGCCATCCGTCTTCCGAAACCAAGTCATATCCCGAAACGTGCGTGTGGCACGTATCAATGCAGGCGCCGACCGGACAGACTGGCCGCAAGCGCTCCAGTAGTTGCCCGACCTGCTCGAACGACCCGCCGAGCGAAAACTCCGCGCCCGCAGTGTTCTCAATCAGGACACGAAGCCCGGATCCCTCCAACTCCAGGCCTTGCGCCGCCTCCGCAATGGAGACTGCTACCAGCGCCAGGCCTTCCTCGCGGCTGCGTCCTCGAAACGAACCGGGATGGAGCACCAGAAACTCAGCGCCCAGAGCCAATGCCCGCTCCAACTCGCCGCGAAACGCCTCCACCGACTTACGGTGAAACTCCGCTGTCACGCTGGCCAGGTTCACCAGGTACCCGGCGTGGATCACCAGCGGCCCGATCCCATGCTTCTCGCGCAGGCGCCGCATCCGCGCACATTGCGCCGGAGACAGCAAGTACGGCTGCCATTGGCGCGGGCTCGAAGAGAAAATCTGGAAGGTATTGGCTCCCAGACGGTAGGCCCGCTCCGCCGCCAGCTCTACTCCACCCGCGGTCGAAGTATGAATCCCGACGCGCCGCGGTCCTGGCTTCGGCGGCTCACCATGCGCCCACAAAAGGACGTCTTTCATGCCGAGCTTGCGCTTCGGTCCGCGGCTCTCCTGTAACATGCGCTAAACCATTGATTTTAACATGTTAAACTCCACGGCTTTTGATTGCTCAACGCTTGCGATCACAGTACACTGAAGGGTTCCAAAGACTGAGGTCTGACCTCCATGCTAGTCGTGATGAAGGCGCACGCCAGCGACGAACAGGTGCGCGCCGTTTGTGACAGGATCGAATCGCTGGGCTACCGCGCTCACCCCATCCCAGGAGCGTCGCGGACGGCCATCGGCATTACCGGCAACAAAGCCGCCATGGAACCCGGGACGCTGGAAGAGATGGCCGGCGTGCAAGAGGTCATCGCCGTCACCAAGCCTTACAAGCTGGTGAGCCGCGATATCAAGGAAGAAGATACAGTCGTGAGATTTCGCGGCAGTGACGGCAGCTTTGGCGGTAAGGATCTGGGCATCGTTGCTGGCCCGTGCTCCGTTGAATCCCGCGAGCAGGCGTTCACTATCGCCGAGCGGGTAGCCAAGGCAGGCGCGCGCTTTTTCCGCGGCGGCGCCTACAAGCCGCGCACTTCCCCTTATGCCTTCCAGGGCCTGGGCGAAGAAGGTCTCAAAATCATGGCCGAGATCCGCGATCGCTTTGGGCTGCGCATTATCACCGAGGCCATCGACCATGAGTCCCTCGACCTGGTAGCGGAATATGCTGACGTGATCCAGATCGGGGCGCGGAATATGCAGAACTTTTCCCTGCTGAAAAAAGCGGGGCGCATGCGCAAACCGGTCTTGCTGAAACGCGGCATGTCGGCGACGCTGGA
Source organism: uncultured Acidobacteriaceae bacterium (assembly GCA_964521445.1). Lineage (GTDB taxonomy): Bacteria > Acidobacteriota > Terriglobia > Terriglobales > Acidobacteriaceae > Angelobacter. The sequence continues at coordinate 2,967 of CAZFRV010000388.1, forward strand.
AGAATTCCTGATGGCGGCCGAGTACATCCTGAGCGAAGGTAACTACGAAGTCATCCTTTGCGAGCGCGGCGTCCGCACCTTCGCCGATCACACCCGCAATACCCTGGATCTGAGCATTGTCCCAGCGGTCCAGCGGCTCAGCCATTTGCCCATTGTGGTGGATCCCAGCCACGGCACGGGCAAACGCAACAAGGTGCTGCCGCTTTCGCGCGCGGCGGTGGCCGTGGGCGCGGACGGCCTGCTGGTGGAAGTGCATCACGATCCCGACCACGCGCTCTCCGACGGCATGCAATCGATCCTGCCTGACCAGTTTGACGAACTGATGTCGGAAGTGCGGCAGATTGCCGCAGTCTTGAAGCGTAATGTACAGGAACCAAGCCTGCACCCGGCAATTGCCAGGGCCAGCAGGTAGCTTGCGCGCCTCCTCCTCAGCCTGTCTTGCCGTGCTGCTCGTCTTTGCAGGCTTGGCCGGCTGCAACCAGTCTCCCGAACCTTTTCCCGACTACCACGAGTATGCCTACGTCACCAACGGCGGAGAGAACACCGTAACCGTGGTTGATCTGCGGGGGCTGATGATCGCGGGCACAGTGCCGGTGGGCAAGAGCCCGACCGGCATCGCCGCCAATCCGAAGAAGAACGAGATCTACGTCGCCAACACCGAGTCCAACAACATCAGCGTGATTGACGCCGAAACGAACCGCGTGGTCGCGGCCATCGGCGTGCACCGGGCGCCATACTTCATTGACGTTTCCGCCGACGGCAAACGCGCCTACGTGGCCAACTCCGGCTCCGCCAATCTCTCCGTCATCGATCTCGACCAGCGGAAGGTGATCAAGACCATTTTCGTCGGCAACGGAAGTAATCTGGCGCGCGTCTCGCCTGACGGCAAGCTGGTTCTGGTTGCGCTGCGCGATGAAGACTCGATCGCCATCGTCGATACCGACACGCTCACTCTCCGCAAGAAGATCAAGGTTTGCAGCAAGCCGGTGGAGATCGGCATTGTGCCCGATTCCAGCAAGGTCTTTGTGGCCTGCAGCGAGTCGAAACAGATCGGTGTAGTCAGTCTGGACAAGAAGACCGGCGACGCGGTCCTGCTGACGCAACTCGACGTGGGGCAGACTCCGGTCCACATCGCGGTGAAACCGGACGGAGGGGAAGTTTTTGTTTGTAACTACGACGCGAGTTCCATTTCCCGCATCACTACCGGTTCCAACGAGGTCAGCAGCACCTTCCTCATCGGCGATCATCCGGTCCAGGCCCTGGTCTCCCCCGACAATTCCCTGCTCTTCGTCACGAATTTCGGGTCGAACTCAGTCAGGGTTTACGACATCGACAACGGCAGACAGAACAGTTCCGTGGACGTCGGCCAGCATCCGGAGGCACTGGCGCTCTCGCCCAGCCGCTTCCTGCTGCTGGTGGTAAACACCGGCAGTGACGATCTCTCGGTTCTGTCACTGATCGACCGCAAGGGGCGCCCAGTCTTCCCCCAGTCGCCGGCGATCGGCACGATCATTCCGCAGACCATGATTCCTCTGGGCAAAGACCCGCGAGCCATCGCGGTGAAGGCGTTCATCAGTCAGCGCTAAGTTAAGATGTAATTGCATGGATGGAATTTATTTTCATCTCTACACACAGAAGGCGCGCCGGGCGCACTTCTTCGCATTCAGGCAGGCTATCGCCTCTGGCCATGAGGAGATCAAAGCTACCGATCTTCTCTTCGGTCTGCTCCACGAGGTTCGAGCATTGTTTACGAACAGAAGGCTCTCCAAAAAGAAACTACAGGATATAGAAAAAGCGTGCGAAGGACCCGGACCGAGAACGATCTATGTCTCCGGAACAGTAATGCTTTTCGATAATGAATCCAAGTTGGTCTTGGTCCGTGCCGCACGAGAAATGCTGAACCGCCGTGATGAAGAACTCCAGCTTGAGCACCTCTTGCTCGCGCTACTCTATGTTTCAAGCCCGGCAAAAGTCATCCTCAACAATCATGGTTTAACGTACAAAAAAGAGAGTGCAAGGATGCATTTTCATCCTCGAACAGAACCTCCGCCCGGCGAGCTACTCGACTACACCTGATCCGGTCATCCCAGCCCCAGCCCACCGTCCACCATCAGAATTTGCCCCGTGATGAAGTGAGAAGCCGTGGCAAAGTACATCACCGCATCCGCCAGCTCCTGGGCCGTGCCGTTTCTGCGCATGGGCGTGCGCTGGGCCACTCGGGTCATGAAGGCAGGATCGTCGCGCCCATCTCCGGCATCGATCGTCCCCGGGGCCACGCAGTTCACGGCGATCTCCGGCGCCAGCGCCTTGGCCATCACCCGCGTCAGCATGTGCAGGGCGGCCTTCGATGAGCAATAATGCGCATGAGTGGCCCACGGCTTTTCTCCGCCCAGCGATCCCAAGTTGATGATCCTGCCTCCGGCCCGGCGCAAGGCGGGAATGCAGCGTTGCGAAACCAGGAACGGTCCGCGGACATTGGTAGCGAACACGCTGTCCCATTGCTCGGCTGTAATCTCTTCGAAGCGGGCGCCGGCAAACACTCCTGCATTGTTGACCAGAACATCGATGCCGCCGAACTTCTCGAGGACCCCCTTCACGGCCGCAATGACGCTCTCTTCTTTGCGTACGTCGCACGTGACCGCCAGCCCCCTGGCTCCCTTGCCCTCAATCTCGGCGACCGTCGCACGGGCTTCAGCGGACGAAGCCAAGTAGGTCACTGCTACGTTTGCTCCCGCCTCGGCCATGGCCAGGGCGATGGCCTTGCCAAGCCGGCGTGCTCCGCCGGTGACTAGGACCGTCTTACCGCCCAAAGTCTTCATGACTGGCATTGTAGCGGCTTCGGCCAGCCGGATGGCGGCGGCCCTCTGAATCCTTTCCGCGTGAGTTTTATCAAATCTGGGTATGGTTACTGATCTATCATTCGTCTCCCTGCACCAGCCGGGTACGCCGGCCTCAGAAGCGGAAGCCATGGACGCCTACTCGCGCGTGGTGACCGGTGTGGCAGAATCGGTAAGCCCCTCGGTGGTGCGGATTTCGGTAGAAACCGCCCGCGGACGTGGCGGGAGCGGTTCTGGTTTTGTCTTTACTCCGGATGGATTCATCCTCACCAACAGTCACGTGGTGCATGGCGCCAAGGGGATCAAGGTCTCGACCCCGGACTCGGGAGAATGTCCGGCGCAGCTCATCGGGGAAGATCCTGACACCGACCTGGCGCTGGTACGCATTGACGCGCCCGGGCTGCATGCGGTGCCATTGGGTGACTCGCGCAAGATACGCGTAGGCCAGCTGGTGGTGGCCATTGGCAACCCTTACGGGTTCCAGTACACGGTGACCGCCGGCGTAGTGAGCGCACTGGGCCGCAGCTTGCGTTCCCAGTCGGGCCGGCTGATCGAAGACGTGATCCAGACCGACGCCGCGCTCAATCCCGGCAACTCCGGTGGACCGCTGGTGAACGCTTCCGGCGAGGTGATCGGCGTAAACACCGCAACCATCCTCCCGGCGCAGGGACTGTGCTTTGCCATTTCGGTGGGAACCGCCGAGTTCATCGCCAGCAAGCTGATCCGCGAAGGCATAGTGCGGCGCAGCTTCATCGGTGTGCAGGCCCAGACCGCGGCCATTAACCGCAATATCGCCCGCTATTACGATTTGAAGATCGCAACCGGCGCCCTGCTGCTGGCAGTGGAGCCGGCGAGTCCTGCCGCTAAAGCTGGCCTCCAGGAAGGGGACGTCATCGTCGCGCTCGACGGCGAGCCGGTGGAAGGAGTGGACGTGTTGCACCGGCAACTGAACGAGGAGCGCATCGGCCAAAAGACCGGGCTCGCGGTTTTGCGCGGATCGAAGCGGTTGGAGATGAAGATTGTGCCGGAAACCCGCGAGGGGTAGGTCGAGAACGACAGGCATTCGTCCCGCGCCCGTGTCTCAGGAGGGCGTTTCGATTACAGTCCGAACAACTCTCTTAATCTCTTCGTCTGCGCCCGGCTGACGGGAATCTCAGTCTGCTTCTTGTCGTCCATGCGGAGCTGATAAGAGCTCTTGAACCAGGGTACGACTTCTTTGATGCGGTTGATATTGACGACGAAGGAGCGGTGGGCGCGCCAGAACATGTCCGCATCCAGGCCGCCCAGCAATTCCTCGAGTGTGCGGCAGTTGGACTGGCCTTCCAGGTGGGTGGCGACCACGCTGATGATGCCGTCTTCGATAGAAGCAAAGCAGACGTCTTTCTGGTCCACCAGGAGCAGGCGTCCGGCGGAACGCAACAGGACTTTGGAATTCTGCGGGCGCTGTGCTTCGAGCATCTTTACCAGCGTGTCCAGTTTTTCGGTGCCGACCGCAGCGGCGGTCTGCAGTCTCTTGCGAGCCTTTTCGATGGCCTGGCTGACGCGCTTCTTGTCGAACGGCTTCAGCAGGTAATCAATCGCGTTGACTTCAAAAGCCTTCACCGCATACTGGTCATAGGCGGTGGCAAAGATGATCTGGGGCAAGGAAACTTTCTTGTCGACAAGTTTCTTGATGACGCCGAAACCATCCAGCCCCGGCATCTGCACGTCAAGGAACACCAGATCCGGTGCGTGCTCCTTGATGAGATTGACTGCCTCGAGACCATTGCGGCCCTGGGCCACGATGTTCACGTCATCTACCGACTTGAGCAAGTAGCTCAACTCGTCGCGGGCCAGTTGCTCGTCATCGACAATCACCGCGGACAATGCCATGCAACCAGTATAGAGGCTGATTGCTTGGCTGCTCAACAATTACCGATGCGGACAGAGCCTTAGTTTGCCGGCGCAAGTTTTTCTTCGTAATTGGAGACTTCGATCAGATTCAGATCGGGATCGCGAAAGTACACCGAGGTCATGGGGCCCAGCGCGCCTATTTTCGTGGTTGGTCCATGCGCAATAGGGACATTGCTCCGCCTGAGCCGCTCGATGACGGCTGCGATCGGCGCCTTCGTGATCAAACACAGATCAGCCGAACCCGGCGTTGGACGGTGCGCTTTGGGTTCAAACTCTTTGCCTTGCTGGTGAAGGTTGATCTTGTTCATGCCAAAGCTTAGGGCCGTGCGCCCTCCGGCGAAGGTCCCCACTTCCATTCCCAAGACCTTCTCATAGAACGCGCAGGTCGCGGCGATGTCCTTAACGGTCAAAACGAGATGGTCAATCCGCTCAATCATCGTGGGGCTTCCGAGGCACGAACCACACTGGGCCCAATTCTAGCAAGACAGGCCACTCTGAAGATATTTCGGACGAGCCTGTCGATTTGGCGTTCCTTGGGCGTCGTTGAGTTGACGGAACAAATCGCTACCACCAGGTAGACGGTTTCCGACAAAAATAGTTCTTTAGGAGGAATTACGATGAGCAGGAATCGAATCTTTGTGGTCGCAGGCATTTTCTTGGCGGTGACAGCTTGTTATGCCTGGGCTGGAACATCCGGCAACGGCACGGCCAACGGCCAGTCCAACGCCGTTTCGGCCTTTGACAAACTGAAAACTCTGGCAGGCCAGTGGGAAGCAAACTCGGAAAAAGGCAAAGTCACATCTTCTCTTGAGGTGATCTCCAACGGGACGGTTCTCCTGGAGAAAATCAACGTCCCGGGCGATGGCGAGATGGTGACAGCCTACTATCTTGACGGCGGGCACCTGGTGCTCACCCACTATTGCAGCGCCGGCAACCAGCCGCACATGCAGGCACAAGCGTTTGACCCAGCTTCCAACGTGATCCGCTTTGACTTCGCGGGCGCAACCAATTTAGCCAGCGCCGGCGAAACCCACATGCACAGCGCGCAGATCACATTCGAGAGCTCGGATACTTTCAATGCCGCCTGGACGCTCTACAAGGACGGCAAGGTCGCCTTCACCGTGCCCATGCAATTCCACCGTGTAAGATAATTTTTGCACTACAGAAACCGCGGGTCGCGGCGCTCGCCTTGATCGTCGAAGCGAGTGGCGCGACCCCATCACAAACTTACATGCAAGTTTCACCAGGAGAGGCTTATGCGATACATGCTGCTGATTTATACGAAGGAAAACGAACTCGCTCGCGCGTCGCAGGAAGAAAGGCAGCAGATCCGGGACGCACACTGGGCTGTGCTGGACCAAACACGCGCTAAGGGAATATTCCAAGGTGCGGAGCCGTTAGCCCCGACCGCCACGGCCACTACGGTCCGTTGTCAAAACGGCAAGACGTTGGTCACGGACGGCCCGTTTGCTGAAACCAAGGAACAACTGGCCGGGTACTACATCCTGGACTGCAAAGACGTGGACGAGGCCATCGCCTGGGCCGCCAAGATTCCCACGGCCTGCGGAGGCCAGGCGGGCTGCGTGGAGGTCCGGCTGCTCCCGGGCCTTCCTTCGCGCGAGGTAGTTGCAGCGGCCGAGGAGCAAGTTGCGAGTTAAGAGCGTAAAGGGGGTGGCGTAACTCCGAATGTCGACGAACGCGACAGAAGCGATCGTTGAATCCGTATTCCGTCAGGAATCGGGCAGGATCATCGCCACTCTTATTCGGCTTGCCGGCTCGTTCGATCGGGCGGAAGAGGCTATGCATGAGGCGTTTGCCTCCGCCCTGATGAACTGGCGGGACAAGGGCGTTCCGGATAATCCGGGAGCGTGGATCACCGCTGTCGCGAATCGCAAGCTCATCGATCAGGGGCGGCGCGAGCGCGTCCGCCGCGAGAAACAGGATTCGCTGCTGTACGAAACGCCGAGCTTTCAACAGCCCCAGGCCGATGCCGTGTTCGAGGCTGCCACCATGACGTATCCGGACGATCGCTTGCGGCTCATCTTCACCTGCTGCCATCCAGCTTTGAACCAGGAGGCGCAGGTGGCGCTTACCTTGCGCACGCTGGGCGGCCTGACCACGCCGGAGATTGCCCGCGCCTTTCTTTTGCCCGAAGCAACTCTGGCGCAGCGACTGGTGCGGGCCAAGCGCAAGATCCAGGAGGCACACATTCCTTATGAAGTGCCTCCGCGTTCGCAACTGGCGGAGCGTTTGACTGCCGTCCAGTCTGCCATCTATCTGGTGTTCAATGAAGGATATTCGGCCACCGCCGGGGACAGCCTGATTCGCCGAGAGCTCTGCGCGGAAGCCATTCGCCTGGGCCGAACGCTATGCGAACTCCTGCCCAACGAGCCGGAGAACCTGGGACTGCTGGCGCTCATGCTTCTCCACGACTCCCGGCGCGATGCCCGCATCGACAGCCAGAGCCGTCTGGTAACTCTGGAGGATCAGGACAGGAAACTCTGGGACCAGGAACGAATCCGGGAGGGATTGGCGTTGGTCCGCCGCGCGTTGCCGATGCGTGGGGTCGGGCCATACCAGTTGCAAGCGGCCATTGTCGCGCTCCATGCCGAAGCGCAATCTCCGGCGGCGACAGACTGGCCGCAGATCGCAGCGCTTTATCAGGAACTTTTGCGCATCTCGCCGTCTCCAGTGGTGGCTCTCAACCATGCGGTAGCCGTGGCCATGAGCGAAGGGCTTGAAGAAGGCTTGCGACAGATCGATCGCGTCGGAGAATCCGGGGCGTTGGAACAGTACCACCTCTTTTACGCCGCGCGGGCCGACATCTTGCGCAGGATGGGACGTCAGAAAGAGGCTGCTCGAGCTTATCGTGAAGCGTTGCGGCTGGCGACCAACCAGGTGGAACAGGAGTTTTTGCGACAGCGGCTGAGCGAAATGGTATTGCGAACGCGATAGCGGCGATCTTTCGTGGCTCTACTATTAGCTTTACACTAAGTCTTACTGGGCAGCGGGCAGACGATCGGCCAAATTTCCACAGTTAGCTTCGGTGCCCAGCCGTCGGGTCGATCGTCCGACCACGGCTGGGCGGTACCAAGCAACCTATCACCTGATCTGCCGACCGTCACCGTGTAACCGACGAAACCG
>CAZFRV010000389.1:0-7614 GCA_964521445.1 uncultured Acidobacteriaceae bacterium
CCGGGCGCGCGCAACCAGGATCAAGTCGCTTTCCTCTTTGCCCAGCGTGTACGCCTGGGCAGCCTGGGCGTCGGCGTTTTCGAGGTCGCCGCTGTCGAAGTAGAGCAGCCCGCGGTTCTCGAGCACGCTGCCGATGCCGTGGTGGTGGCTGTGGTGGCGATAGATCTTCTCCGCCTGCTCCAGGTTGGCGAAGGCGCCATCGCGATGCTGCTCGTATTCCTCGCGCTGGGCACGGGCGCCGCGCAACGCCGCGCCTCCATCCTTATTCTTAGCCTGGCTTTTGCGGCGGCGTTCGGCTTCCATGTCCATCTGCCGGCTGATGCGCTGGGCAATCAGCCGCTGTACATAGGCGACATTGGCCAGGGAACGGGCCAGGTTGCGATGTTGCGGATTGCGTTTGCGAAAGTGTTCGATGGCGCGTGAGAAAAACTTCAGCGCCTCGGCGTATCCTCCCTGGCGACGTACCATGCGCCCGTGCGCGGAATAGATGTTGCCCAGGGTGATGTCGTCATCGGTGTGGCGCAGCACGGCCTCAGCCTGATCGAGGATGTGGGCTGCCTCGCGCCGCTGTCCTCTCTGGAAGTGCAGCCAGCTCTCGAGCACGCGCATCACCGCCGCCATTTTCTCGTAGCCCAATGACTGCGCCAGTTCGCGGCCGGCGGCGCTCTGCTTCAGGGCTTCGTCATACTCGCCCTTCTTGCGGTGGCAGCGTCCATTCCAGAAATGGGCGATGGCCACCACTTCCTTGTCTTCGACCTCCTCCTGCAGGGCAAGAACCAGATCGAAATGGCGCAAAGCTTCATCAGGATGATCGTGCAGCAGGGCCAGCAACCCTTCAGCCATGCGCAACTGCAGGTAGTCGCCGACCGGCAGCCGTCTTCGACTTTCGGGCGAAAACCGCGCGAGCAGTTGCTCTACCAGTTCGGGCTCGCCGTACCCAATGTCCACCCACTGGGCCACCGCTCCCACCAAAACCGCAGCTCTGGGCTGCAGAGGATCGAGAGCGACGAAGATCCGCCGGTTGTCGTCGAGCAAAGCAAATCCGCTGCTGACGCGGCGCGTCACCAAGTGCTTTCGCAGCTCTTGGAGCAGCGAGTCCGGAATGTCATGGGCGCGCTTGACGCGCGGTTCGGTAGCCACAGCGAGGCCATCATATACCATTTTGTCCGACTCGTCCGAATCGGACGAGTGCATTTGCCCTCCTATCCACGCGGGCATCTAATCATTGCGCGGTGACACTAGCAGTTCAAAACGATCTTGAGGAGAAGGAATCGTGCAACAACTGAATGCATCCGAGCTGGAGAGAATGTGGAGCGCTGATTCGCGCTGGCAGGGCATTACCCGGCCCTACACGGCCAAAGACGTGGTACGGCTCCGCGGAACCGTCCATGTTGAATATTCCCTCGCCCGGTTGGGCGCGGAACGGCTGTGGGAGCTGCTCCAGGAAGACGACTTCGTCTCCTCCCTGGGCGCGCTCACCGGCAACCAGGCGCTGCAGCAGGTGCAGGCCGGGCTCAAGTCCATCTACCTGAGCGGCTGGCAGGTGGCGGGCGACGCCAATCTCGCCGGACAGATGTATCCCGACCAGAGCCTCTATCCTTCGAACAGCGTTCCGGCGGTGGTGAAGGAGATCAACAACGCTTTCTTGCGCGCCGACCAGATCCATCACGCCGAAGGCAAGAACGGCATTTACTGGTTCGCGCCGATTGTGGCCGACGCCGAAGCCGGCTTTGGCGGAGCGCTCAACGCTTTCGAGCTGATGAAGTCCATGATTGAGGCCGGCGCCGGCGGCGTCCACTTTGAAGACCAGCTTTCTTCGGCCAAGAAGTGCGGCCACCTCGGCGGCAAAGTGCTGGTTCCCGCGCAGGAATTTGTGCAGAAGCTGGTGGCGGCGCGCCTGGCGGCCGACGTACTCGGCGTGCCCACGCTGCTGATCGCCCGCACGGACGCCAATGGCGCCCGCTTGCTCACTGCTGACAGCGATATTCGCGACGTCGAGTTCCTCACCGGCGAGCGCACTCCCGACGGTTTCCTGGGTTACAAAGGCGGACTGCAAGCGGCCATCAGCCGCGGGCTGATCTACGCGCCTTACGTTGACATGCTCTGGTGCGAAACGTCGGAACCCAACCTGGAGGAAGCCCGCATCTTTGCCGAAGGCATTCGCTCCAAGTTCCCGGGCAAGATGCTGGCCTACAACTGCTCGCCTTCATTCCACTGGAAGCGCAAGCTGGACGATGCCACCATCGCCAAGTTCCAACGTGAGCTGGCCGCCATGGGATACAAATACCAGTTCGTCACCCTGGCCGGCTTCCACGCTCTGAACAACAGCATGTTCGAGCTGGCGCGGAGCTTTGTCCGTGAAGGCATGACCGCTTATTCGCGCCTGCAGGAGCAGGAGTTCGCCAACGCCGAGGCTGGCTATGGCGCCGTGCGTCACCAGCGCTTTGTGGGCACCGGGTATTTTGACGACATCACGCAAACCATCGCCAATGGGCAATCGTCCACCACGGCGCTCGAAGGTTCCACCGAGACCGAGCAGTTCCATTTGCAGAAAGCTGTCTAGCTCTCCCTGGTCGTTTGGGCCCTGTCGTCTTCAGCTCGAACCCTCCTGTCACGAGACAGGAGGGTTTTTTGTTGGTTCGCGAACGGTAAAGACTGTCATGTTGAGCGAAGGAGGACGAGTCGAAACATCCCGAGGCCGTGTTTTTTGCACGCCGTCTCAGGGAGTTCTGCCCACGTTGTCTCGGGAGAATGCCTTGATGCCGCATTTACGCCGAAGTATTCTCGCGATGCTTCGACTCCGCGCCACAAATTCCAGGTTCGGAAGGCATCCTTCAAGCGCTTCGCTCAGCATGACAGGGTTCGGCGATGTCGAGTCTTACTTCAAGAGCCTGCTCCACCTCCTACCTTGTAGAATTGGGATCGAATCGAAATGTCAAAGGATAACCAGAAGCCCACTCTCGGCGCACCGTTCACGGAAGAACAAATCCGTGCTTACACAGTTGGGGAGCTGAAGCCGTTGTCGTCCAACATCCTGATTGCGGACTATGATCCGCAATGGCCGGAGCTTTTTCGACGTGAGGCTGACAGAATCCGAAGCCTGCTTGGGCGCCGCGCGCTGCAAATTGAGCACGTCGGCTCAACCTCCGTACCAGGGCTTGCCGCCAAGCCCGTCATCGACGTGCTCCTGGTGGTGGCTGATTCGGTGGATGAAGAAGCGTATTCGCCGGCCCTGGAGGCCGCCGGCTACTTGTTGCGTATACGGGAGACGGACTGGCACCAGCACCGGATGTTCAAAGGGCCCGACACCGAGATCAACCTGCACGTCTTCTCGTCTGGCTGTACGGAGATCGATCGCATGCTGATGTTCCGGAACTGGTTGCGGGGCCATGCCGCCGATCGCGATCTCTATGCCCGCACCAAGCGGGACTTGGCCCAGAAGGAATGGAAGTACGTCCAGAATTACGCTGATGCCAAAACCCTGGTCGTCGAGGAGATCATGGCTCGGGCCAGCCCGGATCGAAAATAAGACGCAAACAGCCGGCGAGATGGTCTGGGGTTGTCGCTGGTCATGACTCATCCTGCCGTGTCATCCCGAGCCGCAAGGCTAGGGATCGGCTCCGCTGCTGTGTGGGCCCAAGAGATCTTCTGTTCTGCGCCTGCAGGAGCAGATTCCTCGCTTCGCTCGGAATGACACATCGATGATTTCAGGCTGATTGGACGGACATCATTTGCTGCCCAAAACCTCCACCAGCAACTTGGTGTCATCCGAAATAATCCCATCGACACCCAACTCCGCCGCACGGCGCATTTGGCGAGGACGATTGACGGTCCAGGTAATCACCGCCTTGTCCGCTGCATGAACCTTCTCCACCAGACGGCGCGAAAGCAGATGGTAGTGAGGAACCACGTAGCGCACAGGAAGAATCTTCCAACGGCGAAGCTGCCAGCGGGTCTGGGCCAGTGCGCCCAGGACGAGCGAATGATCCAGCTCATGCAGCCTGCGGATGACGCCGGGCAGGAACGACGAGACAAAATACCGCTGCGGCTTCGTCTGCCGCACAGCCCGAACCACCAACTCCTCCACGCCCCGGACTTTCACTTCGATGTTGAGGAAGGCCGATCGGCTGAAGCGTTCGAGCACACCCTCGAGAGTGGGCGGCATCTGCTTGGGCGAAGCCACTTCTGCACGGAGCTGCCTCAACGTCTGCCGGCGGATGATCAGGCGACGGAACTTGGGATCGTGACAGATGACGGCGTGGTGGTCGCGGGTGGAGCGGACGTCAAACTCAAATCCGTCGGCGCCATGCCGCAAGGCGAGGTCGAATGCGGTTATGGTGTTCTCCGCCGCGTACTGACGGGCGCCGCGATGTCCGAGCAATAAGATCTTGGCGGGCAAGCGGTCAGTCGAGATCAAAGTCGCGGATCATGGGGCCCTCTTCCGGACTCTCCTTGGCCTTCTTGATGGCTTCCTGGAATTTTTTCTCGAGAAGGTCGGCCTTGTTTTTCTCCGCGTCCACCGCTTGGCGGAAGAGCGATTGCTTGCGTCCCTCCTGCTCACGCATCGCCTTGGCCGCGGCATCAAAGTCGGCAAACGTCTTGGGCTTGATCGGAGCCACGTGGGAGATCACCGCGTGCGTGTCGGGATCGATTTTCAATACCGCTCCGCAGCAAGGGCAGCCAACTTCAAAGGCTTGGGACGACGACTTGGCCATAGAGAGATTGTAAGCCTCTTCCCAGGCCGGGGCCAGCCTTGTCGATCAAGGCATGCCCTGATACTCTGCCTTGCCTTCTGTTAGAATTTTTGTGATTCAGAACCTATGCCATTTTCAGCCGCATTTTCGGACGTTCCCACCGCCATCGAAGAAATCCGGGCCGGGCGGATGATCGTGGTGGTAGACGATGAAGACCGCGAGAATGAAGGCGATCTCACCATGGCGGCGGAGAAGGTCACGCCGGAAGCCATCAATTTCATGGCCAAGTACGGGCGGGGCCTGATCTGTCTGCCCATGACCGCGGAACGGCTCGACTACCTGCGCATTGGCCCCATGACGCGGGAGAACACCTCGCCTTACGGCACGGCTTTTTACGAAAGCGTGGAAGCCCGCGAGGGCGTCACCACCGGGATCTCCGCCCACGACCGCGCTCGTACCATTCAAGTGGCCATGGATCCCTCGAGCCGCGCTTCCGATCTGGTGCGGCCGGGCCACGTCTTCCCTCTCTGCGCGCGCAAAGGCGGCGTACTGGTGCGCGCCGGGCAGACCGAGGCCTCCGTCGATCTGGCGCGTATGGCCGGACTGATTCCCGCGGGGATCATCTGCGAGATCATGAATGAAGACGGCAGCATGGCCCGGGTGCCCGACCTGGTGGAGTTCTGCAAACAGCACGGTTTGAAGATGGTGACCGTGGCCGAGCTGATCCGTTATCGCATGGAGAATGAGCGCTACGTCTCCCGCGCCGGCGAAGCCATCTTGCCGACGCGGCACGGCGAGTTCCGCATGATCGCCTTCGAGAGCGAACTTGACGGCGAGTCGCACGTAGCCCTGGTCAAGGGCGACGTGGAACGCGCCACGGCTCCGGTCCTGGTCCGCATGCACTCGCACTGCCTGGCTGGCGACGTCTTTGGCGGATCACTCTGCGATTGTCAGTTGGTGCTGGACCGGTCGCTGGAGATGATTGCCCGCGAAGGCACCGGCGCGCTCATCTATCTGCACCAGACTTCCAAAGGGTTCAGCGTGAGCGAGGAGAAGCGGCTGATCTTTCATCGCGAGGTCCGGGAAACGCCCACCGCGGCGCATCAGAGGAAGACGCAGCGCGAGATCGGCGTAGGCGCGCAAATTCTTTCTGATCTCAACCTTCGATCGATCCGCTTGCTGACCAACCATCCCAAGCGGGTGGCCGCGCTCGAAGGCTTCGGCATCACGATTGTCGAACAGGTGCCGATTCCGGCGGTGAAGTCTGTGGCCGGCTAGTTCGGGCGCTTGGCCACCACCTGTTCGTCTTCAATCACAAATTGAGCGGAGCACAGATTCGAGCCGCAGATCACCGGGATGAGACCACGCATCTGCCGGCGGGTAATCAGGCCCAGCGTTCCGCACTCCGGACAGGCCAATACTGCCCAATAAGGATCGTCCTGGTCGCCAACTTCGCCCGCGTTCTCCAGTACAAAGATGCTGCCCGGTTCCATCTGCTCCGGAAGCCACTCGGTCACGATGTTCAGTTGTGCCACCATACCACCTCCGCCTTGACGGCCACAGCCCTTCTCCCGATCAGGCTGGCTTCTTTCAAGTCCACAACATCTCTGCTTACGAACTTCTGCGCCGGCCGGAATTTCGCGGCGCCTGTTTCTGCGCCGGCCGCCGGCTGAAGATTTCCGCGCGCACTTCACGCACCGTGTCCGTGAGACAGACCCCCAGCAGCGGCTGGCGCGAGTTCTTGAGCACGTCGATGACCTCACGCTGCGAGTTTTCCAGGTACACGCGCTTGCCGTCCGTAAGCAGGTGATAGTCCGAGCCGTTGCTGACGGCGTCGGAAAGCCTCCGGCCCAGCTCTCGCTGCAGAAATTTCATGATGCGGCGCACCTTTTGCAATGGAAAGCCTTTGCGACGCAACGCACAGATGACTGCAATCTCGGCGATATCGTCCGCCGAGTACAGCCTGCGCCGGCCTTCGCGCTTCGGGACCACAATGCCGCGCTCGTCCCACCATTGGAGCTGCCGCGGCGTGATACCCGTCAGCCGGACCACCTGCGCCGATGTGAACTGCTGGTCCATATTGCCTAGAAAATGTTTAAAACATTTCCTGCCCAAATGTTTGCAACATTGTATGCCGGGAACCAAGAAAGTCAATGGGAAGATCTTGGGAATCAGGCGGAGTACAAGGCGGCGAGGAAGAGAAGAATTCGGTACGCGTCCAGCATCCCGAATGTGGCCAGCAACAACGCAATTGCTTTGACGGCTGCCATCGGCTTGGAATTCCGGTAGAACTTGCGCAAAGCGAGAAATAAGTACGGGCCAATGATAGCCGCCGCTATGATACTAAGAACACGGTCCGAACTATCACCTTGGGAGGCGAACCCCAACCCCCGACCGATGCGGACGATCTCGGTAAACGCCGCGCTCAGCCCGATCATGACGACCAGGATCCAGACGGCAACATAATGGAGAGAGAAGATCAGGTGTTCCCCAAAATAGCGCCTGGGTCGCCATTCTACGACGAGAAGCGCTAGCGCGAACACCGGCACCATCGCCAACACCAAGGATCTGGATTGAATGTCAACAACGTGATTAAAGCGCTGGCTGAGTTCAGCCGTGCTGATCCCCATGGCTACGGCCCGGTGCGTGGCGAGTTGAGTGGCCCATCGGCTGTACCACATCCAATGCTCATAGCCGCGGAGCGGCGTTTTTAGGCCGCTCCATCCGATGACTGGGTAGAGCAGGAAGTACATGAGGTTGGCAATCAGGAAGATCTGAAACGGATGGACATACGGCTTGCGCCGTCCCCGCGCGTAAGCATCACTCAATTCTCCAGGGTGCGTCAGCAGGACGCGAAGAGTGCGGAAAATCTTCGAATCCCAATGGAACAGGGCCTCCCCGGCGTGCGCGATCAGGTGGC
>CAZFRV010000390.1:0-10338 GCA_964521445.1 uncultured Acidobacteriaceae bacterium
TAGCGCGGCAAAACGCCGTTTTTCCAATTCCGTTGGGGCTCACGGCGCCCATGCCGGTAATCACGGCCCGCTTCATCATGCTCATGATGTAACCATATAATTGATGGAGTATTCTATCGTATCCCCGCGCGCCTGCATGACTCTGGGAATCTATATTTCGGTGCCTTTTTGCCGCTCCAAGTGCACTTACTGCAACTTCGCCTCCGGCGTGTTCTCCGCGTCGCAGATGGAACGCTACGTAGAGCGCGTGGGCGAAGACGTGACCACTTGCCGCGCTTGGGCGCTCAACCATGGCGCGCAGACGCCAGACATTAGCGATTCCATCTACCTGGGCGGCGGAACACCCAGTCTTCTTCAACCCATACAACTGAAGAAACTCTTCTTTGTTCTGCGGAATGAATTTTCTGTAACCCCGGATGCCGAAATCACCGTGGAATGCGCTCCCGGAACCCTCACGGACGAGATCATAGCCACTCTCGTTGCCTGTGGCGTGAACCGCGTCAGCCTGGGCGTGCAGTCGTTTGTGGACCAGGAGGCCGCCTCGGTGGCCCGGCTGCACACCAGGGAGAAGACGCTCGGCGATATCGAGCGCCTGCGCGCCGCGGGCATCGGCAATATCAATGTGGACTTGATCGCCGGACTGCCTCACCAGACGCATCAGAGCTGGGACTTTTCGCTGCAACAGACGATCGCGACGAGCGTTCCCCATGTGAGCATTTACATGCTGGAAGTGGACGAAGATTCGCGCCTGGGCCGGGAGCTGATGGCCGGCGGTACCAAGTACCACGCCCACTTTGTTCCTGATGATGACGCTACCGCCGAGTTCTACGAGTCTGCCTGCCGGCGGCTGAGCGCCGCCGGAGTCGAGCAATACGAGATCTCCAACTTCGCGCGTGTGGGTTTTGAGTCGCGACACAACCTCAAGTATTGGACGCGGCAACCTTACCTGGGCTTTGGCGTGGATGCCCACTCCATGCTCCCGGCTTCGCCGGCTTTGCAGGCACAGGGGACGGAAAGTTTGCGCTTGGCGACAACCGATGCATTCGATCAGTTCTTTGTTTCGTCCGAACTCAAGGCCGCTCCGGTCTCCGTAGCCCAGGCGCTGGAAGAGAGTTTTTTTCTGGGACTGCGGCTGAATCGAGGAGTAGCGCTCGATAAGTTGCGGCGCGAGTTCGGCGCCGCCCTGGACGCATACGAGCCGGTGATGCGGGAGCTGATCGCCTCCGGGCTGCTTTTCCGCCGCCAAGGCAATCTTCAGTTGACGCCGCGCGGGCGATTGCTGTCGAATGAGGTCTTTGAACGATTCATCCTCACCCCAGCAACAGCCTGAAAACGACCATGGAATCCAAACTCGCCCAGCCCGAAGTTGCAACCGCCGCGGACCGCAAGCCCAAAGCAGCCATCGATCTGCGCAGTGATACCGTCACCCAGCCCACGCCGGAGATGCGCAGGGCCATGGCCGAAGCCGAACTCGGCGACGACGTCTATGGGGAAGACCCCACCGTCAACCGTCTGCAACAACTGGCCGCGAAGATATTCGAGCGCGAAGCGGCTATCTTCGTGCCCACCGGCACCATGGGGAATCAGATCGCGGTCAAGTGCCATACCCATCACGGGCAGGAGATCATCTGCGAAGAGCGCGCGCACTTCATCAATCTGGAGTCGGCTACCGTGGCCGCGTTCTCGGGATGTCAACCGCGTGCCATGTACGGAGAAGACGGTGCGCTGACCTGGGCGCAGATCAAGAAGAAGATCGCGCCGGCGGCGTACTACCGCGCTCAGACCGGCCTGATCTGGCTGGAGAACACGCTCAGCTTGGCCGGAGGGACGATCTTTCCTCAGGCCCAGGCCGACGAAATCTGCGATCGTGCCCACGAAATGAACCTGCCGGTGCACCTGGATGGCGCCCGTATCTTCAACGCAGCCGCGGCGCTGGGCAAGACCGTGGCCGAAATCAGCCGCAAGTTCGATTCTGTGATGTTCGGTCTTTCCAAGGGCCTGTGCGCGCCGGTGGGATCGATGCTGGTCGGCAGCACCGCATTTATCGACAAGGCTCGCAGGTACCGCAAGGCGTTAGGCGGCGGCATGCGGCAGGCCGGCGTTCTGGCCGCGGCGGGACTGATCGCTCTCGAAAAAATGCCGGCGCGCTTGCACGAAGACCACGCGAACGCCCGCATCCTGGCGGAAGGCCTGGCGCAAATTGCAGGCATCAAGATCGGGAAGACGCCCACTAACATTCTCGTCTTCGACATCAGCGGGACGGGCATGAACACCGGCGAATTCAGCCAGAAGCTAGCTGCCAAAAACGTTTTGGCGGCAGGGATCGATAACGAGCTGATGCGCTTTGTTACCCACAACGACATAAGCCGGGACGATTGCCAGCAGACGCTGGAGGCAGTGCGAGCGACCTGTCGATGAAGCAAGACGGTTGTTACGGCGACGGACGGGCTAGTCGGTAATCCTGAGAAAGTCCCGCCATGCAGTCTGGCCATTTAGGACAAGGTCCACACGGTAAACTCCGGGAGACATACTACCGAGGGAGATGTCCCAGGTCGCGTTCGGCGCATACTTCCCCGGTGCTAGAGAAACTTCTCTCGACTTGCTCTCGCTGAGCGGTTTGTTGTCAGCATCGAACAATCGGACGACACAATTCAGCTTTTCCTTGGTGACGGACTTCCAACTTACATACAGCACGGCCTTTCCGTCCCGATGGGAAAACACATTGCGGTAATCCGTTGGGTTGAAGGAGTTTGCCCCGTCCTTCCCGGACATGCTCGTCAGGGTGGCAAAAAATATCGATTTGGAAGGCTCCATCGGGGATAGAAACTCGCCGCGGCTAGCCAGGTCGGCCAGGCGTGTGGCGTTCCCGGAAGAGAGTTCCGGCAACAGCGCCTGTGGCGTAGCCATCCCAGTGACGTCCCATTTGGTTGCCCTGCCGTTGGGGCCCGGCTCGAGAAACAAGCTGAAGGTCTTCATGGGATCTCCACCGGGCAAGATGTTTCCACCTACGATTCCCACGAAGTTCCCATACTCATCCAGCAACGGGCCGCCGAACGAAGCAGGTGTAATTCCCGAGGCGAGGAGCAGACGTTCTCCAGCTCTTGGAAAGACGTTTTTCCCGGTAATGGAACCATCGGCCAGTCTGGCGCCCATACCCTCAAATTCGAGAACCACGCAACGGTCGCCGACCTTGGGCGCGTCGGGGGAACCACGCTTGAGCCAGGTCTTGGCGGATCCCTCGACCTTGAGCAACGCCCAATCCTGCCAGCGGTTCCAGGCGAGAATCTGATCGGTTGTGACTTCAGAACCATCTCGGCGCAGAATGCGCAACGAGGAAGCGCCGTCGATCACATCAAAAGCCGTCAGGATCCGGCCGTCTCCCACCCAGAAGCCGCTGCCTTTGCCGAGGATCGAGCCACTGGAGCCCAACTTCGCGATTGTAACCGTGGCATCCATGGCTTTTTGATAGAGGTCCGCCGAGCCGAGCGGCTGGGGCGTGGCTGGGATGGACGCTGTAGGCGACCCTGTGATCACAAAGCTGTGCGTTCCCGCTGGTTCACCGTCGATGCGGGCCTCCACATTCCATTCACCTGACGGTGTGGTATCGGCGAGCAGCAAGGACCAATAGCCGCTAAAACGGGGCGTCTTGGCCTCATACCGGAAATCCGAGATCAGCACGATCTTTCCTTCAGGGCTCTTCCACAGACCTTCGAAGTGGTGCGGGCCCAGCGGACCTTCCCATTCGAAATAGACGGTGACTTTCGTATCCTTGCCCGCAGTAAACACGCTTCTAGCGTCATCCATGATGTAGCGGCCGTTCTCTTCGTGTCCCGACGCGCCGGAGACGGAACGCACCAGTCTGAAGCGGCTTGGCGGCGATGCCGGGCTTGTCGCGGTCGCGCTTTGGGCATGCCCTTGGCGGAAGAAAGAGACTACCACGCACAGGATGAGCAACTTGCGCCACATCCCGCCACTGGCAGGAAGCTTACACAGTCTTGGCATTGTTGAGGGAAAGCTAGTCTAACCTATGCCCGCTATGGTTACAACGGGTGATAGTAGAGCCTCCCGCTTTGATAAACTCTGTGTGCTGCAATCTTCGACGCAAGAGGAATCCCTAATGTGCCCACAAGTGTCAGCTCCTCCCGAAGTCTCCCTGGCCGAGTTCCAAGAAGCCGCGGGCTACGTTTCCGCCCACGCCTATCACACGCCACTGCTTACGTCGCGTCTGCTCAGTGAACGCACCGGCTTCGATATTCGCCTGAAGGCGGAGATGTTTCAAAAGGGCGGAGCCTACAAGGTTCGCGGCCCGCTGAACAAGTTTCGTCATCTGACCGCCGAGCAGCGGGAACGTGGAGTGATCTGCTCCTCTGCCGGGAATCATGCCCAGGGCGTAGCCATTGCCGCAGCGGTGTACAAGATGAAGGCCGTGGTGGTCATGGCCAGCAACGCCACGCAGTCCAAAGTCGACGCCACGCGGGCCTACGGCGCGGAGGTAGTGCAGTACGGTACGATCTGGGACGAGGCCAATGAAAAGGCCAAGCAGCTCTGCCAGGAGCGCGGCATGACTTACATCCATCCTTTTGACGACATGCAGCTCATCACCGGCCAGGGCACGCTCGGCCTGGAGATCTACCAGGACTTCCCTCAAGTGGACGTGGCCGTGGTCCCGATCGGCGGAGGCGGCTTGATCTCCGGCGTCTCCATGGCGCTCAAAGCCTCCAACCCCAAGATCAAGATTATCGGCGTGGAATCCTCCGATGGGCCGGGGATGAAGAAGAGCGTCGAGGCCGGCCACGTGGTTACGCTCGACAAGATTGACTGCATCATTGACGGTTTGCGGGTGAAGCGCGTGGGCGAACACAACTTCGCGGTGGTGCAGCGCTTTGTCGACGACATTGTCACGCTGCCCGATCGCGACATTTTTGACGCCATGATCTGGATCATGTCTCACTGCAAGTTGGTGGTCGAAGGAGCGGCCGCAGCCCCGGTGGCGGCGCTGCTGCACGGTCTGTTGAAAGCTCCATCCGGATCGAAGGTAGTATGCGTGCTGAGCGGTGGGAATGTGAATCTGGACCAGCTCAAGAATCTGAAGTGGAACTGAAAGGCGCTCGCACTTCGCGATCAATTGCGCTGGCCCTGCGGTCGACGAAAACTGTGCAGCTTAGTGGAAGACCCCGAGGGTTTCGTTCGTCTTAGGCTTGCTGGCCAGATGTGCGATGTAGGCCTTCATCACCTGTTCGCCCTCAGCATTGGTGAACCGGCTGAAAGCGACGCCCATCCCCACCCCGGGATGCGAGCTGACGGTCCTTCCCGCAACGTTGATTTCCTTGCCATTGGCCTTGATCTGGAGCATCACCGCCTGGCCCAGGGGCAGGGGCGAGAACGTGTAAACGTAGCAACCGCCGGCGGAGATGTCGGAGAGCGTTCCCCAAAAGCCGCCGTTGCCTTTTTCCAAATGGATGAGTACGCCGGTGTCACAGGGATAACGGGGATATTTGCGCTGCTGTTTGTATTCAACTGCCATATAAATACTCCTTAGGGCCAGAGACACTACTTACAAATCATTGTTGCACCATCTGGAAAATTCAGAGCATTACCGTAGAACAGGCAGCCAGATTCCCGGTGGACATGTACGTCCGAGCAGGCGGACGTTTGAAGGGTAAAAACCGGTAAAACCGTAAAAGAAAACGCGAGAAATCCTGTTCCGACAGTGCGTTCTACCGCATCGACTCTTCCACTTCGCTCAACCAGTCAGGACGTTTGAGTACCTCGCGCGGTTTGGGGCCGTCGGCGGCGCCGACGATGCCGTCTCTTTCCATCAGATCGATCAGATGCGCGGCGCGGCCATAGCCGATGCGCAGCCTCCGCTGCAGCAGGGAAGTGGAGGCCTTGCCGAACTCGATTACCAGGCGCACGGCATCGTGGAAAAGTTCATCGTGTTCGTTCTCGTCGCCTTCTTCGTCGCTACTCATGGAGCCGGAGACGCTCGTCTTTTCTTCTTTCGGGGCCTCCAGGAATTTCTGCTCGTACTGCGCCTGGGCTTGCGACCGCCAGAACTCCACCACGCCGTGGATTTCCTTCTCCGTGGTATAGGGCGCATGCAGGCGATGCACGCGCGCCGAGCCCGAAGGCAGGTAGAGCATATCGCCCTTGCCCAGGAGAGATTCGGCGCCGTTGGCGTCGAGAATGGTTCGCGAATCGATCTTGGTGGCCACGCGGAAGGAGATGCGCGAAGGAAAGTTCGCCTTGATCAGCCCGGTGATCACATCCACCGACGGCCGCTGTGTGGCCAGCACCAGGTGAATGCCGACAGCGCGCGCCATCTGCGCCAGCCGAGTGATGGATTCTTCCACGTTCGATTGGTCGAGCATCATCAAATCGGCGAGCTCGTCAATCACGATCACGATGTAGGGCAGCGCTTTGTCTTCGCCGTCGGCTTCCTCAAACAGGCTGGGCGTCTCGCGCTCGAACAGCTTGTTGTACTGTTCGATGTTGCGCACGCCTTTGGCCGCCAGCGCCTTCAGCCGGCGCTCCATCTCGCGTACGGCGTTGCGCAGCGCGTTGGCCGCCAGCTTGGGCTCGGTGATGATGGGCACGTAGAGATGGGGCACGCCTTCATACACGCCCAGTCCCAGGCGCTTGGGGTCCACCAGGATCAGTCGCACCTGTTCCGGCGTGGCCTTGTACAGGATGGACATGATCATGGCGTTGATGGCCACGCTCTTGCCCGATCCCGTGGAGCCGGCGATGAGCAGGTGAGGCATGGCGCCGAGGTCGGCGGTGATGATGCGTCCATTGATGTCCTTGCCCATGGCCAGCGTAAGCTTGCTCTTGACGCCGATAAACTCCGGCGACTCCACCACCTCGCGCAGCCAGATGGTCTCACGCTCGTGGTTGGGAACCTGAATGCCGACGGTTGACTTGCCGTGCATGCGCTCGATCAGAATGCTCTCGGCGCGCATGGCCAGGCACAGGTCATCGCACAGGCTCGTAACGCGGCTGTACTTCACGCCGGCCTCCGGCTTGAACTCGAAGGTGGTAACCACCGGGCCGGGGTTGATCTGGGTCACGGTCCCGAGCACATCGAATTCGGCACACTTCTCCGTGAGTACTTCAGCTTGGACTTTCAGTTCATCGCCGTTGACGGCCTGGGGCCCGTCAGGACGGTGCAGCAACGACGACGGCGGGAGTTTATATCCGCCGGCGATCTTGGGCATCACCGTCTTGGGCTTGCGGGCGAGATCGGCGCGTGCGCCGATCGAGGGTTCGGATCCGGGCGAAACGCCGGCGGCATCTTCGGTGAAAGACATGCCTTCGGCGGCGAGACGCGATGATTCGCCCAACACGCCTTCGATCCCATGCGAAGCTTCCGCGGATTGCGACTCTGGCTGCGCTGATTGTGATGGCCGGGCAGAAATCAACTGCGCCGGGACCGCGCGCCGGTCCTCGCCTTTGCGCCGGTCGAGCTTCTTCTGAGCTCTGCGGGCCGCTCGAGCGGCGCGCCAATCCTGAACGCGCTGCCACAGGGCGAGCGCAAAGGCAAAGCGAGTTTCAAACCAGACTCGAGCGTCGGCGAAGGAGAATGCCGTCGAAAGATACGCAGCTACGGCCAGCACCGCGGCACATACGATGTAAGCGCCCAACAGGTTGAAGTAGCGCAGCAGAACGTCGCCAACAATGCGGCCGGTCAGTCCTTCCAGCGGTACAGCGTGCTTCCAGCGCAGATGCCACGGCAACAGCGCCAGCAGGGCCGGCGAAAAAATCAGCAGGATGGCCGATCCCAAGCACTTGGCGCCGGCTGACGGCATCTCGCGCGAGCGAAACCAGCGCGCACCCAGGAAGGCGATCATCGCCGGGATCAGGAACACGCAGATGCCGAGGCTCTGCAGGAGCAGGTCGCTGATCAGCGCGCCGAAAAGACCGATCCAGTTGCGCGCCGACTGCGAAGTCAGTGACCCGGATGTATTCAGCGAGGGATCGAGCGGCGAATAGCTGGCCAGCGCCAGAAAAAGCAGGGCCGCGCAGACGAACATCAGGAAGCCGGTCAGCTCGTTGAGCCGACGGCTCTTGCCAGGCGTGAAGACACGCAACAGAAGCTTCATGAAAAGGTGTTCCGTCCTTCAAAATAGAGCACGCGGTCAGTGAAGACAGCGATTCTCTATAAGGTCCAGAGTACACCAGAGCAGGAGCTATTATGCCAAAGCTTGGGCGGAAATTGCGGCGAAAAACGTAGTTCTTTAGGATTAAGGTTGACGAAGGCAATTCCTCTGCCGAGGCTCTTGCAAAACGCTCGAACGTTCAGACGATCATCGGAATGAACCGTTTCGTGCGCTGCATGTAGGCGCGATAGGGATCGCCCAGCGTCTGGACCAGGGCACGTTCTTCAACGCGCACGCGATAAGCGTAGCCCAAGACCGTTGAACACAAGACGATTGCCACGCTCACCCAGTTGCCCAGGGCAAGCACCATGCCGAAAAACAGTAGCGCTCCAGCGGTGTAGGAAGGATGCCGCACCCATCGATAAGCGCCTCGTTCCACCACTTGCTGTCCTGGTGTGACAACCACGACCGCTGTGAACGATCTACCCAACATGCGGAAGCAGTGGCGCCGCAGCAGGCTTCCGGCGATCATCGTTGTCAAGCCGAGCCAGAACCAAAAATGTTGCAGCTGCAAGCCGCCAAAACGGCCGGCAAAGGCTGTGGCGAAGGCACCGCCTATCCCCGCGCTCTGGACCACCATCGCCAGTCGAAACGATCCGGCATCTTGCGGGCCCCGGAGCTTCCGCGAGCGCCAATTGAGAACGAACTCCGGGACATACGCCCAGATGAAGACGGCCCAGTAAATCGTGGCGTACGGCCATTGATCGATGAGAGGACGCACCGTCGCCAAGATTAGCCGGTGTTTCCGCTGAACGCAAGCGGCCCAGAGATGGCAGCTCTTCGCTGTCGAGGTCTTTGCCTTCGGCCTGCGCGGTTACTTCTTCTGCTCTTTTATCGTGCGCCAGGGCTTGGCCAGATCGACAAAGACCCGGGCCACGTCGGCTGCGCCCAGCGGACCAGATAACGGACCTTCGCCTTTGCCGGCCAGCAGGACCATGGTCGTGTTCTGGTGCCGGAGTTCGAACGGGTAATCCCAGGCGAAGGTGTAGGAAACCACCAGCACTGCATCGGCCACGCGGCGATCGTCGACAATGTGGATGTTCAGCTTCTCGAAGTCCGGGTTTTTGTGCAGCGCGGCTTTCATCTGGTCCGGGCCAAAGAAATCGATGTCCTTGGTCTCCACGTACAGGGTTTTGAAGTTGCGCAGGATGAAGTCCCTGTCTTTAGAGTTCTTGAGCTGCTCGGATTGGTCGGGCGCGTCGGGCGTGGCTCGCTGTGCGAAGCAGGCGACCCACGAGCCGCAAAGCATGAGGAGCAGAATCAGGATCAGGTTGATAGTCTGGTTGGGGCGAAGATGCATGGTTGAATTTCCTCCTGCGGCCAGCATCGTCCCGGCACGAAACTGCGGCAATAGACCGCAGGTAAATCGCGGATCAACTGTCTATTGCTCGCAGGTAACTTCACGCTAAGTGGCTTGTTTTCAGTTTCTTGATGACAGTTTCAGGCGCAGCCAATCTTCCGAAGTAGAGGCTAGGAGCTAGAAGCCAGCAGCTAGGGGCTCTCCTCATGACGGTTTCCTTCCTTCTGCCCACAGCGGCTTGAAGGTGGAATTGGCCAGCCACTTTAACGGAACGATCATGGACTGAATGGCCTGCTCCATGTGGGCGAAGTCAATGCGGCTGATGTCGTCGCTGGGGCGATGGTAGTCCCGGTGAAGCCCGTAGCTGGAGACGGTGTGGGCGATGATGCCTTTTTGAGCCAGAGCATAGTTGTCCGAGCGCTGGAAGAACTGCTGGGCCGGGTGGGGGTCGGCCACCAGCTTGGCGCCGTGCAGCGCCAGTTGCGGACCCAGGTTGCTGAGGTGGTATCCGGTGAGCCAGAGTTGATCGGGCTTGACCGCCGGGTCAGGCCGGCCGATCATCTCGAACTCCAGGTTGGCGACGATGTTGGCCAACGGCACGGGCGGATGCTCCAGGAAGTATTGATCGCCCTGGCCGCCGGTCTCCTCGCTGCCGAAGAAAGCAAAGACCACCGTGCGTCGCGGGCGCAAGCCTCGGGCCAGGGCGCGGGCCAGTTGCAGAACGGCTACGCAGCCGGAGGCGTCATCGTCGGCGCCGTTGTAGATGCCGTCACCGTCCACAGGCTTGCCCACGCCCAGGTGGTCAAGATGGGCGGAGAGCAGGATCACCTGGTCCTTTAGCTTGGGATCGCGACCGCGAAGCACGCCAATGACGTTGCG
>CAZFRV010000391.1:0-22515 GCA_964521445.1 uncultured Acidobacteriaceae bacterium
TTCGTACCGTAGTCGACCAGAAGGAAGCGCGTCATCATATCGGCGAAGCGGGATTTATCAAACCTTCGCGGAGCATGGTACATATCGGCGGCTGATCTTCGTTGCGAACGGCGATGCCGGCTGGAATCCGCACCAAACCCTCTGGTGCTGGCACGAATCTCCTCCGGCAATATCGAATTCCCCCGCCGATTCTTCCTGAAAACGTGATAATAAAGCGCAAGAGGCCAGCCTGAGGCTGCAAGATTCGAACGCGGGACCAACATGACGCTTGCTGTGGAAGTCGCCGGCAAAACTGACGTAGGCTGCGTGCGCGAGAACAACGAAGACAACTTCGGTTATGACTCGCGTTACGGCATCTTTGTGGTGTGCGACGGCATGGGCGGCCAGGCCGCCGGCGAAGTCGCCAGCAAGATGGGAGTCGACATCCTGCTGGAGTACTTCCGCAGCGGCGCGCGACCTGCACCGCCCGCAAAGCCAACCCGCGCGGAACCGAACGCGGCGGCCAAGAACGGCTCCGAACAAGAAACCAGCCAGCTTCCCGTAGCCGCTTCCGCCGATGCCGGCGCCCTGGCCGGCGCCATCAGCCTGGCCAATCGCAAGATTTACGAAGCCGGGCAGAATGAACACGGGCGCTCCGGCATGGGTTCGACGATTGTGGCCGCGCTGGTGCACGGCAACGCTCTGGTGGTCGCTCATGTCGGCGACAGCCGTATTTACCTCGTGCGCCAAGGCGAGATCGAGCAGCTCACCCACGACCATTCGCTGGTGGCGGAACAGGTGCGTCTCGGCTACATCACGCGGGAGCAGGCGGAAACCTCGGAGCTGCAGAACGTGATCCTGCGCGCCCTGGGAGCCGAACCCGAGGTCCAGCCGGACGTGGAAGATCTGCTAGCGCTTCCCGGCGATGTTCTGCTGATGACATCCGACGGGCTCACACGGCACATGCGCGATCAGGAGATCCTGGAAGCGATCACCTCATCGCCCACCCTGGAAACGGCGTGCACCCGGCTCATCCAGGCAGCCAAGGACCGCGGCGGCGACGACAACATTACCTGCCTGCTCCTCAAGATGGTGGAGCGGCCCTGGTACAAGAACATTTTCAACAAGCTGTTTTCCGGAGGACCGCAATGGCAAAACTCTATCTGAAATTCGATCAGTCCGTCTTGAAGGAGATTCCTCTCACGCAAGCGGCCACCACCATAGGCCGTCTCCCGGACAATACTCTGCAGATCGATAACCTGGCGGTCTCCGGACATCACGCCAAGGTTTATTGGAACGACGGTCACTACGTAGTCGAAGACCTCGGATCGCTCAACGGCACCTACGTCAACAACAAGCGCGTGGGGCAGGCCACGCTGATCCACGGCGACCAGGTGCTGATCGGCAAGCACGTGGTGGAATTCAAGAACGAGGGATCGATAGCCCTGGGCGCTTCCGCTCCCAAGGCCGGTCCGGCCGCGCCCAAACTCGACGCCACCGTGGTGCTCGACACCCGGAAGGCGCAAGGCATGATCGCCGAAAAAGGCGCGCCCGCGCCCGCCGCTCGCTCCGTGACCGGCGAGCCGGTGCCGTCCAAGGAACGCATCGGGCTGCTCACCGTGATGGAAGGCCAGACGGATCAGGCAAAGTATGTCCTGACCGGCAAAATGACCATGATCGGGAAATCCAGCATGGCCACCATCAAACTCAAGGGCTTGTTTGCGCCCACCACCGCCGCCCTGATCAGCAAGCACGACGGTAAGTACTTCATCGCGCCGTCAGAAAAGAAAATCAGACTTAAGATCAATGGCGAAGATTCGCCCAATCAGCGCGAATTGAACCAGGGCGACGTGATCGAGGTACACAAATTCAAGGCGGTGTTCGGGTACCAGGAGTAAGGGAGATCTGTGGCGGTTTCTGCGTCAGCGTGCGCATTGCCGTGTCCGGTACTGGGTGGAGCAGGCGTTTATGCCTGCGTCTCGGCGTAGCCTTTTACAGCTGTCATGTTGAGCGAGTCCGACTGAGCGCAAGCGAAGAAGGCCGAGTCGAAACACCCCGACAACGCATCCACCGCCATGCCGCCCCAGGGAATTCTCTCGAAACTGTCTCGTGAGAACACCTTGACATTGCATTCACGCTCGAAACATTCTCGGGATCCTTCGACTCGCACTCGCTCCTACGTCGCTGTCGTGCTCGCTCAGGATGACAGCTCGCATACGAACACGTCCAGCCAAAAAACATTTCGATCTCTACTTGGTCCGCTCCAGGACCACCAGGGTCTGGTCGTCCTGCGCTTCTGTAGGACCGCGGAAATTGAGCACCGCGGTCAGCGTGTCGCCCAGCGCGTCGGGTGCGTGCAGGTTCTGTTCGACCCGGCCGAGCCCGAATTCTTCTCCCTGCGCATCTTCGGATTCGCTGATGCCGTCGGTGAGAACACACAAGCGTGACCCAACGTCCAGCCGGCGTTCGATAGCGTGAAACTCGGCATCGGCCAGCAGGCCGACGGGCAGATCGCCGTCGCTGATGCGCGTCTTGTTTCCTTCTTCCATCACGATGGGCGGGACGTGCCCGCAATTAACGATTTCGAGCACGCCACCTCTATGCAGCCGCCCGACCACCAGGGTCGCGTATTTCTGCCCCGCCATCCGCGAACACAGAAAGCGGTTGATGGCAGCCACGGCATCCACCAGCAGGGCGCCGCTCGATACCTGGGCATAAAACATTCCGTGAATCACCGAGGCCAGCAGCGCCGCGGAGATGCCTTTGCCGGAGACGTCGGCCACAATCACGGTCACGGCATCCGGCCCGACAAAGACGTCGAAGAAATCTCCGCCCACTTCTTTGCAGGGGATGCTGCGCCCGCGCACGCGGGCAAAGTCGCATTGCACCTCCGACTCCGAAATCAGGCTCCGCTGAATGGAGGCCGCAATCTCCATCTCCTGGCGATATTGCCTGGCCGCCTGATCGGCCTCCATCAGGCGAGCGCTCTCCATCACCGCGGCGCATTCACTCGCCAGCGCCCGCAGTACTTCATGGCTCACTCCGGAAAGATTGCGTGAAACGGCGCGGCTGTCGAGGTAGAGAACTCCATCCACCTCCTGGCTCTGAGAGCTGCCGGCAAGGCGGCGTTCACGAAGAGGAATAGCGATCAC
The DNA here is from genome assembly GCA_964521445.1 of uncultured Acidobacteriaceae bacterium. Lineage (GTDB taxonomy): Bacteria > Acidobacteriota > Terriglobia > Terriglobales > Acidobacteriaceae > Angelobacter. The sequence continues at coordinate 3,132 of CAZFRV010000391.1, forward strand.
CGTGCGCAGTTCATTCATGACGATGCTTTCCCGCGCCGCCAGCGCGCTCTGCTGGGTGGCATCGCCGGCGATGAACTCGGCGGCCGTGGACATGGCTTCGCGCACCACGGAACGGGTCACGTTGGTATCGCGAGTCAGCACGCCGCCGTTCGAGTCCAGGCCGCAAGCCAGCGTGGTTCCGCCATCGGGCTGCCGGAGATAGACGAAACCTCGCTCCGCTTTGGTGAGGCGCAGAGCGTAATCCAGCATGTTGCGCAGCACGTCATTCACGACCACGCCGCTCGAGAGAGTACGCGCAGCTTCCAGGAACAAAGTGAGCTTTTCCAGCTCGGAGCTCACCGAGTCTGTGGAAAACTTGCGCAGCAACACCTGCGTGGCGCTGGAGACGCCGCTCCCCTCCATGAACATCAGCCTCAGGCCGGAGACGCCCAGGGTAATCTCATCTTTGTCTTTGAGGCGTGTGCGCTCCGCGCGCTGGCCATTGACGAACGTGCCATGACGGCTGCCGGCATCGACGATGAAGTACGCTTCCCCCTCTTTTTCCAGCCGGGCGTGCAGCCGCGAAACCCTGAAGTCGGAGATCGCCGCGTCACAGTCCTCGGCGCGGCCGATGGTGAAAGGCGACTTCGCCACCACGATCCGGCGCCGCTCCGTGGCGGTCTCGACCATAATCACGATCTCTTTCGGACGAATTGTGGCTGCGCTGGCCATGATGCTCTTCGTTTCCCCCGGCTGCCGGTTTCCGCTGCCCATCAGAGTAAACCTTCTTTCGGTGACGTTCCAGCAGCGGAAATTTGTGCGTAATTTGCTTCCCGGCTTCGACCCTGGGCTATACTGCCGCGCCGAAGAATCTCGGCCCATCCTGGACGGTCCTATCCAAAGACAATTGATCCGCAAGGAGAGAACGAATGACGAACGAAGCGATTCGGAAGGTCCTTTGGTGGGTGTGCCTTTTCCTGGCGCCCCTGGTACTGGTAATGATTGAACTGTTTCATCCCGCGGGCTTCACCGGAAACCCGGGCGCCTACCAATATCTTTCTGAGCCCCAGCCTTACAACCCGGAGTTCCAGGCAATTGCCTACCCCGGACCGCATTGGTGGTTCACGCTGCACTGGATCCAAACGCCCATGGTGGCTCTAGTTGCCGTCGGGTTGTGGCTGATGGTGCGGCGCGTGGAAAGCACGGACGGCGGCTTCGCCGTCTTCTTCGCCTGGCTGGCACGCCTGGCTACGTTTGTCTTTCTGATCTACTACACCGCGCTCGATTCCATCGGCGGCTTTGGCCTGGCCCAGACCATCCTGATCACCAAGGACCTTAAATTGCCACCGGACCAACTCAACGCCGTGATCACCGTAATCAACGCGACTTGGCAAGATTCCTGGGTGGGCGGAGTTGGCTCGGTTGTCAGCCTCACCGGCTCCTGGGCTGCGTTTGCGGCCGCGCTGCTGGTGGCGGTGGCTCTATGGCTTACCCGCAGAGTCTTCTGGCTGCCGCTCCTGATACTGGTGGCTTTTGGCTGGGAGCTGCAGATGAGCCATACCATGCCGCATGGACCCATCGCGTTCTCCTTGCTGATCGTCTCTGCCCTATGGATTTGGTTCGCCGAACGCCGCGCCGGCGCCAAAAAGATGGCGGCGGGTCAGGGATAAGCTATCCCGTCCCTAAAATTTCTCTAATTCCTCCGCACTCTTGGCGTGGATCGCGGGCGAGCGAAGCTGCGGGCTCGCGATTCACGCCGCGCGCTGAGGCTGAAATCCACCACGGCGGTGGCTGAAATCCACCAATGCTCGATTTGCCGCAGTCTTCTCTTCTGCGTAAGTCCTGCAAACTCAACGAACGCGAAGCGTTTCGAGTTGGCACTTAAGTTGTACTCAGGCTGCTTACGCCTGGTGGCGGGTACGAGCACAGGCCACAAGCGGTTTTTTTTAGCCGTTGTCGAGTTGATGTGTCGCTGACGATCACTCTTCGTTCGCGAGAATGACGACGTGTATCCCAAGGCCCACATCGATTCGGCCACGCTCAGGACGGGTTCTCGACGGAGTTCGAAAGGCCACGGGGATGCAACCTTCCGCACCGTCGTGAACCTGACCTGAGTGAACGTGACAAGAACGCCATCCCACCGCTTGCCGCCGGTATTCCGTGGTTTTCATGAATGCGGGCAACGCAATCGTGAGTTCCTGGAATCGAAGTTACCTCAGCGCTCCCAGCGCGCCCTTGAAACATCCGGGAGGATGCACATGAAATCCAGCTCACTCTACTTCACCCTCGCATTGGTCTGTCTGGGCTTATGGGGAACGGCCCAAGCCAGCGACATCGTTGTGCCCGCGGGCACCCTCATGACCTGCTCGCTCGATGAACCTAAATTCTCGTCGGCCACGGTCAGCGTGGGCGACCCATTTCTTTGTTATCCACGCACCATGCAGCAGTTCGGGAAAGTTGTCTTTCCCCGAGGCACCTACCTCGTGGGACACCTGGAAGCCGACAAGGACCCCGGCCACTTTGTGGGCAAGGGTTATCTGAAGCTGGCCTTCGATCGCATCGGGCTGCCCGCAGCCGACCTGCCGCTGACCGCCAAGGTCATCGCTGTGGCCGGCTACAACGTGGACCGCCAGGGCAAGATCATCGGCCACGGACACGCCACCCGCGACGTCGTGGAATGGATGCTGCCTCCGCTCTGGCCGTGGAAGGTTCTTACTCTGCCCGCGCGCGGGCCGCGCCCCACGCTCAAAGGCGAAACCCGCGTCACGCTGCGCGTGATGGATGACATCATCGTGCCCCAGACCACTACGCCCGGCTGGCATCGTTTTGGGGAGCCCAGTTCGTTCTCTATCCCCAACTACCAGACGGCGCCGCGAGCTGTAGCCGCCAGCTATCAACCTGCTCCGGTAAATGCTGCGGCAGTTCCTCAAGTCGAGATGATGGCCGCTGTGGACGCGCCCTTGGTGTCCAACTTGCCTCCGGGACTGAACCCGGATGCCGAAGCGGTGGCGGGATGCCAGCCGGCATTGATGGCGGCTCCTGCAGTGGTTCAGTCAATCGCGATGGCGCCGCCCGCGGTCCAACCAGCGACGCTCCAAATGGTCGCGCTTCAGCCGGCCACTATTCAGCCGCGGATAACTACTTCGGCAGTAAGGGTGACAGCGAACCCAGCACCAAGTGTGGCCAGCGCTTGGGCCGCGAATGTCACGCTGTTTGTTCTGGCTGATGGCACCGTCTTTCCCGCCACACAGTACTGGCGGGACCAGGACCAGCTCTGGTATGTCTCCGACGGCTACAAAGGAACGGTAGCTATGAACAGCATCGACTGGAGCACCACGACAAAACTCAATGTCGCGCGCAACGTTCGCGTGATCCTGCGCAACGCCCCGGCCTTGGATTCCGGAGCCAACTGATTGCCTCTTCCGGGCGCCTCGATAGTAGCGCGGTTCGCGAGGTCGGGGCGCCCGCAGCGAGCGACTCCGCGGGTAGGTGGTGATGCCTGCTCCCGGCTGGACGCGCCTTTGCTAATTGCTGTTTGCTAATTGCTATTTGCTTTCTTCATGCTGCTCCTCCCAACCCCCAACGTGTCCGCAACCACGGCGCGTTGGGGCTTTTTGTGCGAGACCACTGCCTACGTCTGTCATTTCGAGCAATAAACACTACCCGTCTGTCATCTCCAAGGGAGCGTGAAGGAGCGGAGCGACTGAGCGCGAGTCGAGAGATCCCGAGAGTGTGTCCTGTGCCATGCCGATACGAGGTGTTCTTCCCAAACTGCGTGTGCTACCCTTCTCCACGTGCGCGATGGTCTGTATTACAGATTCTGGGTCTACATCCTCTCCGCGTCATTCTGCGCCCTTGACACCGCATAGACGGGATGACAGCTGGTTGCAGTCCTGGCCCTTCGGCTCATCCAGAAGTACGTATTCCCTGGATGGCGCCAGCGTTTATCGGAAATCGCGGCATCGATCGAGAAGAAAGGCCCTATACTGGTCGCACTCTATCAAGTCCTGTTCCAACATGATCGTTCTAGAACGAGTCTGAAAAAAACCTTAGGGGCAGCAAAGATATGGCAACAAGAGGTCTGGCGGACCTTCGCAAAGAGTTTCAGACACGCGGGTGGGACCGCAAAGCCACCGGCTGGGTCACGGGCGAACTGCTGTTCAACCTCGCTATCGCTCTGGGCTGCATTTACATTTTCGTTGCCTACAGCAATCCTCTGCTGCGTGTCTGCGCCATGATCGTGTCCACCGCCGCCTCCATGGGAGTCGCCACCAACACCCATACCTCTTCGCACTACGCCACCAGCGAGAAGCGCTGGCTGAACGAACTGCTGACTTTTTTCGGATATCCGGTCTTTCTGGGGCTGTCGGCTTGTTACTGGTGGCATCAGCACGTGGTGCTCCATCATCCCGCGCCCAATGTGGTGGGCGTGGATGCCGATGTTGATCTTGGCCCGTGGTTCGCCCGGACCAGCGACGAAGTGCAGCGCAGCACCGGCTTCGTCCGTTTTTACTACCAGAAGCTGCAGTTCTTCGTCTTTCCGTTGATCATAGGATTCATTGGTTTCAACATGCAGAAGGCGGGCTGGATCAAGCTGATCAAGACCCTGCGCCACAATCCGAATCATAAGAAACTGCCCTGGATCGACCTGGGTTCGATGATTCTTCACTACGTCGCGTGGATCGGCCTGCCCATGATCTTCTTCGCGCCGGCAAGCGTTCTAGGCTTTTATGTCCTTCGGACCTATCTCATGGGATACGCGCTGTTTGCGGTTCTGGCACCGGGGCATTTCCCTTCCGAAGCCGTTTGCTTCAGCAAATCCGGCAAGGACCTTGACTACCTGCTTGTTCAAACCGCCGCGACCGTGAATTTCCGCACTGGTTTTGTCGGCCGGCTCATGTGCTCCGGACTCGAGTATCAGATTGAGCACCATCTCTTCCCCAATATCAGCCATCACTACTATCCGCAAATGACCGGATTGGTTCAGGATTTCTGCCGGGAAAACGGCCTGCCTTATCGCTCGTATGCCTGGGACCGCGTCCTTTGGAAATGCCTGGTCATGTTCCGGTCTCCATCGCCGGTGCAGGAGAATGTCGAACGGGCGCCGGCTTGGGTCGCCGCGGAAATCGCTGCGCCGCAAGCCTTGATGCCGACGGAAGAGACGGACTGCGAGACGCAAGCTGTGTCAAGATGACGGTTTCCCCTGATCGCTGAGAGGATAGAACCTGCTTTTATTTAGCCATGGAATTGACCGCCAACATACCTATCGGCGCCTCCGCCAGCAAGTCCGTGATCGTCACCCGCGATATGACGGTCGCGCATTTTCATGACAACATGCCCGAAGTTTATGGCACGCCCATGATGATCTATCTCATGGAAGTGGCGGCCGCCGAGGCCATTGAGAAATATCTTCCGGCGGGATGGACTTCGGTGGGGGCCGTGGTCAACGTGAAACATCTGGCGGCCACGCCGGTGGGCTTCACGGTAACCGCGCGCGCAGAAGTGACCTCGGTCAACGACCGGCTGATCACCTTCGCGGTGGAGGCGCACGACGGGGCCGAGAAGATCGGCGAAGGCACGCACACCCGGGGCGTGATCAACCTGGAACGCTTCCAGGCGCGCTACAAGGCGAAGACAGCCCAGACGTCGCGCTCCGGCTGATGGCCGGGCGGTGTCCTGCCTTTTATCTGAGAACATTTTGTTCTTTGTGCTTCGGCGCGAAGAAATTCCTTCGCAAAAACCAAACCCACGAAGAGCCTGCCCCGAGCGCACCCGCTTGTTTCGTGAGGGACACAAAGGCCGAGGCACCCGGCGCTGATCGAGAATCGGAAGGCACTTTGTTTTAGGAGTTCATGATAGCTAGAATTCGTCTATGCAGATCCAAATGAGAGTCCTGATGCATGGTCTGTTTATTATGTCGTTCCTTGCGGGCAGGCTGTGGTCGCAGACCACCGCTGAAGAGTTGGCGAAGCGTGGATATATTCTGACCACGAGCGGCGACCATGACGGTACTATTCGAGACCTCGTCAGGCCAGGTGACGCCGGCGGTAACCCCGAGGCCCTGGTCATGCGTGGAATATCTTTCGCGGATAAAGGCGATCAGGAGCGCGCTCTGCAGGACTTCTCCGAGGCGATTCGGCTTAAACCTGACAGTCCTTCTGCTTTCTACCACCGTGCCTTGTCCTACGTCATGAAAGGCGACTACGACCGCGCTCTTCAGGATTGCACCGCAACCATTCGCTTAACACCGAACGATGCCATGGCCTTCAACAATCGAGCGATGACGTACCTGCACAAATACGACTACGACAAGGCGTTACCGGATTTCAACGAGGCCATTCGCCTCGATCCGAAAGATGTGCGGCTTCTTGTCAACCGCGGACATGCATACCACTCGATGCGCAAGTATGACCTCGCTATCCAGGACTATAATGCGGCCCTCCGCATAAAACCGGACTATGGTCCCGCATTCAGCGCCCGTGGGTTCGCCCACGCTCAGAACAACGAGTGGGACATGGCGATTAAGGACTATGCGGAGTCCCTTCGCCTCGAGCCCAACGACATCAACATTCTCTACCACCGCGGCGAGGCTTATTGGGGGGCAAAGGATTACGTCCATGCCATCCAGGACTTCACAGCCGCGATTGATCTGAGGCCTGACGTTGCGGATCTTTTTTTTCAACGCGGAAGGGCCTACCTTGCCAGAGATGCCAAAAGTATCGACCCGGCTATTGCGGACTTCAGCGAGGCCATCCGTTTGAAGCCCGACTTCGTTGACGCGCTCCACAATCGCGGTAGCGCTTACTTCATCAAAAGCGACTACGATCGCGCCGTCGATGACTTTACAGAATGCATCCGCTTAGTGCCCGGCAACGCCACTCTCCTCAACGAACGGGCAAAAGCCTACTCCAATAAGCAGGACTATGATCACGCAATCCAGGATACGACCGATGCCATTCGTCTCCAACCCGCGAATGCGGAAAACTTCCTCATTCGGGCAGTCTCTTATTACCACAAGGGCGATTTCGAGAATGCCAAACGCGATCTGAAGCAAGCCGCCAAAGTGGATCCGTCACTGACCGAGAAAACGCAACAGATGCTCAAATCGCTGGAGCGTAAGAAATAGTTCAGGATTTCAAAGAAAACACCTTGTATCCCGCCCCAGCAACTGGCCATCTGTTATTGCTTTGGCCAGGGTGACGCCATGCGAGAGAACCTGGGGGGACAGTCCCCCGATCCCAATTTCTTCACAGCTTCCTGTCCCCGCTTTCCCGGCATCGCCGGGACGAGCGAGGATAGCCCGGCACGGTCCCCGAGGCGCGCAACGCGCGCTGAGGGGTAAGTGCCGGGCAGACATCAAGAAAGGTTCCTAGCGCTCCGCCGAAGGCCGGCGCGCTGCGCCACGGAGCTTCCTGGTGTACGCAGAGAAGAAACCCGGTCCCACCAAGCAGCTTTAAGAACTCCGACCAATCTGCGTTGACGTGCGCTCGTCTGCGGTGAGATCTCCCGCGTTGTCCTTTTTCGTGCTTGATTTCTATTGAGGACTGGCGCATGATCCCTACATCGGCGCATCGAGCTTTCGGCTCGGGCGCCGATTTTGTTTGTACTTAGCCATTAGTACTTAGTAGTTAGCCGAACCGACCGTCATCACGGGCGGCACGAAGTCCAACGGCTAAGGGCTGATGGCTAACGGCTGGGTTCCGGTACATGCCCTTGAGGACAAGCCCGTTGTGACATCACAATTGATGAATCGCCTAAAGACTTTGTTTATTGTGATCAGCCGCTAATGGGGGCAGGGGGGCGAAAGGAGCGAAAGGCTCTGCATTTTCCGATCGTGGTTTGTGATTCTTAAGTGTTGCAGGCGTCTAACTTGTTCGGGAGAAACACGGAATGCAGCAAACTGAGTGCAAAAATCTCGAGGCCAGGGGTGAGGTGCTAAGACGGCGGGAATCAGGACATGGCCGGGGGCCAAAGGGAATTCGGCAAGGGTTCAGTCTTTTGGGATCACTCGGGGAGGAATCGGCTAAGTCTTTTAGACTTGGGACGCCAATACAGGGAGGGGCAGGAGGTTCATCGGGTGACTACCCCAGCCCGCCAACATCGGGCGGTCCGGCGACCGCGGCGGGTGATCCGTTGACCGGAAACCCGCACACACCGCCGGACATAATGCGCGGGTGCTCGCTTGCTGTAAACTAGCGCGTCAAAAGAGAAAGCGCTTAGGGATCGTCAGTCAATAAACAAGCCAAACAGGAGTAGCCAGAGAGCCATCATGAGAATTAACATTCGTTTCATCGTAGCCAGCGTAATCCTGATCTCGACCGCGGCTTTCGCGCAGAATGCCGCCCCGTCGGCCGGCGCCGGCGCTTCCTCCACCACGGACAAGCCCATCTCGGCGCTGCCCTACACCCCCAGCCTCGACGTTCCCTCCATGGACAAGACCGCCGATCCCTGCGTGGACTTCTATCAGTACACCTGCGGCGGCTGGATGAAGAACAATCCCATTCCCGCCGATCAGGCGGCTTGGAGCGTCTATGGCAAGCTGGCCACAGACAACCAGCGTTTCCTGTGGGGCATTCTCGATGATCTGGCCAAGAAGACCTCCGGGCGCACGCCCCCGCAACAGAAGATTGGCGACTATTTCGCCGCCTGCATGAACGAACCGGCCATTGAGAAGCTGGGCGCGGCGCCGTTGAAGCCGCTGCTGGATGAGATTGCCGCCATCAAGACCAAGGCTGACCTGGCCGCGCTGCTGGCCCACGAGCATCTTTCCAACGCGACCGGCGGCCTGTTCTTCAATTTCGGTTCCGACCAGGATTATTCCGACTCGTCGCAGGTCATCGCCTTCGCCGAGGCCGGCGGGCTGGGCCTGCCCGACCGTGACTACTACACCAAGGACGACGCCAAGTCCCAGGAGATCCGGCAAAAGTATCTGATCCACATACAGAACATGATGAAACTGTTGGGCGATTCGCCGGACATGGCCAGGAACGAAGCTCAAACCATCATGCAAATCGAAACCGCGCTGGCCAAGTCGCAACTCACGCGGGTCCAACAGCGCGATCCCCACAATCTCTTTCACAAGATGGACCGCAAGGGCCTGCAGGCGCTCACTCCGGATTTTGACTGGAACACTTATTTGAAAACGGCCGGGGTCGGCACGGCGGACACCTTCAACGTGACCCAGCCCGAATTCTACAAAGAGCTCGACAAGCAGTTGACCAACAACAGCCTGGAAGACATCAAGGTTTACCTGCGCTGGCAGATCGCAAAGGCCAACGCGCCGTATCTTTCCAGCAACTTCGTGGCGGAGAATTTTGATTTCTACAGCCACACCCTGCGGGGGGTGCAGCAGCAGCCTCCGCGATGGAAGCGCTGCGTACGGCTGGTGGATCGCCAACTGGGCGAGGCCCTGGGCCAGGAGTTCGTGGCCCGTACCTTCACCACTACGACCAAGAAGAATACGGTGGAGATGACCCGCCAGATCGAACAGGCCATGGAAGATGACATCAAGCAGCTCGCCTGGATGAGTCAGGAAACCAAGAAGCAGGCGCTTGAAAAACTGCACGGCGTCGTCAACAAGATCGGCTATCCCGACAAGTGGCGCGACTACAGTTCGGTGAAGATCTCGCCTGACGATTTCCTGGGCAACGTGCAACGCAGCATCGCATTTGAGGCACATCGCCAGCTCAACAAGATCGGCAAACCTCTGGACCGCGGCGAGTGGGGCATGACGCCGCCCACTGTGGATGCCGAGTATAACCCGCAGATGAACGACATCAACTTCCCCGCCGGAGTGCTGCAGCCGCCGCTCTACGATCCCAAGCTGGACGACGCGCCGAACTACGGCAATACCGGCGGCACCATCGGCCACGAACTGACGCACGGTTTTGACGACGAAGGCCGCCAGTTCGATGCCAAGGGAAATCTCCGCGACTGGTGGACCAAGGAAGATGCCGAACAGTTTGAGAAACGCGCTCAGTGCGTGGTGGACCAGTATGCGCAGTACACGATCGTGGACGACGTCAAGATCCACAGCAAGCTGACCGAAGGCGAAGACGTGGCCGATCTGGGCGGGCTGATCCTGGCGTACGTGGCCTGGAAGACCCAAACCCAGGGCCAGCACTTGGAGGATCGCGACACCTTCACCCCCGACCAGCGTTTCTTCATCGGCTACGCGCAATGGGCCTGCGAGAATCAGCGCCCGGAAAACCTGCGCGCCAATGCCATCACCAATCCCCACTCGCCAGGCAAGTATCGGGTAAACGGCTTGATGGTCAATATGCCGGAATTTCAGAAGGCTTTTAGCTGTAAGGCCGGTCAACCCATGGTCCGCGACAATCGCTGCCGGGTGTGGTAAGGCGGGCCACCGGCATGTTTCACGCCGCCCAAGTTGTTCTATCATGATTTCTTCTGTATGATTGATGAAATGTTGAGACGAGGTTCTCTGGCAGATTTCGAATTGATGGTGATGTTGGCCGTGATGCGATTGGGCAGCGAAGCCTATGGCGTTCCTATCTCGCGGGAGATCGAGCAGCAGTCGCAACGGGTAGTCGTCTTGGGTAGCGTTTATGCGGCGCTGGAAAGGCTGGAGACAAAGGGACTGGTATCTTCAGTGTTGGGCAGGCCGACAGCGGAGCGTGGCGGAAGAGCGAAGCGTTATTTTCGGGTCACGACAAAAGGCTTGCGTGAGGTTCGCGAAGCGCGGCGTGCTTATACGCGACTATGGCATGGTCTACCGGAGTTGGAAGGGGGACGCCCATGAAACCGCGGACACCGCCTGCCCCGGCAACCTGGTTGCTGAAACATTTTGGCCCGCGGCTCAACGCTGAGGCACTCGCCGGCGATCTCCTTGAAGAGTTTCGAGAAGGGCGGACGCACGCCTGGTACTGGCGGCAAGTCCTAGCGGCCATTCGATGGCGCAGACTTCTCTTCACCGTTCTACCGGCAGGCGGTTACGCCTGGTATCTTGTTCGATTCTCGACACTCCGGCCTTTAGCGGCTATTGTGGTCACAGCTGCCTTGTTGGCTAGTGCTTATCTTCCTGGCATGCTTTCCACAGCACAGAGAATCGCTGTGGGAATCGCCCTTCTCATAACCGCTGTTCTAATCTTTTTCTATCTGCCCGGGTTTAGGGACGGCTATTGGATTGTCATTCCGATGATCGCCGGCAATGTTGTTTTCTATCGCGAATATCAGCCCCCACCGTCGTTCAAAATGACCTGGCGCGAGTTGCTGCTGGGCGATCCCCAAGCCGAGAGAACCCGGCTGATTTCCCAGCTTGAACGAACCATGTCCGAGGAAACAGACCCCGAACGACGACAGGCTTACGCATCCTCATTGGCTGCCTTACGCCTGAACTCCGGAAATTCCAGACAGTGCGGCAAAGAGTCTTAGCTGGGCCGCATCTCACCCATGCCGGCCTCTACACCTTCAGGCCAGATCAAAACTCAAAACCCAGGCGTAGTTCGACATCGAAATAGGTTGAAACTCAGACGGGAAAGGTTCACAATTCCCCTGTCCATTCATCCAGGGAGCGAGATGACGGTCTCTTCCTTGGATTACAAGCGTGGTAGCGAAACTATCCTCCTGGTAGAGGACGAGGCATTGTTGTGCCAGGTGGTTGTGGAGATGCTTAGCCACCTGGGCTACAACGTCCTTGGCGCTGCCAGTGGCAAAGAGGCCTTGGCTCTCGCCAGGGAGTATGCTGGCAAGATCGATGTCCTGATCACTGACGTACTTATGCCCGGCCTCGCAGGTCCGCTGCTGGCAGATTCGCTTCGCAGCACCCGGCCCGGCTTGAAAGTGATCTTCGTCTCTGGAGACGCTGAAGCCAAAGACGTACTGGGAACAGGCGACGCCCTTCTGCAAAAGCCCTTCACCCTCAAGATGCTTTCCTGCAAACTGCGTGAGGTTCTTCAGCTCTAAGGCACCCGCCTGCCAGCGCGCTGTGTGCGGCTTGACACCAGTGAGTGCCTCCGGCGTGACACGGCGCTCTCGGATCTCTCACCCGTATGTTATTTAGAATCAACGCCCGTCTCGATGGGCTACCTTTTGCACTCTGCCTGGCATCGCAGCCAGGAGAATCGCCCATGAAGAACGCGCAGACCACAGAAAACGTCACGGGACAGACTACCGAAGGAAGGTATTTCCTCATCTGGATCGGACTATGGATCGCAGCCTTGTTGACCCTGCTCCCCCGTTGACACCTCTACGCGTCAACGTCCGGCGGGCGAGCTCTGCCTGAAATGCTTCTTCTCGGCGTTATTGCCGCGGAAGGTTCTCCTGGAAATATTCTCCCGATTTTCATCGAAGTGCCCTTGCCTTTTCTGGCCTCCGTGGTTTGTAATAAAAGTCCCTGCCCTATACCGCACCCAGCCGAGTGCGAAAACTGAAGTTGTGTGTTTCTGCGACCTCGTAACCTGCATCTACTATGCAGCAGCAAGAAGGACCGATCCGGGATTCGATGCCGGACCCAGCCGTCCGGCGAGGAGTTGCCAACCATGCTCTCGAAATGCGCCAACCCAGCCTGCTCCACGCAGTTCATCTATCTGCGGGAAGGCAAGCTCTTCGTGATGGAGCACACGGGCAAACCAGCGCTCAGGCAGCAAGGCCCTGTCCTGGCCAGATCGGCCACTCGCCTGGAACACTTCTGGCTTTGTGGACCGTGTTCGGAGAGTTTCACCCTGGTGTACAGCATCGATCGCGGCGTCCAGGTCGTGGCCAGGGAGGCCAGGCACATTCACGCCGCGGCGTCATGACCCTGCGGATAAGCAGCATTCAGCGCCCAGCATTCAGCCGGTAAACCATTTTGGGCTAAAGGCCGGACGTCATTTCGACCCGTGCCAAGTACGAAGGCTGAAGGCCGAGTGCTGATTGCTGAATACTTCTTATTCAGGAACGATATTTGCCGCTGAGCGCATAGCCGCGGATTCTGAGCGCGTCCCAGGCCATGCGCATGCCGTCGCGCCAGACGTGCATCCTTGAACCCTCGTCGTGACCCCACGCAACCGGAACTTCAACTACCTTCAATCCGTGGCCGTGCGCCAGATAGAGAATTTCTGGATCAAAACCCCATCGCGTGATGCGCTGCAGGGGAAAGATCTTGGCCGCCGCGGCGCGGGTGAAGGCCTTGAAGCCGCATTGCGTGTCGCGATAAGGAAAGAGCAGGACCATGCGCAGAAACAGGTTATACACGCGCGAGAGCGCCTGCCGCTTACGCGACTGGCGCTGAAACTGGAGTGAAGGATCAAGCCATCGCGAGCCGATGGCCACGTCGGCGCCGGCTTCCAGTGCGGCAAAGAGCTTGCCGGCCTCGGAGATCGGCGACGAAAGGTCCGCGTCAGTGAACAGCAAGATCTTTCCCCGAGCCTGCAGCATGCCGTTGCGTACCGCGTAGCCTTTGCCCTGGTTGCCGGGATTGCGAAGGATGCGCACCGCGGGATTCCCGGCCGCGAACCGGCCTGCGATATCGAGAGTGTCATCGCGAGAACCGTCATCCACCACCACGACCTCGGCGCTCCAGTTTTGCCGGTGCACATGGTCCAGGATCTGCTCCAGCGTGGCGCCGATGCGCGCGCTCTCGTTGTAGGCAGGGACAATAATGCTGTAACTGGGCTGTTCTGCTGCAAGGTTCGAACTGGAGGAAGACAGTGGTCCGGCCGCGCTCATGCCGCTTGTTCTTTTTTCCTCAACATGGAAAAGAATTCGGGAACAAGCTCCGGGTCCCAGAATCCTTTGCGGGCTTCTTCGATCATGGTGCGCTGCGCCTCTTCGTGGGTCAAGGCGGGTTTATAGGGGCGGGCGGTGCGCAACGCGTCATAGACATCCACGACCTGCAGGACTCGCGCCAGCAGGGGAATGTTGTAGTGGGTGAGGCCGTCAGGGTATCCGGTGCCATCCCAATGCTCATGATGATGGCGGATGATGGGCAACACGTTGCGGAATGAGCGCAACGGACGGCAGATGGATTCACCGATCGCCGGATGCTGTTTCATGATGGCCCACTCCTCTGGCGTCAGGCGCGATCCCTTCTTGAGGATTTCGTCGGGAATGGAAACCTTGCCCAGATCGTGGAGATAGCCGCCACGTTTCAGAGCGACAATAGCATCTGCGTCCAGGCCGAGATGCTGGCCGAGGTCGGCGGCATATTGCGACATCCGCTCGCAGTGATTGCCGGTATACGGGTCGCGCGCCTCAATGCCCAAAGCCAGCGCCACCAGGACCGACTCCGCATTTTCCAGTTCGTCGGTGAACTCCTTCAGCTTCAGCAGCGACTTGACGCGGGCAAAGAGCTCTTCCGGATACAGCGGCTTGCTCAGGAAATCGTCGGCGCCGGCTTCAATTCCCCGCACCCGGTCTTCGCGATCGCTGAGACCGGTAATCAACACCACAGGAATGAGCCGGGTGAAGGGGTCCTCCTTCAGTTCGCGGCAAAGATCGGTACCGGACTTTCCCGGCATGACCACGTCCAGCAGTACCAGGTCAGGTTTCTGCGAATGCACGAGTTCTTCGGCTTCATCCGCTTCCGTGGCGGTGATGATCTCGTATCCGCGGGAGGAGAGCAGTTCGCGCAACAGGGTAAGGGTGTCCGGCTTGTCGTCCACAACCAGGATCTTGGGCGTTCTCGGCTTGAGTCGCGCCTGCTCCTTCTCCGAAAGCACGGCCATTCGATGGTAAGAGGAACGAGCAGGGTTGAGGGTTGCATCGTGCAGCTTGCTTTCCGAGGCCGGACGTTTTTTCATACAAGCATTCTCAGAAATCAAGTTTTTCAAGGCTGGCTTGATTCTGTGGAGAGAACTGTAATCTTAATTCCCTTCAGGTCAAAAAAGCAAAACCCACACAGGAATTCCATATAATACCGGACCATGCGCTTGGCCTGCTGTTTGTCGATGGTTCTATTGCTGGCCGGAAGCGGCTTGGCCGCTCCCAGAGAGCGCACGGTGGTCTTGGGGAAATGGCACACCGTTAAGACCCTGGCTGAATCTGGCGAAACCGAGGTAAGAATCCGCAGGTTGCTGGTGGACGGGCGCACGGTCGAGTACACCTCGGGTTCGCCGCATGACGTCACCGACCGTCTGTTCGTAGTCCGGCGCGCGTATCGCATCAATGACGCTCTTCCCTTGCTTCGTGAAAGTGCGCCGCCGGCGCCGCAGTGGATCTGGCGATTGGGCGGATGGATCAGTGTGGACCGTATCACCGGCCACGTCGTCTCGCTGAACCTCCCGGCGTTTGATCCTGAGGTTTCGCACGCCAGTTGGTATCGCGATTACGCCGCCTACTGCGGAACGTCAGAAGATGGCGCCAAGGCGTACCTGGTAGTCTGGCAACTAGGGAAAAGAAAGCCTATCCTGAAACAAGAGTTCTCCGGTCCGGGCTGCTCGCCGCCGCTGTGGGAGCGTACACCCAGCCGCGTGACCTTCGTCCTTGCCGGAGAGAAACCCAGCTTCGTCATCCGTTCGCGTGGCGCCGATCCCCAGCCGGAATCGAGCGAAGAAGAAGGACCGCAATGAAAACACTGCAGGAGTATTTGGAAGACGCCGCCGTCGCTCACGGACATCTCTGTGCCGGACAGGTCCTGGGCGTGCGCATGGCCATGCTGGGCCTCAGGAAACTCGGTCTGGAAGATCCTCAGGGCGCCGACCGCAAGCGTATTGTCACCTTTGTGGAGATCGATCGGTGCGCGACTGACGCTGTCATGGTGGTAACCGGCTGTCGCCTGGGCAAACGCGCCCTGAAATTCCGCGACTGGGGCAAAATGGCCGCGACCTTCGTGGATGCCGACACCGGAAAAGCGGTACGCATTTGCGCCAAGGAATCTTCCAAGGCCCTGGCCAAGAGCATGCATCCCTCAATCACAGACAAGAACCAGGCACAGATGCTGGCGTACCGGGAGATGTCTGATGAACAGATGTTCCAGACTCAGTGGGTGCACGTGGAGCTTCCGCCGGAAGAATTTCCAGGATACAAAGGCGAACGGGTGGTCTGCGAACATTGTGGGGAGGGCATTAACTTCCGGCGCGAAGTCCGCCGCGCCGGCAAGGTACTTTGCCGGGCTTGCGCGGGCGAGCGGTACTACGAACCTATCGTTTGAGCAGCCCGGCGGACCCAGGGAACTTTCTTAGGCCCGGCTGCGTATGAATGAGTGGCGGCCAAGAGTCCGGGCCCACAGGCTACCCCAAATGCAGTTTGCGCGGACCCGTTTTGAGTATCTTGGTACATGGCTTGGAGACAATCATGAGCAACCATCGTTTGGCGATCGCCGCTTTTCTGGCTCTTATCGCCCTCAGCGGATGCAGCGTCTACACATCCAAAGACAGCCGGACCGGCCAGGACAAAAACGTGGACATCCGGACACCGCTTGGTTCCATCAGCGTGCACACGGGTGAATCCGATCCTAAGGCCACCGGCCTGTCACTCTATCCCGGCGCCCAACTCAAGAAGGACATGGAAGACCACGATGGCGGCGCCAACGTCAACATCTCCAGCTCATTCTTTGGCGTCAAAGTGGTGGCCCTGAAGTATCAAAGCAGCGATTCCCCCGACAAAGTGCTGGGCTTCTACCGCAAAGAAATGGCCAAGTACGGCAAGGTGCTGGACTGCACCGGCGGGTTCAACATGACCTTTCACCACCACGATGGGGACTCGGAGGTCACCTGTGATGACCACAGCGGCTCCGGTCATCAGTACAACGAAGAATTGAAGGTCGGGACGGAGAAGAACCAGCGCATCGTGGCCGTCAAGCCGAGCGGCAGCGGGTCAGAGTTCGCGCTGGTCTACGTCCGCGCCAGCGATTCCAAGGACACCATGTAAGGACACGCGCCGGAAACTGCCGGGTTTGCATGACCTGGGAGGTTCCGGTAACGTGAAGAAATGGAAAGTGTCTGCCATCGGTGCGGGAGCACAGTCGAAGAGCAAACTTCGTTTTGCGCATCCTGCGGCGCCCCGCAAATCAGGGTTCCTGTCCGCGAATCGCAGCCTTCGGAGCCCGCTGGCCCTACACCACCTCCGCCACTCCCTGACTCGGCGCCAACTTCGGTGGTGCGTCTTTCTGTAGGAGCGCTGGATCGTATCGACTGGAAGAGGTTCCTACGTATCGCCGCGCCCCTGGCCGGTCTGGTTGGGATATTGACTGCTTATGTCCCCCCAGTATGGCTGGTCCTGTTTCCGGGAAGCGTGTTCCTCGCTGTGCATCTGTATCGACGCCGCCGGCCTGGGCCTCTGAAGGCTGCCCAGGGCGCCAGGATGGGCGCCCTGGTCGGGTTTCTCACCTTCACAGTCTTGGCCCTTCTTCTTGTGGCCGCGGTAGCGCACGATCCCTCGGGCTATCGCCAAGAGGCGGAAAGCGGGATGCGCGACGCATTGGCCCGTAATCCCAGCCCTCAAGCCGCACAAATGGCCCAAGTGTTTAGCGGACCCAGGGGCGTGGCGCTCTTGACCATCATGGGGATGTCGGTCCTCCTGGTATGTACGCTCATCATTGGCAGTGTGAGCGGAGCTCTGGCTGCGTCCCTGGGCCGAAATAAGTCTGGCCCCTAAGTTTGGCGAAACCGCCCGCATCGGCTATGATGCGGTGGACTATGACCGCCGGTACTCCATCCCGTTTGCCCAACCTGCGCGAAAAAGGACGCATCATGTCGGCCTCAGAAATCGAGCGCACCCTGGTTCGTCTGGCCCATGAGATTGTCGAGAAAAACAACGGCGTGGAAGACCTTACATTAGTGGGCATCAAACGCCGGGGTGTTCCCTTGGCGGCGCGGCTGGGAAGGCTGATTGGACAGATCGAGAAGCGGCCGGTTTCGGTGGGTACCCTGGACATCACTCTGTATCGCGACGATCTCTCCACCGTCGGCGCCACTCCCGTGATTCAGAAAGCCACGCCTCTGGGGGTGGAGATCGGGAACCAGAACGTGATCCTGGTGGATGACGTGCTTTACACCGGTCGCACGATCCGCGCCGCCATGGATGCCCTGTTCGATCACGGACGCCCCCGGCGCGTGCAGCTCTGCGTCCTCATCGACCGCGGCCACCGCGAACTGCCCATCGAGGCCGCGTTCGTAGGAAGAACCGTACAAACCACGGGCAGCGAAATCATTGAATGCCGGCTCACCGAAGTGGATAAGGAAGAACAAGTCATGCTGGTGGAGCGTACCGCATAGCTAAAACGAAGCGAACTCGTTCTCTGCTCGGCCTTGAACATCTCACCGCAGACGACATTACCTCTTTTCTCAACCTGGCGCGCAGGATGCATTCCGGAGCCCCGCGGCCGCTGCTGCGGGGCAAACGGATCGCGCTGCTGTTCTACGAACCTTCCACGCGCACCCGCGTCTCCTTTGAATTTGCCGCTCAGCTTCTGGGCACGCACACCTCGGTAATCAACGCGATCTCCTCGAGCATTGAAAAAGGCGAGACGCTGGTGGATACCGGCAAGACCCTGCAGGCGCTGGGAGCGGATTGCATTGTGGTGCGGCATCCGTTGTCGGGCGCGCCTCACGTGCTGGCCCGTAATCTCAACATTCCCATCATCAACGCCGGCGACGGTATGCACGAGCATCCTTCGCAAGCGCTGCTCGACGCCTATACTATGCTGCGCCACAAGAAGTCGCTGAAAGGGCTGCGGGTGACCATGGTGGGCGACATCCAGCACAGCCGCGTGGTGCGTTCCAACATCCATCTGCTTTCGCGCTTTGGCGCCGAGATCGTGCTGTGCGGTCCCGCGGAACTGCTGCCGGAGACGGCCGCGATGCTGGCTCCAGGCGTCAAGATCACCCGCCACATCGAAGAAGCCGTGCGCAAGGCCGACGTGGTCATGATGCTGCGCGTACAGAAAGAACGCCTGGCCGGCTTGAAGCTGCATGCCGGCAGGTATGTCGCCCAATATCAGCTCACGGCAGAGCGTCTGAAGCTGGCCAAGAGCGACGCGATCGTGATGCATCCCGGACCCATGATCCGGGGCATGGAGATCCAGAGCGAAGTCGCCGATTCACCTCAGTCGGTCATCGAGGAACAGGTGCATAACGGGGTGTATGTGAGGATGGCGATTCTGACGATGTGCATGGGGGCGGCTTAGGTGGATAAGCAATTAGCAAATAGCAATTGGCAATTTGCCGGAAGGAGCCGGGATTCGCGAGCGGGCCGGCGCCGCCCGGCTTGGCTAATTGCCAATTGCGAATTGCTAATTGCTGATCTGTCAGCGGCGAAAGGTTTTTCTTGATGGCCTCCAGAAGTCTATCAATTCGCAATGGCTTTCTTATCGACCCCTCCCAGAAGCTCGAGGGCAAGTACGACCTTCTGCTCAAAGGCGGACGCGTGGAGGAGATTGCCGCACCCGGCAAGCTGCGCGGCAAGGGCGAGGAGAACATTGACGCGCGCGGGCTGATCGTGGCCCCGGGATTCATCGATCTCCACG
>CAZFRV010000392.1:0-4960 GCA_964521445.1 uncultured Acidobacteriaceae bacterium
GGGCAGCTCCTTGTTGGTGAAGGTGCCGGGATCGGCGGCGTAACCGTGGCAATAGACGACCAAGCCGTGATTCCAGTTTTCCGGGATGTCGATGCGGAACTTGGCGTGGTTGAGTTCGCCAACTTCGGTTTTGGCTTGGGCCGCGGCAAAAGCGGCCGGCAGCAGGAGAAAGCAGATAAGAGCGAAGCGCAGTTTCATAGGATTATTCTCAGGGCGGGTATTATATGCCAAGCGTGGGGGAGCTAAAGCGAAAGTCAATGGGAGACGCCGCGCTCGTGCGGTTGAAGAAAAAAAGACCCAAAAACCTTACCGCGGATAAACGCGGATGCTCGCGGATAAGAACTCAAAGGATTGCGGATGGGAGAGGCGCCAAAGGCTAAGGGCTAACGGCTGCCTTCCTATGCCGGTTGCAGGGTCGGAGCCAGGGAATGGGCTTTGTTGCCGCCTTCGGCGCGGGCGATCTCCAGTGCGCTTTCCACGCGGTTGATGACCTCGGTGACGATGTCGGCGGCATCGAACTTTTCCTGCAGCAGGGCTTCGGCGATTCCCACGCTGATGGGCGGGGTGCGCTCGGTGGTGGGAATCCGGGTGGTGGCCAGGACTTTCCTCATCTTATCGACCACCAAAAATGAAGTTTTCTCGTTGGCGTCAGCGAGCACCAGGGCGATGGTGGTGAGGTCATAGCGCACGGCCACGTCATTCTGGCGGATGTGTCCGGCCAGGTTCTGCCCGATCTGCTGCATGAGGTTCTCCACGTTGGTCTCGCCGATCTCCTTGACCAGGGCCGAGGCGCGGCCGAAATGAAGCAGCATGAGAGTGAGTGGCGTTTGCTGCTGCAAGGAGCGCTTGACTTCGGAAAGAAGCACATCGAGGTATGAAGCGCGCTTGAGCAGGCCGGATTTTTCGTCGGTCACGGCCAGGGTCTTCATCAGCGTGCGCAAGCGGGCGTTGCTCACGGCCAGCACCATCTGCTCGGCGATGGTCCGCAGCACCACCAGGTCGGTCTGCTGCCACTGGCGGGGCGCGCACTGCTCCAGGATAAGGATGCCGGCTTGTTCGCCGGCGTCGAGCAGCGGGACCGCCAGCAGCGATTCAATGCCCAGCGCCTGAATGCTCTCCCGCGCCGTGACCAACTCGGGCGCCTGACGGGCCTTGGGGAAAGAGACGGGACCATTCACGGCGAGCTGCTGCATGAGCCCGATCAGCTTCACGATGGACATGACGTCAGACTGCTTGATCCCCGGCGCACAGTATTCGAGCGCCGCGGAGGGCGGCTTGCCTACCGTACACAGTCCGGCCACGCAGCGGCTGGCGTTGAAATGGCGGCCAATGTCATTGACCGCCGTGAACAGCACCGCCTTGACGCTGCCCTGGCGATAGATGTTGCGCGTGATCTCGGTGACGCGGGCAAAGTTGTCAACAGCGCTTTCGTCATCCCGGGGAGCGGGCGGGGGAGTCGGGGGTTTTGCCGGCGCTTTGGCGGCTGCTCCGGGTGGGCTGGGCGGCGCCTTCGGAGCAGCTGCATATGCCGGTGTGTAGTTGGCGGATATATAAAGATGACGCAGCTTCTCGTTTTTCTCTTCCTCCCGCGGGAACAGCTTGCTGACGCGCTCCAGCCGTTCCAGTGCCTTGGAGCGCATGCCGTATTGCAGGTAGATCTCCGCCTGCAGGATGAAATCTTCAAGCACGGTGGGCTCGGATTCCTGTGCCTCCGACACAGGCGCGGAGACGGGCGAGGGCGCCTGCGCCTGCTGCGCCGGCTTGGCCGAGCTGGCCGCGGTCTGAAAACGGCGCGCGATCCGGTTGAACTGGTTGGGGTCGATCTTGCCCCGCAGAATCTCCAACCGCTTGGCGTGTCCGGTTTCGTAAGGATCGAGTTCCGCCGCGCGGTCCAGGGTTTCGCCGGCCTGGGCGAAGTGTCCGGCGGCGAATTGGGCCTGGAAGAGCTTGAGCAGAGTCTGGCTGTACTCTTGCTCGCGGTTGGCCTTGTTGAACAGATCGGCCAGATACTCCACGAAGCCCAGCGAAGGCAGGCGCTTGTTGGAGACCTCGTAGATCGCGGTGAGAAACTCGCGTTGCCGCCCGGCGCGGGATTCGTGGCCGTCGATTTTCTGCGCCAGGGCCACGGCGCCTTGAGCGTCGCCCACGTCCAGGTACACGCCCACCAGGGATGTCATCTCTTCGAGTTGCCGAGGGTCCTTGGCAAACAGCTCCCAGGCGAAAGGCTCGGCTTCAGCAGGACGCCGCGCCGCCATCAACGCGTGCGCGTAAAGTTCACGCAGCTCGGGAGTGCTCTTGAGCACGGTCACGGCGGGCTGCAACACGTTGATGCACTCTTGTAACATACCCCGCGAAAACAAGCCGCGCGCGTGAAGACGGACCCCCTCGAGATTGTTGGGATCGAGATTGTAAGCGCGCTCAAACCAGGCGAAGCCGGTGCCGGGGGACTCTTCGTCCTTGAGTTGGCCCAGGTGCACAAAGTTGGCGGCTGCGGACGCGCCTTCGCCCAGCAAGGAAGCCTTTTCCCCCGCTCGCTCGAGGTTTTCCATGGTCGGCGAGAGCTCAACAATTCGTTTGGCTGCCGCCAGGGCTTGCACGGCCTTCTTCTGCCGTTCAAACCCGGCTAGGGCGGTTTCGTAGGCCTCCAGCGCTTCGCGCTTGTCCTTTTTCTCGGCCAGACGGGCGTAGTGGAACGTCTGGCTGGGCGTAGGAATGGAAATCTTCGCCAACTTGCGGTAGGTGACGATGCCCTTGCCGCTCTCGCCGGCCTGCACTTCCTGCTCGAAGAGGTGGCTGAGCAAGGTGGCTGCCTCGCCGCCGCGGCCCAGCGCCAGGCAAAGGTCGGCCGCGGTCTGGCGTACCTGATCGTTCTGCGGATCGTCATCCAGAATGCCGAGGTATTCCTCCAAGGCCGCTTCCGGCTTGCTCTTCTGGAGATATTTTTCCGCTTTGTCCAGTCGCTTGGAGATGTCCGCCATGGAGCCGCTTCCTCAATCACACCGGGCACGCGAAAACGCATGCCAGGAACCCCGGCTCAAACTGCTCTCGGATGGGAACCGCCATGGTGCAAAGATCGAAGATGAGCTTGAGGCTGAAGGTTTGCTCAATTCTATGCGGAATCGTCCCTCGGCTCAATGACCTGGACCGGAACTTTAGTGCAAGACCAGTGTGAAGACCGGTGCGTCGGCCCGTTCCGGAGTGGAAGTGCTGGCAATCGGCGGCCCAGGCGGGTATAACTTGGCGATGCCTGACCAGGAACAAGGCCTGAAACGCGAGCTGACTGCGCGCCAAATGGCCATGGTGGCCGTGGGAGGCTCCATCGGCACCGGACTGCTGCTGGGTTCGGGCGCGGCCATCCAGGTGGCCGGGCCGGCCGTGGTCGTAACCTACGTCTTCAGCGCGCTGATCGCCTGGACCGTGGCCATGGCTATGGGCGAGATGTCCAGTATGCATCCGGCTGCGGGATCGTTCGGCGTCTATGCCGAGATGTATTTGAATGACTGGGCCGGCTTTATCGCACGCGCTGGGTACTGGTTCTCGGTGGTGATCGCCATCGGCTCGGAGCTGGTGGCAGCCGGAACCTACATGCGCATCTGGTTCCCTCATGTGCCGGTGGTGGTGTGGATGATCCTCTTCGGCGTCTTTCTCGCCGCCGCCAATCTCTTCTCCGTCGGACGCTACGGGACATTTGAATACTGGTTCGCGTTGATTAAGGTGGTCACTATCTTCGCCTTCATCCTGACCGGGGCGGCGCTGCTGGCCGGAGGCAGAGTCCACGCACAGTACGTCACGAATGGAGGATTTGCGCCCAATGGCTGGCCGGCGCCGCTCATGGCCATCTCGTTCGGGCTGTACAGCTTTTTGGGGATTGAGATGGTGGCCATCTCGTCGGGCGAGGCGCGTTCGAGCCGCGACGTTTCGCGCGCCACCAGGGTTGCCTTTGCCATGCTGGCCTTCATCTATATTGGCGCTATCGCGGTGCTGGTGGGCGTGATGCCGTGGCGCAACGCCGGCGTCTCCGAGAGCCCGTTTGTCACCGTGTTCAATGTGGCCGGCATTCCTGCCGCTGGTTTCATCATGAATTTTGTGGTGCTGACGGCCGCACTGTCGGGGGCCAACGCCACGATTTACGTCGCCTCGCGCATGCTCTTCTCTCTGGCGCGTTCGGGCTACGCGCCGGCGGCCCTGAGCAAGCTGAACCATCAAGGCGTGCCCATGAGCGCGCTGATGGCGTCGATGCTGGGGATTGTGCTGGCCATCGTGGTGCAGTTCTTCGCTCCACAACAGGCGTACCTCTACATCATCGGCGCGGCGCTGGCGGGAGGCATGATGGCATGGCTGGTCTCGCTGCTGGCCCATGTACAGTTCCGGCGCAGGATTTCTCCGGAACAACTTGCCGCGCTGCCTTTGCGCTCGCCCTTCGGAGCCGCCGGCTCCATCTTTGGATTCGTGGCCGTACTGGCTGCGATCCTGTTCACCTGGCGTGTGCCGCAATCGCGCATTACCGTCGTAAGTGCTGGTCCGTATTTGTTGGTCTTAAGCGTGGCATATTGGATGGCGCGGAGAAGGTAGCGTTTCTATGAAAATTGTTGTACTCATCATGAGCCTGTGCGCGGTGACCACAGCGCTTGCAGCGCAGCAGAAAAAAGCCGTGGCGCCCGCGCTGGCCACGACTGCCGCAGCTAAGATCTGTGACGATCCGTACCAGGTCGGCGAAGCCGCTGAGGGCTGGCCGGAAGCGCCGGTGTATATCCTGTTTCATCGCGAAAAGAGCAAGGCGCCGTGGAGCCACAATCCCGCGATTCGCGTTGCCGGGTTGGAGGCTGCAACCGCAGCCGGGGCGCGCACCCTGGTCTGCGTGGAAGAGGGCCGGATCGAGATGGGCCGGTACGAGTCGGGCGAAGCCGGCTATACGCCATCATGGACAATCACCCTGGTTCGGCTGGCGGACCGCAAGGTT